>NZ_JBFAPI010000018.1:0-99171 GCF_040676615.1 Asanoa sp. NPDC049573
ATCTGGCCGTTGGACAAGGACGCGTTCGATGTGTCCGATGTGGACCATGCCGCGACCGACTTCCCGGAGCTGAACTTCATCGTCGAGCACGTGGGCCTGCCGCGGATCGAGGACTTCTGCTTCATGGCGACCCAGGAGCCCAACGTGTACGCGGGCCTGTCGGTCGTCATCGGCGGTCTCATGCACGCCCGGCCGAAGTTCTTCGCGAAGGTGATGGGCGAGCTGCTGTTCTGGGTCGGCGAAGACAAGATGACCTTCGGCAGTGACTACGGCATCTGGGAACCCAAGTGGCAGATCGAAGGGCTCGTCGACTGGGACTACCCGAGCGACGAGTTCTCCGACTACCCGCGGGTCACCACCGCCACCAAGAAGAAGATCCTCGGGCTCAACACGGCGAAGCTCTACGACATCGAGGTGCCGGCGGAGTTCCGCCTCGACGCCGGCGAGGGCACCCCGGCGGCCCGGGAGGACGCGCAGCTGGTCGAGCCGACATGACCACGGACACGGGGTCGCGCCCCCTCTTCGACGCGCTCGACGAGGTACGCGACCCGGAGCTGGACGAGCCGATCACCAAGCTCGGATTCGTCGCATCCGCGTCGCTGTCCGACGACGGCGACGCGGTCGTGCACCTGCGGCTGCCGACCTACTTCTGCGCGCCCAACTTCGCCTATCTGATGGTGGCCGACGCCTACGACGCGGTGTCCACCGTGGAGGCCGTGCATCGAGTGGAAGTGGTGCTCGACGAGCACTTCGCCGCCGACGCGATCAATGAGGGAGTCGCGGCGCGGGCCGGCTTCGTCGGCTCCTTCCAGGGGGAGGCCGTCGACGAGCTCGACACGCTCCGCGAGAATTTCCTCCGCAAGGCCGTGCTCGCCGGCACGGACCAGGTGTGCAGGCCACTCGTTGACGCGGGAGCCACGCCGGCCGAGCTCGCCGCGCTCACGCTTGGCAGGGTGCCGCCCTCGCCCGCACTCGCCCGGCTACGACGCCGGCGGGCCGAGCTGAGCCTCCCGGCCGGGGACGACGCAACGCTGCTCATCGAGCCGGGCTCGGGCGACCCCGTGGACGCGCCTGCGGTGCCGCTGCACCTGCGCAAGGCCCGGCTGACCCGCACCAGCCTCGACGCCAACACCGGCATCTGCCGCGGCATGCTGCGCCACCGCTACGGAGTGGAGGACACATGAAAGCCGTACGGCTACACGCGTACCACCAGCAGCCGGTGGTCGAGGACGTACCGGAACCGACCGTCAAAGGGCCGTTCGACGTGCTCGTCCGGATCGGCGGCGCCGGCGTCTGCCGCACCGACCTGCACATTGCCGAAGGCCAGTGGGCCGCGGCGATGGCCCCACAGCTGCCCTACACACTCGGCCACGAGAACGCCGGGTGGGTGCACGAGGTCGGCTCGGCGGTCTCCAGCGTCGCCGTCGGCGACACCGTGATCCTGCACCCCACGACGACCTGCGGCCTATGCCGCGCCTGCCGGGCCGGCGACGACATGCACTGCGTCAACAGCTCCTTCCCCGGCCTGTCCCACGACGGTGGGATGGCCGAAGTCCTACTCACCTCCGAGCGCGCCTGCGTCAAGCTCGACCCGTCGACCCGCCCCCAGGACGTCGCCGCCCTCGCCGACGCCGGCATCACCGCCTACCACGCCGTCCGCAAAGCCGTCCCACTCCTGTATCCCGGCACCACAGCCGTCGTCATCGGCGCCGGCGGGCTCGGCCACATCGGCATCCAATGCCTCGCCGCCCTGACCGCCACGAAGATCATCGTCGTCGACCGCAACCCCGACGCACTCAAGCTCGCCGAACAGATCGGCGCACACGAGACCGTCGTCGCCGACGGCACTCACGTGCAGGCCGTGCAGGACCTGACCGGCGGCCGCGGCGCCGACGTAGTGCTCGACTTCGTCGCCGAACAGGGCGCCGAAGCCGACGCGTTCGCGATGACCGCGCGGGCCGGTTCCTACTTCGTCATCGGGTACGGCGGCACCGTCCACATCCCGACCCTCGACATCATCTCCACCGAACGCAACATCGTCGGCAACATCGTCGGCACCTACAACGACCTCGCCGAACTGATGGTGCTCGCCCAAGCCGGCCGCGTCACCCTGCACACCCGCACCTACCCACTGGACGCCGCCCTCGACGCGATCCAGGACCTCGACGCCGGCCGCGTCCGCGGCCGCGCCATCCTCGTGCCATAAGGGCCCCACGAACAGTCAGCACCTGCCAGGCCGCCGAATACTGTCCCGTCGGCACTGCGGCGACGCCGTCGGGCGCGGCGGGGGCGCGCTGGTTCGTCGCGGTTTCGGGCGGCGGCGCTGGCGAGGAGTGCGAGGAGCGGCCTGCCGAGAAGTCACCGGCGTCATTCCTGACCTCGGGCGGGCTCGGGGGTTGTCGCCGTAATCAGCCAGCATCCGGCGGGCAACCGATAGCCGTTGCCGGCCGTGCGGAAGCGTTCCAGTAGGCGTGCCGCGCCCGCACGGGCGGATTTCTGGGCGGACGGAAGAGCGGCCCGGTAGGCCGCGCCGGCGGGACCGATCTCGATCAGCCATGCCGCGACCGCTTCGGGGTCTTCGGGCGGTTCGAGCGCGACGTCCTGCGCGACGACCGCGACGTCGGTGAAGCCCGCCGCGGTGAGCAGGCGGGTCACCCGCGCCGGGTCCGCGAAGGCGAACGGCCCCGGCTCGTCACCGATCGGTAACGGCGGCATCGCACCCAAAAATGGCGCCGCGCCGAGCATCGCCGCTGGCAGCCACGGATTCGCGCCGCCGTCACGGAACACGGTCGCGGCCAGCCGGCCCCCGGTGCGCAGAGATCGCCGGATCGTCGTCAGTCCGGCGACCGGATCCGCGAAGAGCATGAGCGCCATCCGGGAGTGGACGGCGTCGAACGGCGCTCCGGGCACGCGATCGAGGGTCTCGATGTCGCCGACCAGGTAACGCAGACCCGGCGCGGCGAACCGCGCCCGGGCTGCCGCCACCATCGCGGCGGCGAGGTCGAGGCCCACGGCGCTGCCCGATGGTGCCACCGCCGCGGCGAGTTCGGCGGTGGCACCGCCGCACCCGCAGCCGACGTCCAGCACCCGTTCGCCGGGCCGTAGCCGCAGCCAGTCGAGCGCCGCCGCGCCCAGCGGCCGGCCGACCTCGTCGTGCCAGTCGGCATGCGTGATCCAGCCGGGTGCCGCCTGCGCCCAGAAGTCGGCATTGCGGGCCCGCAGAGCGGAGGTGTCAGTCATCAGAACGGCATCTCGGCGCCGGAGACGCTGGTGGACCGGAACCTGGCGGCCTTGGTCGGGTCGAAGCCGTCCTCCTGCGCTGCCAGGCCCGCGGCGCGGACCAGGCGCTCCGTCTGGAACCGACGAAACGCGGCCTCGTCGGCCCAGACGTTGATGATTCGCCAGCCTTCCTCCGAGGGACCGGCGACGTGGGCCAGCAGGCCCGGCGGGCGGTCCGGGCCGAGGTGCTTCTCGACCTGGCGATACTCCTGCTCGGTGACTCCGGGCATGTCCTGCACGACGCCGTACGGCATTTCGACCACCTAAGGCTTTAGTCAATAGAGCGAAGCTTTATCTAATAGTGGACTACGCTGCCCCCGTGGCTGTCAACCGCCGATATGTTTCGCCGAGGCGCCAGGAGCAGGCGCGGCTGACGCGGCGAGCGATCCTCGATGCCGCCGCCAAGTTGTTCGTCGACCCCGGCTACGCGGCTACCCCGCTCACCGCCATCGCCGCCGAGGCCGACGTCGCCATCCAGACGGTGTACGCGGTGTTCGGCAACAAACGCCAGCTCCTCTCCGACCTGGTCGACGTGACCCTGGTCGGCGACGACGAGCAGGTGGCGATGCAGGACCGGTCGTTCGTCACCGACATTCGCGGGCTGACCGGTCTGCGACCGAAACTCGCCCGATACGCCCGGCATCTCTCCGAGGTCCACGCCCGGCAGGCTCGCGTGATGCTGGCGCTCGCCGGCGCGGCGACCGCCGACGCGGACGCCGCGGCGATCTGGCGCAAGAATCTCGAGGATCGCCGCCACGGCATGCTGATGTTCGCCGCCGACCTGATCGAGACCGGCGAGGTGCGGGTCGACCAGGAACAGGCCGCCGACGTGTTGTGGCTCGCGCAGGACGTGCGCAACTACGACTGGCTCGTCGGTCAGCGCGGTTGGTCGGCGGAACAGTTCGAGGAGTGGTTCGTGGCCAGTGTCGCCGCTGTGCTGACCTGAGAGGGTGACGACCACCCGGCCCGCTCTGGCCTTCCGAGGGTCCCTAGACTCGCCCGGTGAACCTGGAGCCGGTCAGGCAGGCATATGCGTCCGTCGCGGAGCTCTACATCGATCTGTTCGGCACGAGCCAGCAGGTACATCCCGACGACCTCGCCTTCATCGGGCGACATCTGGCCGGCCAAACCGGCCCGGTGCTCGACCTGGGCTGCGGCCCTGGCCACATCACCGAATACCTGCGCGCGCTGGGTGCCGACGCGACGGGAATCGACATGGTCCCCGAGTTCATCGCCCACGCGCAGGCGGCCCACCCGAGCGGCACCTACGAACTTGGGTCGTTCGACAATCTCGCCGTTGCCAACCAATCCGTCGGCGGCATCCTGGCCTGGGGCTCGTTGATCCATCTGCCGCCGCAGGATCTCGACGGCGTGCTCGCGGAGTTCCGGCGGGCGATGGCCCCGGCCGGAACGTTGGTGGTCGCTATTTTCGTTGGTGACGAAGTCGAGGCCTTCGACCACAAGGTCGTGACCGCCTATCGCTGGCCCGTCGACGAGTTCTCCGAGCGACTGGCCCGAGCCGGCTTCGCGGAAGTCGAGCGCCTGCTGCGGCCCGGCGACGCCACCCATCGGCCACACGCCGCCATCGCGGCGGGGGCGACCAACGGGTGAGTCAGCCTACGTGCACCGGGTCGCGGTCATCGCCTCGACTGCTGGCGGAACTGGCCCGGCGCTAGGCCGTGCTCGCGTTTGAAGGCCTTGGCGAAGGCGAACTCTGACGTATACCCGGTGCGTTGCGCGACGGCCTGCAGGGGTCTGTCGCTGTCGCGCAGCAGTTGCGCCGCCAGGGTCATCCGCCACCAGGTCAGATAGCCCAGGGGCGGCTTGCCGACCAGCGAGGTGAACCGGCGGGAGAACGCCGCCCGCGACAAGCCGGCCTTCGCGCCCAGTGTTTCGACCGTCCACTGTCGAGCCGGTTCCTGGTGGATGTGGCGCAGCGCCGCGGTGATCACCGGGTCTCGCAGCGTCGCGGCCCAACCGCCGCCGGTTTGTGACGACAGCCAGGCCCGCAGGATGTAGAGCAGCATCATGTCCAGCAGCGCCGACACGACCGCTTCGGTTCCGTGCTCGGGATTGGCGATCTCGTCGCCGAGCAGGTTGACCGCCGCGTGCAGCGGCCGGTGATGGCCGAGACGAGCCGGCAGGTGGATCACGTCGGGCAGTTCCTCGAAGAGTGGATGCGGGCGCGTCTGGTCGAGCGTGTAGGCACCGCACAACAGGACCGTCGCGGCCCCCTCACCGTCGTCGGTGCTCGGTGTGATCGCCGGCAGGCTGGCCGACGGTGCGTTCGCCAGCGGCGTTGACACGCTGTCGGCCAGCGCGTGCCCGCAACCGTGCGGCAGGCACACGACGTCACCGGCACTCAGCGCGATCGGCGCGCCCTCCTGCGGGATCAACCAGCACGACCCCTCCAGCACGACATGGAAGCCGGCCCCGGAGAACGGTTCGGCCCGGACGCCCCACGGAGCACGCTTGCGGATCTCCGTGGAGTGCGGGCGACCCGTGCGCATGACACCGATCGCGTCACTGAGTACGTCCATGGACCGATCGTATCGCCCGCTCAAGCACCGACGAGACGATCAGACATGAAATGGAGACGGTGAGGCCTGGAGGGGTCTTCGCAAGCTCCATACGTTGAACGCACACCCGACCGAAGGGAACAGCATGCTCACCAAGATCCTCTACACCGCCGAGGCCGTCTCCACGGGCGACGGCCGCAACGGTCACGTCGCCACCTCCGACGGCCGTATCGACCTCGACCTGGCCATGCCGCCCGAACTCGGCGGGACCGGCGACGGCGCGAACCCGGAACAGTTGTTCGCCTCCGGCTACGCCGCCTGCTTCCACAGCGCGCTGCGGTTGGTCGCCCGCCAGACCGAAGCGGACATGACCGACTCCACCGTCAGCGCCCTCGTCAGTCTCGGCAACGAGGACCAAGGCCTGGGCCTGGCGGTGACCCTGCTCGTCAACCTGCCCCACGTCGCGCCCGGCACCGCGAAGGAACTCGCCTCGGCCGCACACCGCGTCTGCCCCTACTCCCGCGCCACTAACGGCAACATCCCGGTCGAACTGCGGATCGCCGACTAGCCGCGGGCATCGTGTCTCAGCCGGTCTTCGTGACCGCCGAGGCCGTCACCGAGCCCTCCGCGTCGGCGCTGCCCTCGACGCTGACCTTGTCGCCGGCCTTGAGGTTCGTGAGCTTTCCCGGAACCCGCACGGTGGTGTCGCCGTCGGTGCGGACGGTGACCAGCTCGCCCGAGGCCGTTTGCACGTAGACGGTCTTGCCGTCGACCAGTTTGACGGTGCCGGTCGTGGCCTCGCCGCCGCCGGCTCGCTGGCGGGCGGCACCGCCGGGGAACGCGGTCGGCGGGGTGAGGGTGCCCTGGCCGCGGAACCCGGCCGGGCCGGACGCCGCGGTGGGCTGGTCGCCGTAGGCCTTCTGGACCTGGATGCCGGTCGCGAAACCGCCGACGAGCAGCAGCGCCAGAGCCAGGACCAGGGTATATCTGTTCCACCAGCGGCGGCTCGCCGCGGCGGCCAGTTGGGCGTCCAATGTGTAATGGGTCACCAGAGGTCTCCCGATGTCACTCGTAGCGGAGGGCGTCGATGGGGCGCAGGCGGGCGGCCCGGTTGGCGGGAACACTGCCGAAGAACAGGCCGATCGCCACAGATACGCACAGGGCTAGCGCGATCGAGCTGGGAACGATCACCGGTCGTACGCCGACGATCGTGAAGTGACTGCCGACGAGTGCGGCCGCCACGCCCAGCCCGCCGCCGAGCAGGCTGAGCATCGTGGCTTCGGCCAGGAACTGGGTGAGGATCACCCGGCGTGGTGCGCCGAGTGCCTTGCGGATGCCGATCTCGCGGGTCCGCTCGGTCACCGTGACGAGCATGATGTTGGTGATGCCGATCCCGCCGACCAGCAGGCTGATGCCGGCGACGGCACCGAGCAGCGTGGTGAACGTGTCGGCCGTCTGGCTCTGCGTCTCGAGCAGCTGCGACGCGTTCTGGATGCGATAGGGCTGGGTCGTCGAGTTGGCGGGGACCTGCACGCGTTGCGAGAGGATCGTGGTCACCTGCGACTGCGCGTCGGTCACCTTCTCGGAGGAACTGGCCTCGACCACGATGGAGTTGAAGGCGCCGTACCCGGTCAGCGTCTGCTGCACCGCGGTCAATGGCGCGATCGCCAGGTCGTTGGCGTCGAGGAACCCGGACGCGCTGCTCTTCTGGTCGAGCACGCCCACCACGGTGAACAGGGCGCCGTTGACGGTGATTTCCTTGCCGACCGGCTCGACGCCGGGAAACAGTTCGTCGGCGACGGTCCGGCCGATCACGACGACCCGGCGACCCTGGGTGACGTCGTCGTCGGTGAAGGCCGTTCCGGTGCCGACCGGCGAGTTGGACGCGCCGAAGTAGCTCGGATAGCTGCCGACGAACTGTTGGACCGCGTGGTCCGTGCCCTCGTAGGTGAGGGTCGCCTGGGCGCTGACGACCGGCGACACCGATGCCACGTCGGGCGCGAGCACCGGGTCGTGCAGCGCCTGCGCAACCGGCGGCGTGAGCACGTCGCCGCTACCGGCACCCTGCACGGTCAGGGTCCTGGTGCCGAGCGCCTCGATCCGGTCGGCGACCTGGCGGGCCGAGCCGTTGCCGACCGCGACGAGCAGGATCACCGCCGCGACACCGATCAGGATGCCGAGCATGGTGAGCCCGGAGCGGAGCTTGTTGGCGCCGATTCCGCGCACGGCGAAGCGCAGCACCTCGAAGAAACTCATGTCAGGATCCGTTCCTGCCGGACGTCGGAGGCGATCTGGCCGTCGAAGAGCCGGATCAGTCGGCTGGCCCGGGCGGCTACGTCCGCTTCGTGGGTGATGAGAAGGATGGTGCGGCCGGCGGCGTGCAGGTCGTCGAAGATGCGCAGGATGTCTTCGGTGGACCGGCTGTCGAGGTTTCCGGTCGGCTCGTCGGCGAGCACGAGCGCCGGTTCGGTGACGAGGGCCCGAGCCACCGCCACGCGCTGCTGCTGGCCGCCGGAGAGCTGGTTGGGCTCGTGGTCGGCCCGGTCGTCGAGGCCGACCATGTCCAGCGCGACCCGCGCCCGTCGCCGGCGCGCCGCCGCGTTCTCGCCGGCGTACGCGAGCGTGAGCTCCACATTGGCCAGTGCGGTCGTACGCGGGATCAGGTTGAAGGACTGGAAGACGAACCCGATGCGCCGGTTCCGGACCAGCGCGAGCTGACGGTCGTTGAGTCGGCTGACGTCGACGCCGTCGAGCAGGTATTGCCCGGTGGACGGGATGTCGAGGCAGCCGAGGATGTTCATCAGCGTCGACTTGCCGGAGCCGGACGAACCCATGATCGCCACGTACTCACCGCGTTCGACGCTCAACGACACCCCACGCAGGGCGTGGACGGTCGCGGCGCCCTCGCCGTAGACCTTGGTTATCTCGCGGACGTCGAGGACGGTCACCGGCCACCTCCGGCCCGCCGGCCGCCGTTGAACCCGCCGCCGGCCGGGAAGCCTGCGCCACCCGGGAAACCGCCACCGCCAGGGAAGCCGCCCTGATTGGAGCTGGTCGTGGCCAGCGTGACCGCTACCTGCTCCCCGGCCGCGAGCCCGTTCTTGATCTCGGTTGTGCCGTCGCCCTCGATCCCTGTCTCCACGGCGCGCACCGTGCGCTGCCCGCCCGCGACGACCGTCACGCTGTGGCGGTTCCCCACGGTGGTGACGGCGGCGGAGTTGACGTAGACGACGTTCTCCGCCCGTGCGACCGTCACCGACACGTTGACGCTCTGGCCGGCTCGCACTCCCTCGGGCAGTTCGTCGAGGGTGAACGTCACGCCGTAGGTCACGACGTTGTTCGCGGACGTCGCGTTGGGGTCGATTCCGGCGACCTTGCCGGTGGTACGGGCGCCCGGCAGCGCGTTCCAGGTCACCGTGCCGGACTGGCCGGCCTTGAGCTTGGTGGCGTCGCTCTCCGAGACCGACGCGGTGACCTCGAGCTTGGTCAGGTCGGCGATCTCGATGAAGCCGGCCGACGATCCGGAGCCGCCCGCCACGCCGTTGCCCCCGTTCGACCCGTTGGAGCCGTTCGATCCAAAGGACCCCGTAGACCCGGTCGAGCCGGTCGAGCCTGTCGAGCCGGAAGTCCTCGATGAGCCGGTCGACCCGGAAGACCCGGATGAGTTGGTCGAGCCGGAAGACCCGGATGAGCCGGTCGAGCCGCCGACGGTGCCGTTGACCGCGGTGACCGTGCCGGCTCGCGGCGCCCGCAGGGTGGTGCCGGCGACACCGTCGTCGGCTTCCTCGACGTCGGCGTCGGCCTGGCTCACCTGGGCCCGCGCCTCGGAGGTGTCGCCGTTGGCGTGTTCGGCGCGGTCGAGCGCGGCTTGCGCCGCGTCGCGGTCGGCCTTGGCGGCGTCGAGTTGTCGCTGCGCGGCGGTGTCGTCGACGGTGGCCAGGATCTGGCCCTTCTTGACCTTGTCGCCGACCTTCACGCGGATGTCGGTGACCGTCCCGGACGTGGCGAACGAGGCGCTGGCCGTCGCGGCGCTGCGCACATTGCCGGCGGCCGACACGGTAGCGGTGACGATGCCCCGGGCAGCGGTGACGGTGCGGGTGCCGGCGGCGCTCGGCCCAGCCGCCTCGGCCTTGCCGAAAGAGGTGTACGCCCATACGCCGGTGCCGGCTATCGCCAGCGCCAGGACGACGTTGACCAGCAGGGCCGGCGACAGGTCCGGTCTCGGAAGGGATCGGCGCATGCGCGACAGCTTGGAGCAGACGCCTCGGAGCCAGCCTCGCACCAGCTCAAAGCTGCCTGGGAACGGCTGGATACGAGCTATGCGCCGGCTAGGACGACCTCGTCACCTTCGACTAGACCACTCTTGATCTCGGTGTACCGGTCGCCGCGCAGGCCGATCGCGACCGTTCGGGTCTGGTCGCCCGCGGTCGTGCGTACGACGGCGGTTCCGTCGCCGTGCACCGCGGTCGAGGGCACCCGCAGCACGCCGGTGACCTGGCCCGTGGTGACCCGGACGCTCGCACTCTGGCCGACCAGAAGGCCTGCCGGAACCACCTCGAAGGCGAGCAGCGACCCGTAGCGCACCATGTTCCCGTCGGCGGCGCCCACCGGACTGACCTGGACGACGCGGGCGGCCAGCTCGTCGCCGGGCCGGTTGGCGAGCGTGACGGTCGCCCGCTGCCCGACCTCCAGGTGGTTGGCGTCGGCCTCGGGAAAGTCGGCCGCCACCTGCATGCCGGCCACGTCGGCCACCGACACGAACGTGCTGCCCGCCCCGACATCGGTGCCGACCACCCCGGCCACCGTCAGGACCTTGCCGGCGATCGGCGCCTTGAGCTTCGTGCCGGCGAGCTGATCCTGCGCTTCGGCGAGCGCGAGCCGGGCGCTCGTCAACCGCTGCTGTGCGGTGAGTACGGGGTCGCCGCCCCGCTGGCCGGCACAGTCGGAGCTCGCGCCGCCACCCCGCGGCCGGTTGCCGCCGGTGTGCGGCGGCCCGGCCGACCCGCCCGGGCGCGGCGGTTGGCTGGCCGACCGGGTAGGCGAAGCAGATGCGGACGGGGTGGGCGAAGCGGCTGCGGACGGCGTGGCCGAGGGCGACGCCCCGCCGGTCCAGGCGAAGGCGACCGTCCGCGCCGGGACCCCGGCCGAGTCGGCCACCGCACACGCCGCCTGGCCGCTGTCGTCCGCCGCCCGCGCCTCGTCGAGCGCGGCGTCGAGTGCTTGGCGCGCGTCGTCCACCCGCTCCTGCGCGTCGGTAGCGTCGATCTCGGCCAGCACCTGGCCGGTCTTCACCTGGTCGCCGGCGCGCACGTTGACCGCCGTGACCGTGCCGCCGGTGGCGAAGCTGAGCGTGCGGGTCTGCGCCGGTTCGAGCGACCCGGTCGTCGCGACGGCGGTGACCACGTCACCGCGGTCTACCCGGGCAGTGCTCGTCGTGGCCGACGCCGCCGGGTCGTGCCTGTTCATCGCGTAGGTGACCGCGGAAGCGAGCACCACGGCCAGCACTATCGCGCCGCACGCGGCGAGCCGCGTACGCCCGCGCCACACGTTTCGGCGAACGCCCATGAGCCGCGAGTCTCGGTGGTCCACCTCGCAGGCCGCTGTGCCGCACCTCGGAATTTGCTCAAAGACCTGGGCGCCGCGGAGCCGCCTCGACGAAACGGGTTCGTCGAGGCGGCTCGGCGGATCGGTGTCACCGCGCGGGCGCGATGGTGATGTCGCCGTTGCGGGTGCGGGCGCGGACGGTGACCTTGTTGTCGGGGTTCTGGATCGGTGGCAGGAAGTTGTAGACCGAACCCTTCGTGCTGTCGGCGTCGACCGCGGCGGCCGAGGCCGGGTTGACGCCGATGTCGATGTTGCCGGCGTGGTTGGCCAGGTCGGCGTGGCCGGCGGCCAACTGGCCGATCCGGATCGCCCCGGTGCCGGTCTTGACGGTGGCGTTCGCGTCGGCGCGGTCGATGTCGAAGCCGGCGTTGCCACTGGACAGGTCCAGATCCGCCGCCGCGTGACCGATCCGCACCTGCCCGGCCGAACTGGAGAGTTTGACCGCGCCGCCGACCTCGCCGATCCGCAGCGCGAACCGGGCTCCGTCCACAGTGGCGCACTCGCCGATCCGGTCGATGGTGACGTCGCCGCCCGCGATGTTGGCCCGCAGGTTGGTGATCCGGTCGAGGGCGATCCGGCCGGAGGCCAGGTGCAGTTCGCACTCGCCGAGCGAGCCGTGTGCCCGCACGTCGGAGTGAGCCAGGTAGGACACCAGGCTCGAGCCGGCCGGCAGGTTGATGGTGATGGCGACCGATCCGCTGTTCTCCCCCGAGGTGGTCGTCTTGACCGACAGTTGACCGGCGGCGAAGTCGACCTTGGTCTTCTCCGCGACCTTCACGTGCGACGGGTCGGCTGGGTTGACGGCCTCGACCGCGACGGTGGTGTCGACCCGGTCGGTGGCGTTGACCCGCACCTTGGCCCCGGCGACGACGACGGTCAGGGCGACAGGGCCCGGGGTGGCAAAGGTAGGCACGATCTCGCTCCTCAGTCTGATGAAGGTCAGGCGCGCTTGTTGAAGGTGGATCGGGCCCAGAGGTAGCCGATGGCGGCGATGAGCACGCACCAGGCGATGGCGGTGATCGCGTCCCGGCCGGACGGTGCCCCGTTCAGGAGGCCGCGGAGGGTTTCGATGATGGGAGTGAACGGCTGGTATTCGGCGAACTCGCGCAACCCCGGGCCCATCTTGTCGGCCGGGACGATGGCGCTGGAGAAGAACGGGAGCATGACCAGCGGGACCGCCGCCAGGCCGGCGGTCTCCGGTGATTTCGCGAACAGGCCGAGCGCGACGGTGAACCAGCCGGCGGCGAAGCCGAGCAGCACGATCATGCCAAGGACGCCGAGCCAGTCCAGGGCGCTGGCGGACGGGCTGAAGCCGAGGGCGAACGCGACGCCGGTCAGCGCGGCGATCGCCACCAGGTTCGTCAGCACGGTGGCGATGACGTGACCGGTCAGGACCGCGCCGCGGGAGACGTCCATGGCCTTGAACCGGTTGATGATGCCCTTGGTCATGTCCGAGTTCACCGCCGTGGCGGTGGATCCGAGGCCGTAACAGACGGCCAGGAGCATCAGGCCGGGTGTGGCGTAGTCGATGTAGTCGACCCCGACACTGAACGCCTTGCCGAACATGTAGACGAACATCAGCATGATCACGATGGGCATCAGGACCGCGTTGAACACCGAGGTGGGGTTGCGGCCGATGTGGGTGAAGTTGCGGCGCAGCATCACGATCGAGTGGGCCTGGGAACTCATTTCACGTCCGCCTTCGAGCTGGTGGGGGTGCCGGTCAGGGCGAGGAATACGTCATCGAGGTCGGGCAGGTGTACGGAGAACTCGTCGGCGTTGACCGACTCCCGGTCGAGCCGGTCCAACAGCGCCCGCAGCGACTTGGTGCCGCCGTCGCTAGGGACCCGCAGCGCCAGGGCCTCGTCGTCGCGGGTGGCGTCGGTCAACACCCGGGCAGCCGCGTCCAACTCGGCGACATTGGCGAACCGCAGGCGCACATGCGAGCCGGGAACCTGCCGCTTCAACTCGTCCGGGGTGCCCTGCGCCACCAGGTGGCCTTCGTGCAGCACCGCGACCCGGTCGGCGAGTTGGTCCGCCTCCTCCAGGTACTGGGTGGTGAGCAGGACGGTGACGCCGTCGGCGACCAACTCTCGGACGATCTGCCACATCGTGCGCCGACTCCGCGGGTCCAGACCGGTCGTCGGCTCGTCCAGGAAGATGATCGACGGCGAGCCGACCAACGTCATCGCCAGATCCAACTTCCGGCGCATACCGCCGGAGTAGGTCGACGCCTGCTTGCCCGCCGACCCGACCAGGTCGAACCGCTCCAACAACCCCGCCACGACCCGCTCGCTGGAGCGCAGGCGTTTGAGGTCGGCCATCAACTGCAGGTTCTCCCGACCCGTCAACAGCTCGTCGACGGCGGCGAACTGGCCGGTGACCCCGATCGCCGCCCGCACCGCCTTGGTCTGCGACGCGATGTCATGGCCCGCGACCCGGACCGTGCCGGCATCGGCACCCATCAACGTGGTCAGGATGTTGACTGTCGTGGTCTTCCCCGCACCGTTCGGCCCCAGCAGGGAGAAAACCGAGCCCGTCGGCACCTCGAAGGAGATGCCGTCGAGGACCACCTTGTCCCCGAACGCCTTGCGCAACCTGGAAACCTCAATCGCTGAACTTCTCATGCCGCCAACAATCAGCGGCACCCCTGACACCCACCTGACACGCCCCTGACACGGCGACTGACACGGGCGCCGGTGCCCTCACCCGACCTCGACGGCGAGTGCCTCCTTCAGCCGCGCCAGGTCCGAAGCCGGCGCCGGGAGCAACGGCGACCGCACCGTCGCGTGCGGGATGATCCCCCGTTCGGCCAGCGCGGCCTTGGCCAGCACCGCACCCTGCGACGTACCCATGACGGCGCCGACCAACGGGTCCAGCGACCGCTGGATCGCCCGCGCCGAGGCAAGGTCGCCACCGCGCACCGCGCGGATCAGATCGGCGTTGCGGTCGGCGGCGACGTTCCCGACGACGCTGAGCAGGCCGGCGGCGCCGCAGGCGAGATAGGGCAGGTTGAGCTCGTCGATCCCGCAGTAGTAGGCCAGTGGCGTGCGAGCCATCACCGCCATCGCCGAGGGCAGGTCACCCTTGGCGTCCTTCACGGCCCGGATCCGCGGATGCCCGGCCAGCGAGATCAGCGTGTCCGTCTCCATCGCGATCCCGGCGCGCGCCGGAACGTCGTAGAGCATCACCGGCAACTCGGTGGCATCGGCCACCGCCACGCAGTGCGCCTCCACCCCGGCCTGTGTCGGCCGGGAGTAGTAGGGGCAGACCAGCAGCAGCGCGTCCGCGCCGGCCGCCGCGGCCGCGCGGGCCCGGCGCACGCTGGCGGCCGTGTCATAGGTGCCGACCCCCGCGATCACTCGGGCCCGCCCCGCCGCGCGGGCGGAAACGGCACCGACCAGCCAGGCCGACTCCGTTTCGGTCAAGGTCGGCGACTCGCCCGTGGTCCCGCCGACGACGATGCCGTCACAGCCGGTGGTCAGGAGGTGGTCGACGAGATCGGCCAGCCCCGATTCGCAGATCGCGCCGTCGGGGCGCATCGGGGTCACCATGGCGACGAGGTTCGAGCCGAAAAGCAAGGTCATGGACTGAGCCTGCTCGCCTCGATACCTGCGGTCCAGCGATGCTTTCTTGGCACTATTACGTACCATCGCTTCATGATCGATGTCACCGCCCTGCGGGCCCTGCGGTCGGTGGCCGCTCTCGGCACCCTGGCCCGGGCGGCCGACGAACTGGGATTCACCGCCTCGGCGGTCTCGCAGCAGATCAAGCGGCTCGAACGCCAGGTCGGCGTGCCCGTGCTGGCCCAGGCCGGCCGCGGCGTCGTGCTCACCGCGGCCGGCCAGGCCGTCGTCGAGGCCGCGCCCGACGTCTTCCAGGCGCTGGAGCGCTGCGCCGAGGCGGCCCGGTCGGTCACCGACGGCGCACCGCGCGGGGTGCTCAAGGTCGCCGCCTTCTCCACCGCCATCCGCGGCCTGCTCGCGCCGGCCATCCCGCGACTGTCGGCCCGCTGCCCCGACCTGCGCCTGCACCTGATCGAGCAGGACCCGGACCAGGCGCTGCACAGCGTCGACACGGGTGTGGCCGACCTCGCCCTGGTGCACGACGCCGACGGGCTGCCGGCTCCGTTGCCGCCGTCGATGACCCAGCGCCACCTGCACACCGACGCCGGCGACGTGGTCGTGAGCCGCACCCATCCGCTCGCCGGGCTGACCGCTCCCCTCGCCCGCGAAGACCTGGCCGGCCATGCCTGGGTGACCAGCCCGCCCGGAACCGTGTGCCACCAATGGTTCCGCCGCCTGTTCGCCGACGCACCGGAGGAACCCGCCGTGCGACACCTGGTCGACGACTTCGCCACCCAACTCGCGCTGGTCGCGGCCGGCGGCGTGGTCGCACTCATCCCCAGGCTCGCCCGCCCGCCGCTCGGCGAAGAGTTGGTCTCGCATCCGCTGGAACCCCAACCGAAGCGCGAGGTGTACGCCGCCTGGCGGCGCAGCGCCGACGCGAGCCCGGCGATCCGAGCGGTCCTGCGGGAGCTGGCGGAAAAGCGGTTGAGGGATCGGGCAGCCACGCTCTAGCGTGCAGTCGACAGCGGCACGGCGCGAGGAGGTGAGACCCATGAACGCTGGGTGCTCCCCCGTCGCGCGATCGACCTAGCCGTCGCCGGGAGCGCCGAACCCAACAGGCACTCCCGAAAGGCACAAACTCATGCACTTCACTGTGGAGACATCGTCCAACGGTGTCGTCGAACGCGAATTCACCCTCGGCGAGATCACCGGCGTCATCTGGTCGCCCGTTTCCGGGCCCGACCACGCGCCACTCGTGTTGATGGGGCACGGCGGCGGCCTGCACAAGAAGACGCCGGCACAGGTGGCCCGCGCTCGCGACCTGGTGGTCACGCGAGGGTTCACCGTCGTCGCGATCGACGCGCCCGGGCACGGCGACCGGCCGCGATCGGCAGCAGACGAGCAGGCCCGCGCCGACCTCCGCGAGGCCGTCGCGGCCGGCGACAACGCACGCTTCCGGTCGGTCACCATCGGATACGCCACCGCGCTGGCGGCGCGCGCCGTACCCGAATGGCAAATGACCCTCGATGCTCTCGCGACACTGCCGTGGATCGGAGCCGAGGCGCCGATCGGGTACGGCGGTGGCATCACGCTGGGCACCGCGATCGGGATTCCGTTGACCGCGGCCGAGCCCAGGATCCGAGCGGCCATCTTCGGCGGCGGCTTCTTCCCACACGAGGCACTGCTCGCGGCGGCCAGGCGGATCACCGTCCCGGTCCAGTTCCTGCTGCCGTGGGACGACGAGCACGTCGACCGCTCCGCCGCGCTCGCCTTGTTCGACGCCTTCGCCTCGCCGGAGAAGACGCTGCACGCCAACCCGGGCGACCATCGCAGCATCCGCTGGGTCGGTCTCGACAACGAGTTCCTACCGCGGCACCTGTCCAGCGGCGCGCGCGGTGTCTAGCGTGGATCCATGGGCTTCTGGGAAGACGTCGACCGGCACCTGGTCCGCTACTCGGCCGCCGGGCGGTTCACGCCTGAGGTGATCGTTCGCGCCGAGGGCAGCTATGTGTTCACCGAGTCCGGGCGGAAGATCCTCGACTTCACCTCCGGTCAGATGAGCGCCATCCTCGGCCATTCCCACCCCGACATCGTGGCGACGATCCAGGGCCAGGTCGCGACGCTCGACCACCTGTTCAGCGGGATGCTCAGCCCGCCGGTGGTCGATCTGGCGCGCCGCCTGGCCGGATCGTTGCCGCAACCGTTGTCCAAGGTGCTGCTGCTCACCACCGGCGCCGAGTCCAACGAGGCCGCGATCCGGATGGCCAAGCTGGTCACCGGCAAGCACGAGATCGTCTCGTTCGCCCGGTCGTGGCATGGCATGACCCAGGCCGCGGCGGCCGCGACCTACAGCGCTGGGCGCAAGGGCTACGGGCCGGCCGCGCCGGGCAACTTCGCGATCCCGGTGCCGTTCGTGCGCGGCGCCGCGGAGTTCGACTGGGCGGGACAGCTCGACCTCGCGTTCGAGCTGATCGACGCCCAGTCGGTGGGCAGCCTGGCCGCCTGCATCGTCGAGCCGATCCTCAGCTCCGGTGGCGTGATCGACCTGCCGGAGGGTTACCTGGCGGCGCTGGCGGCCAGGTGCCACGAGCGCGGCATGCTGCTCATCGTCGACGAGGCACAGACCGGCTTGTGCCGCACCGGCGCCTGGTATGCCTTCGAGCGCGACGGCGTCGTGCCCGACATTCTCACTCTCTCGAAGACGCTGGGCGCCGGCCTGCCGCTGGCCGCGATGGTCACATCGGCGGAGATCGAGGAGCGGGCGCACGAGCGCGGCTATCTGTTCTTCACCACGCACGTCTCCGACCCGCTGGTCGCCGCGGTCGGCAACACGGTGCTCGACGTGCTCGAACGCGACAAGCTCGACGTGCGGGCGGCCGAGTCCGGCTCCTTCCTGCGCGACGGCCTGCTCGACCTCAAGGCCAAACACGACATCATCACCGACGTACGCGGCCGCGGCCTGCTCGCCGGCCTGGAACTGGCCTCCGACGAGGTGGGCGCCGAGGTGACCCGGCGTTGCCTGGCCCTCGGGCTGCACATGAACGTCGTGCAGCTACCCGGCATGGGCGGGGTGTTCCGCATCGCCCCACCCCTCACCGCGACCCGGGACGAACTCGCCGACGGCCTCGACATCCTGGACCGCGCGCTAGCAGTAACCCCGGTGTAGGAACGGTCGTTGGCCCGGCTCGCCGATGTCCAGCGGGATGTTGACCGAGCCGGGCAACGCGTCAAGGGTGGTGTTGGGCAGGATGAACTCGCGCCCGGTGTAGCGCTGCTCCACCGACTGCGCCTGGGCCGGCTGGCAGACGAACGGGTCGGCGTAGGTGTTGTAACCGCGCCCCACCCCGGTGTTGAGGAACCCGGCGTCCTGGCACTGGAAGAGCACGGCCCGCAGCGCCGCGGCATCGCGCGGCCCGGTGTAATCCGCGGCGACGTTGGCGAAGCACCGCGTCGACTCGGCGCCTTCGTAGGGCGACGGCCCGGCGGCGGCCAGCGCGTCGAGGAACGCGCTGTCGCAGCCGATCTCGGGCCCGGGGAAGGCACCGTCGAGCAGGGCGTCGCGCCGGCAGCCGGTGACGTGTTCGAACGCGTCGACCGCGTCTTCGGTGCGACCGAGCCGCGAGTAGGCCCGTTCGAGGTCACGCAGCGCCGCGCGCGGGAAGCCCAGTTGGTCGCCGACCAACCGGAACCACTCGGCGAACGTCGGCACCCGTGCGTGCACGCCGCGCGGGAGGGTGTAGACGGCGAGGTCGGTCTCGTAGGACCAGCTGTCCAGGCCGGGATAGCCGACATAGGACAGGATCCCGACGCCGACCTTCGCGGGCTGGTCGCCGTAGCGGTGGCGCAGCCGCAGGTAGGCCTCGAGGTTGACACTAGAGCCGGCCCACGCGTACGCGAAGCCGCTGGGGTAAAGGAAGTCGTCTCCGCGGCTGTGCGTGGTGGCGAACAGGGTCGGCGCGACGCAGCGCACCTCCCGCGCCTGCCACGCGGCCTGGAACTGGCTCGGGGTGGTGACGCAGCGCCCGCCCGCGGCAGCCGGCGATCCCACGAGGAGACCGCCGGCGACGACCAGGACAAGGGCGCAGAGGAGGGTACGTGTCCGGCTGAGGTCCATCGACGGCTCCTAGCGATCCGGTGTGCCGCCAGTCTTCACGCCGGAGCCACCGATGTCGATGGACGATCGACCGAACCCGCCAGGGGGCTCATGAGAGGAAGCCGTCCGGGCGGACGGTGACCGGGCCGTGCGGGGTGTCGACGACGTGGTGGCGGCCGTCGTGCAGCAGGGTCAGGTCGAGGTCGGGCAGCCGGTTGCCGTGGTCGAGGCCGGCCACCCGCTCGGCCAGCGCCCGGCTGTCGACCAGCTCGGAGAACACCGCGCGCAGTGCGGTGACGTCTTCGTCGGGCACCAGCAGGACGCCCTGGGCCTGGGTCGACTGCAACACCCGGGCCGCCACCGGGTGGCGTTCCGCGTGGTAGGTGTCGAGCAACTCGTCGCCGGATTCGCCGCGGACCACCTCGGCCAACTTCCAGCCCAGGTTGAAGGCGTCCTGCAGGCCCAGGTTGAGGCCCTGTCCCCCGGCCGGCGAATGGATGTGTGCCGCGTCGCCGGCAAGGAAGACGCGGCCCGCGCGGTATTCGGCGGCCTGCCGGGTGGTATCGGTGAACCGGCTCGCCCAGCGCACGTCGCCCAGCGTCAGGCCGTCGTGCGCCAGCGCGTCGGCCACCTCGGCATCGGGCACCGGGTCGTCCTTGCCGGCCGCCAGCTGTTTCGGGCCGGCGGCCAGCACCCGGAAGACGCCGTCGCCGAGCGGCAGCACGGTCAGCAGGCCATCGCCGCCGGGAGCGGGCAGGGTCCACTCGGCCGGGCCCGCCCCGGCCAGCGTGACGTCGGCGACCAGGGCGCAGACCCGGGCGTCGCGGCCGGGGAAGGCCACACCGAGTTGCTTGCGGACGGCGCTGCGGGCACCGTCGCAGCCGACCAGGTAGCCGGCCGCTTCGCCGTTGACCACGACGCCGGCCCCGTCCTGGCTGAACGATCCCAGTGGTTCGCCGTAGCGGATCTCGGCGCCCAGGTCGCTGGCCCAGGCGGCCAGCCGCTCCTCGACGCGGGCCTGCGGAATGCCGATCTGAAAGGGGTACGGCGTGCGCAGCCGCGAGTAGTCGAGCGGGATGCCGGCGAAGTGCCCGGCCGGTAGCCGCGCCGGCGCGATGGCCAGGATGTCGTAGAGGAGGCCGCGGGAGGCCAGCACCTCGGCCGACCGGGGCTGCAGGTTGAGCGCCTTCGACTGGCCCGTGCGGGCGGCCAGCCGCTCCAGCACCACCACCCGGGCGCCGCCCAGGGCCAGCTCGCCGGCCAGCATCAGGCCGGTCGGGCCGGCCCCGGCGACGACCACGTCGACGCTCATGCGCGCAGGTCCCACTTCTTGGTGTAGTAGAGGTGGAACAGCAGGGTCGGCACCAGGATGACCGGCCAACTGGCGTTGAGCACGGCTGGCGCGAGGTCGAGCGGCAGCAGGTAGGCGGCGAACAGCGTCACGACCACGTTGAACAGGCCCGCGCAGCCCCAGACGAAGGTGAGCACGCGCATGGCGTACCGGAAGCGCCGATCCGTGTCCCATTTGGACTCCCATGCGTGCAGCCCCGCATCGCCCACCTTGGTCAGCACGAAGGTGCGGTAGAGCGACATCAGCGCGGGCCGGCCGACCCAGACCGAGGCCAGCAACCACACCGCGACCAGGCCGCCGAGCAGGCCGCCCCAGGCGTCACGGACCAGCATCGTGCGGGCGTCGCCGGTCATCGCGGAGACGCCCAGGCTGAGAGCGACGACCGAGATGACGAACACGGCCAGGAGGTCGACCTTGCGGGTACGCGTGAACCTGACGATCACGGCGATCACCGGGATCACGCCGGACAGCAGCAGTGCCCACCACTGGTCGACACCGCCGGCGCGGAGGGCGTAGTAGGCGATGAGCGGCAGGGCGAAGTCGACGAACATCCGCACGAGCAGGGTGCGACGGTTGACGGGCTTCGCGACGGGCGAGGGTTCGATCACGGTGTTCACGAGGGGTCCTTCTGAGTCGCGCGGGTGAAGAGGGCGACCAGTTCCGCCGCGTAGGCGTGCGGGTCGAGGTCGGCCCGGTTGGCCGCGGCGTCGATGGCGGAGCGCAACGTCACCGCCATCACGACCGGATCGAAGGTGCGGAAGTCGCCGGCCGCCTGGCCCTCACGGAAAAGGGTGGCCAGCCGCGAGATCGGGTCGTCGAGGTCGTCGAGCCGCACCAGCGGGGTGCCGTCGTCGGCCCGGGCGTTCGCCGCGATCTCGTTGACCGCGCGGATGGCGGTCGGATGCTCGGCGATGAACTCCAGATTGGACTCGATGTAGGTGGCCAGCAGTTCGGCCCGGGTGCCGCCGGCGCGCAGCCGCTTGCCCATGTAGTCGGCCGCCTCCGCGAGCACGGCACCGACGACGGCCCGGACGAGCTCGGCCTTGTCGTCGAAGTGGTAGGAGATCAGCCGCGTGCTGCTGATCCCGGCCCGCTTGGCGATGCGGGCGAACGAGGCGTTGCCGTACCCCAACTCGGCGATCGTGTCGATCGCGGCCAGCACGATCTGCGCCCGCCGCGCTCCCGACGTCACGCTCTCAGTTACTCGCATGAGTAACTTTTTACTCGCCCAAGTAACTCCCGTCAACCCGAGTTCGGGTTCGGCAACGCGCCACCGTCTCTTCTGCCAATCCCGCCCGGGCGTTCATCGTCTCGTCCCCGGCGCGGACGTAGCGTCACGCTGGTGGTTATCGAGCAGCGTTCACGTCTCGGTCTGGTCGGCGCCGTGTTCCTGGTCGGGCTCGCGCTCATCTACCCGGCGCGTTGGTTGATGCATCCCTGGGCCGCGCCGCTGGGGCCGGCCCTGGTGGGCTACTGGCAGGGCGAGGTCGCCTACGGCCCCGACGACAGCCGCACGATCGTGCTGCGGCTGACCGAGGGCGTCGGCGGCGGCGACGAGGGCTCGGAGATCGGCGGGACCGCCACGGTGTGCGCCGCCGAGCAGGACGCGACCTACGCGCTATCGGGCGATGCGCTCGACTATCGGGGCACGCGCTTGTTCCTCAACGCCCAACCCACCCGGGACGCGACCGGCCTCCATCTGGGCCGGCTCGATGGTGCCTGGGACGGCCACGACGGCCTCACCATCTCCACCACGCTGCTCCGGACCGCCCCGGACGGGAGTGTCACCTCCGCTGATGCTCCGACGGTGCGCTTTCAGTTGCACCGGGCCGGCAAGGCCGACTTCACCGCGCGTTGCGACGTCTGACTCATCTGAGAGTGGAGCTCTGGGCAGCCCCACCCTCGTTCCCGCACCGTCGGCCGGCATCAACGCCATCCGCAACATCCCTGCCGACGGCACCTACCTCCGCACGCCGGACGGTTCCATCTACGCCATGATCGGCGGGGCCAAGGTCTGGGTGCCCTCCGTCGGCAGATCCTGCTCGTCTCGCTCGTTTTCGCGCCGGCGGGATGCCACTGAAACGCACGGGGTCCAGGATCGACGGGTCGCTGGTGCTCATCGCGTCGTCAGCCGGCGGCGGAACTCGGCGTGGGCCGACTGCATGACGCCGTTGAGGCGTTCGAGTTCCTCGTCTGTCGGCTCGCGTTGGAGGCTGACGCTGATCTGGAAGTCGCCGTCCTTCATCGTCACGTCGAGGTCGGCCAGCAGATCCGCGGGTAGGCGGCTGAGGACGAACGCTCGGTACGCGTCCGTGATCGTCGACTGCATGTCGCCGCAGCCGCAGGTGCGGCCCTCCAACACCGCGCCCAGGTGGCTGCGGGCGGTCAACGCGTCCGGATGGACCGGGTCCAGGTTGGACAGTGCCTCCTCCAGCACGCCGCGGGCCTCGTCCAGCCGGTTCTCGTGCTGCAGCAGGATGCCCAGCGCGACCTCGGCCCGGCCCAGCATCTCGCGGTCAGGACCCCGGCGGGCCTGCGCCACCGCCTCGCTCAGGCGTTGCTCCGCCGGGCCGACCTGACCGGCTTCGCGCAGCGCCAGCCCCCAGTTGCGCAACACCTGGCTGACCAGCTCGGGCCGACCGATCCGCTGCGCCCGCTCGTACGCCGATGCATAGGTCGCCAGCGATGCCTCGACGTCGTCCTGCGCCATCGCCAGGCCCAGCGCGGCCATCAGCGCGTCCTCCGCCCGGCCCTGGCGGTCGTAGGAGGCGAGCACGCGCTGGATCGCGTCCACCCGCCCCGGGTCTTGGCCGAGGTTCGCCAGCTGCGAGAGCACGTTGAGCGTCGCCTGGTGGTCCGGGCCGAGCCTGGCCTCCAGGGCCGCGGCCAGGTCGGTCAGCACGGCCGGGTCGACGCCGTCGCGGGTCACCACCGACGTCGCCACCTGCTCGACGACCTCGTCCGGCAACTGGGTCAGCTCGGCGAAGAGCGGACCGTCCACGCCCTCCGCTCGCAGGATCGACGCCCGCAGTGCCAGGGCGGTGGCGACGCGTTCGTGGCCGTTGCGCCAGAAGTTGGCAACCGTCTCCTCGATCACCTGGCGGGCCTCGCGCACGTTGCCGCGTTGCAGCAACACGTCGGCGAGCGGCTCCAGGCCGAACGCGTAACCGGCGTGCTCGCGGCCGTAGAACGCCAACCTGGCCGCCGCGCCCGCGCGCAGCTCGGCTTCGGCCTCCTCCAGGCGGCCGGCCATCCGCAGCACCATGCCCAGGTTCATCCGGTAGGTGAGCTGGTCCTTGGCCGCCTCCCGGTCGGCGCCCGGCGCGACCGAGACCGCCGCCCGGAAGCATTCGATGGCGCGGGCCACCTGATCGCAGTTGAGCAGCAGGTTCCCCAGGTCACACTGGGCCGACGCCCACGCGACGCTGCCGCGGCCGTGCTTCTTCGTCACCGCCTTCAGCTCGCGGGCCATGACTTCTTCGGCGTCGACCACGCGGCCCTCCCGCAACAGCGCGAAGGCGACCTCGATCGGAGGGGGTTTGGACATCACGGTGCGGGAGTCTAATGATCAACGGGCGCGCCGACTGTCCCTCGCACTCCTAGGAAGAGCGCACACTGGTTGGCCGCGGCGGGGTTGCGCAGGCTGGAGCCATGAAGCGAATCGCAGTCATCACCGGCGGCAACCGGGGCATCGGGCGTAGCGCCGCGTTGCATCTTGCCCGGGCCGGGGTCGGTGTCATCCTCACCTACCGGACCCACCCCGAGGAGGCGGCCGAGGTGGTCAAGGAGATCACCGACCTGGGCTCCGAGGCCGTCGCGCTCGAGCTCGACGCCGGCGTGGTCGGGTCGTTAGACGCCTTCGTCACGTCCGTTTCCGACGTCCTGGGGCAGACGTGGGGCCGGGACAGTTTCGATTATCTGGTCAACAACGCCGGGCTGCAGATCCCGATGTCGTTCGGCGAGGTGACCGAGGAGAGCTTCGACCGGATCGTCGACATCTACTTCAAGGGCGTCTTCTTCCTCACCCAGAAGCTGGCCGGCCTCATCGCCGACAACGGGGCGATCGTCAACGTCTCCTCGGCCATGACCCGGTTCTACGTGCCGCAGCGGATCATCTACAGCGCCGCCAAGGGTGCCGTCGAGGTGCTCACCCGCTATCTCGCCGAAGACCTGGGCAGTCGCGGCATCCGGGTCAACACCGTCGCACCGGGCGCCGTCGCCACCGACTTCAGCGGTGGCCTGCTGCGCGACAACCCGCAGGTCCAGGAGCACATCGCCGGCGTCACCGCGCTGAAGCGGATCGCCCTCGCCGACGACGCCGGCGGCGCGATCGCCGCGATGCTGGGCGACGGCAACCGCTGGGTGACCGGGCAGCGCATCGAGGCATCCGGCGGCATGCACCTCTAGGGCCGCTACCGCAGGCGCAGCGCCGACCACGGCACGGTGGTCATGTTGCGGCGCAGGATCAGGCCGGCGGCGGTCTCCAGCAGCCACGGGCCGCCCGCCTCCTCCCGCTCGTACCCCAGCAGGCGTCCCCAAGGCCCACGCACGACGATGGCCGCGGTGATCAGCGGACCGTCCGCGCCGTCTTCGGCGATCAGGTCGACCACCCGCCCGAGCGGGCGGCCGTCGCGGCCGACGGCGGTGCGGCCGAGCAGGTCGCTGACCCGGGGGCGGCGTTCAGGCGTCATCGTCGGCTCCCGGGATGCGGCCGATCGCGTGATCGTCGAGCCAGCGTTCCAGCGGTGCCGGGTCGAGGATCTCGAGCCGCACAGACAGGTGTACGGCCGAGTCGATCCGCGCGACGACGTCGTAGGGGATCCGGCGCGGACCTAGGCGGTCGACGTCGAGTCGCGCCGCCGAGGTCTCCACCCAGCGGCCGAGCCAGCCGCCGAGCCGCGGGCCGAGCGCCTGCTGGCCGGTGAGCAACGCGGTCACCCGCGGACCATCGAGTTCGAGGTCGTCGACCTTGCCGACGGGCGTACCGTCACGGTCGACGATCTGGCGGTCCAGCAGGTCGAACGCGAGCAGCATGTCAGCCTCCCATCCCCGTCATGACCATGAGCGGGATCGCCGCGACCGCCGCGGCCACGACGATCACCAGGTAGACCAGGCCGAGCACGTTGGCGAACCGGCCGTTGACTTTGTTGCCCAGATAGCCGCGGTCGTTGGCAACGACGAGGATCGGCAGATAGGTCAACGGCAGGGCGATGGCACTGAAGATCAGCATGTATTCGGTGAGCTGGATCGGGTCGATCGTGGTGAGCAGCGCGGCGACCGCGACCAGGATGCTCACCAGCACCACCAGGTGGAACCGGGTCGCCCGGCGAGGTCGCAGCATCTTGCCCCAGGCCCAGCCGAAATACTGCGCGACCGTGTAGCCGGCCGACAGGCTCGTCTCCATCGCCGCGCCGAAGGTGGCCGCGAAGACGCCGACAATGGCCAGGGCAAGACCGATCTGGCCGTACGCCAGTCCCGCCGGCAGAACCGCCTGGCCCAGGGTGTCCACGCGCACGCCGAGCGGGTGGAAGACGGTCGCCGACGTTGCCAGGAAACCGAAGGCGAGCAACCCACCGAGCGGGAACCCGACGAAGACGTTGACCCTCGACACGTTGAGGTCGCGGGGCGTCCAGTGCTCCTCGACGCCGCCGGAGGAGAAGAAGAACACCTCGTAGGGCGTCATCGCCGAGGCGAACAGCGCGATCGCGAAAAACCAGTAGGTTGGCCAGTTCTCGCCGGCCGGCGGGGTCAGGTGTGTGACGGTTCCGAAGGCCGGGCGCAGCGAGAACGCCGAGACCAGCACCACGATCAGGGCGAGCCCGGCCAGCCCGAAGACGCGTTCCAGGGTCTCGAACCGCACCCGCCACAGGGCCAGCCAGAGCACCACGGCGACCAGCGGCACCCAGACCAGGTAGGGCGCGCCGTTGAGCAGTTGCAGCGCCAGGGCGACACCGCCGATCTCGGCGCCGAGCGTGGCCACCGTGATCAGGTAGGAGCCGACCAGGTTGACCAGTGCGACCCGCGGTCCGAGGCGCTCGCGGACGAGGTCGAAGACCGGCCGCCCGCTGACCGCCGCGACCCGGCCGGCCATCTCGGCGTACACGCAGATCCCGACGACCCCGACCACCAGCACCCACGCGTGCGAAAGGCCGAAGCGGGCGCCGGCCTCCGATGTGGACACGATGTCGCCGATGTCGACGAAGCCGCCGATCGCGGTCAGGATGCCGAGGGTGACGGCCAGGAGCCGTTTCACGAGTGCACCGCGATGAACCGCGCCAGGCCACCGGCAACCCCGGCCGCGTCGGCGGCGGCCTTTCGCAACTCCGCGGGTACGCCGTCCGCCGCGCCCTCGATCTCGTCGAGCGCCGTCTTCGCCTCGCGCAGCAGCGGATCCAACTCGTCGCGCAGTGTCGTGGACCGCTCGTCGGGCGGTCCTTCGGCGCCGAAGTTTTTCGCCGCGCCGGCGATCGCCTTCCGGGCATCGGCCAGGCTGGCCCGCACGTAGGGCGCGCCGACCCGGCCGTCGGCCCGCGCGCCGGCGGTCAGCCGCGCGGTGGCGATCGCGCCATAGGCCGACTGCGCCGCGGACACGGTCATCGTGCGGTAGTCGTGGAAGTCGGCGGGCCGGGTCGCGAGGTAGCCCAGCGCGCCCCACAGCAACGCGACGACCGTGACCGCCGTCGCGGCCCAGTCCCGAGACCGCATGCCGCCTCCTCCGCCGAATGCCGGCGAAGCCGGTTACCCAACTCGAGGCGGTCTCACTCCCGTCACCCTCACAGGTGCCGCCGGTCTCGTAGAGGTGCCGGGCCTCCGCGAGCGTGCGGTTGGTTTCCAGCCGTAGGGTGCGCATCCCGTTGGCCTTCGCCTCGTCGGCCAGGCGCTCGAGGAGACGGCGGCCCAGGCCCAGTCCGCGTGCGTCCGGCGCCGTCCACATGCCCTTGACCTCGGCGGTCCGGGTCGTGGCGTGCAGCTTGAGCGCGCCGCAGCCCAACGGCGTGCCGTGCGCGGTCGCCACGAGGAGCACACCGTCGGGCGGCGTCATCTCCGCCTCGCTCGCGGAGATGCTCCGGGCGGGGTCGAAGCCGGGTCGAGACGCGGTCGAGCACCGCCCGCTCCGCGGTGCCGGTCGTGGTCAGGCGGACCGTGCGGACCCGTCCATCGCCGGCAGCCGGGTCGGTGGTGACCAGCCCGTCCGACTCCAGCCGGCGCAGTTGGCGGCTCAGGTAGCCCGAGTCGAGGCCCAGCCGCGAGCCGAGGACGCGCACCTCGGACCCGTCCGGCTCGACCTCCCACAACAGCCGCGAGAGGCGAGGGACCGGTCGCGCGAGAGGTATTCGTCGTTCAGCGCTCCGACCCGCTGGGTGACGGCGCGGTTGAACCTGCGTACGACGTCGATCTGGCCCTGGTCCATTCGCTGACAGAGAATTTCGGGCTGGCCACCCTTGATCGGTTCAGCGGCGGACGGATCGGATCCGAACTCTTCTCGGCGATCGGTCGGCATCGCGCGACGTGGCACGGAAAGTTGTGCGGGACCGACCGGCCAGCCGATCGCCACCTGACCTTTAGCCGCGCCGACCGGGTTATTCGGCTGACGGTCAGGGCGTCAGCCGCCAAGCCGCCGGGACAATCTCCCCGGCCGATCCCGTTCACGGGACCCGCCGGGCACGATCGGGCCATGCTGAACTGGGTACCCGACATCGGGTTGCTGAAGGCACTGATCGCGATGAACGACGGCAGGACCGACATCGTCCTCACCCCACCCGACCAGCAGGTGATGGAGTGGGCGCGAGGTCAGGGCTACCTGGTGACGGTCGCGTCCGGAACGGCAGAGATCCGACCCGGCGGCACCATGGACGACCCGCCACCGCCGCTGAGGTTTTGAACCCGGCCAGGTTCACCGAGGCAGACTCGGTCAATGCTTCGTCAGGCGGGTGGGGCCGCGGGCTCGCGAGGCAGGCCCAGCGCGATGACCACCGCGATCGCGGTGAAGGCGGTCGACCACCAGAAGGCGATGTCGAAAGCCCGATCCCCGGGATGACTGACGATCGCGCGTTGCAGCACCACGGCCAGGACCGCCGTCCCGAACGAGCCGCCGATCTGCTGCACCGTCCGGGTGATGATGCTGGCATGCGGCACCGCCGCGCGGTCGAGGCCCGCGTACGCCGTCGCCATCACCGGGATGGTCACCGCGCCCAGCCCCACGCCCCGCACCACCAACGCCAGGATCAACGGCCACTCCGCCGCGTCGTCCCCGGCCAGCGCGAACGGGATCGTCGCGAGCATGACCACCAGCAGGCCGGTGAACACGATCCAGCGGGCGCCGATGCGGTCGGTCAGCTTGCCGGCCACGCCGCGGCTCAACAGGACGCCGATGCCCTGCGGCGCCAGCAGCAGGCCGGCCGCCAGCGCGCTCTGGCCGCGAACCTGTTGGAAATACAGGGGTACGAGCAGCATCGCCCCGTAAAGCGCGAAGCCCGACAGGAACAGCAGGGCGTTCGACGTGGTGAAGGAGCCGAGCCGGAACAGGCGTACGTCCACCAAGGGGTTCTGGTCGTGCCAGGCGCGGATCGTGAACGCGACGACCAGCATTGCGCCGGCCAGCAGCGGGAGGAACACCGACGGGTGACCGAAGCCGTCCTCGGCGCCGACCCGGGCCAGGCCGAAGACGATCGCGGCGATGCCGGGCGAGAGCAGGGCCAGGCCCCAGCCATCGAGGCGGGACCGGCGTTCGGGTCGCGACGGGGTCATCAGGAACCAGGCCAGCACCAGCCCGAGGACGCACAGCGGCACGTTCACCCAGAAGATCCACCGCCAGCTCAGGTGGGTGACGATCAGGCCGCCGGCGACCGGGCCGAGGATCGGGCCGAGCAGGACCGGCATGGCGATCACCGCTGTGGCGCTGCCGATCGAGCGGCCGCCCAGCGACCGCATCAGCAACGTCGTCATGACCGGGAGCATGATGCCGCCGCCGACGCCCTGTACGACGCGGAACGTGATCAGGCTGCCGACGTTCCAGGCCAGGCTCGCGCCGACCGAGCCGGCCAGGAACACCGCCAGTGCAGAGATCCAGAGGGGCTTCGCGCCGAGCAGGTCGAGGAGCCAACCGGTGACGGGTACGACGATGGCGAGCGCCAGCAGGTAACCGGTGGTGACCCACTGGACGGTGGCGATGCTCGCGTGCAGGTCGCGACCGAGGGTGTCGAGCGCGACGTTGACGATCGTGGTGTCGAAGACGACGGCCAGCACACCGGTGAGCAGGACAAGGGCCTGCCGGACGAACGCGGGATCGAGACGGGTGGTGGCAGCGGCGGTGGCGGGAGGGGCGGTGGTCATGGCGGATCTCCCCGCTAGGGAAATAAGATACGTCGTTGTATCTAGTCTTCGCGCCACCCGGCCCGATGTCAATAAGATGCAGGGGTGTATCTAATGCAGTCGCAGCGCCGGCGCGGCCAGGAGTTGGAGGACGCGCTGCTCCAGGCCGCGTGGGAGGAACTCCTCGCGGTCGGCTACGGCGGTTTCACCATCGAAGGCGTCGCCGCCCGCGCCGGGACCAGCCGACCGGTGCTCTACCGGCGCTGGCCCAACCGGGCCGACCTCGCGGTCGCGGCGCTGCGCTATCACGGCCGCACGGAGCCGGTCGTCGTGCCCGACACCGGGTCGCTGCGCGAGGACCTGATCCAGGTGCTCCGCAACGCCTGGAAGGGGCGGATGGAGCTGGCCGTGCTGTTCAGCGTCCAAATGGGACAGTTTTTCGCCGAAACGGGCACGTCGCCGGCCAAGCTGCGGGAGGACTTCCTCAGCAGCAGGCCGCAGCCGTCCGGTATGCAGCGGATCATCGATCGGGCCGTCGAGCGGGGCGAGATCGACCCCGCCCGGCTGACCGAGCGGATCGCCAGCCTGCCCTCAGACCTGCTTCGGCACGAGATGCTGATGACCCTCGCGCCCGTACCCGACGAGGTCATCCTGGAGATCGTCGACAGCATCTTCCTGCCCCTGGTGCGCCCGACTGGAAGCTAGCGCGCAGCGGACGGCGATGGACACTCTGCTGAAGTGACTATCCGAGAGCAGAGCTACTTCGCGCTCGCCGCGTTGATGGACGGCCCGCTGCACGGATACGCGATCATCAAGCGGGCCGCAGAACTCTCCGACGGGCGGGTGCGGATGGCCGCCGGCACCCGCTACGCGGCGCTCGACCGGCTCAGTGCCGAAGGCCTCCTGCACGTTCTCGACGAAGAGGTGGTCAACGGCCGACCTGACCGACGAGGGCGTCGCGGTGCTCCGCGCCGAGGCCGAGCGGATGATCCGGGCGGCCCGGGTCGTGACCGAGCGCCGCCGGACGGGGCGCGCCCGGGTGGTGAAGCCGGCATGAGCCACGACGCACTCGAGGCCCGCTACCACGCGCTCATGTGGGCCTACCCGAAGCGCTACCGGCGCGACCGCGGCGCCGAGATGATCGGCACGCTGATGGAAGCCGCCGGAGCCGACCAGCGGCGGCCCGTGCCGGTGGCGGTGTTCCTGCTGCCCACCGACTACGAGACGACGATCGGCGTGCAGCCCTGGGGCACCGCGGTGGTCATGGCCGCCTTCCTGATCTGGGTCGCCGTCGATGCGCGGGCGACCGTCGCCGCCGGCCTCCCGCTCGTTCCGCTCGTCGTGGCCACCCTCTTCCTCTGGGGCCACGGCGTCTGGGACCCGACCGGCAGCATCCTCGGTGCCTGGTTCCGGTCGCTCGTGGTCGGCATCGGTGCGTTGCTGATCACCGGCGGGTTCATGCCCCGCCGCCAGGCCCGTGCCTAGACGCGGGGCCCGAGGAACAGGCCGCCGCTCGCGTCGATGACCTGGCCCGTCACCCAGCGCGCCGCGTCGGAGGCGAGGAAGGCGACCACATCGGCGACATCGTCGGCCCGGCCCAGCCGGCCCAGCGCGGTCATTCCCGCGATGGCGTCGGCCAGCCCGGGCGCGGCGAACGCCGAACCGTTGGTCGGCGTCCGGGTGGCGCCCGGCGCGACCACGTTGACGGTGATGCCGCGGGCACCGAGCGCGCTGGCCAGGGTCAGGCTCATCGTCTCGACCGCACCCTTCGTCATCGCGAACGACGTCTGGGTCGGGTTGGCCATCCGGGTCGCCACCGACGAGACGGTGATGATGCGGCCACCGTCGGAAAGCAACGGCAGGGCGCGCTCGATGATGAAGTACGGCGCCCGCACGTTGACCGCGAAGAGGTGGTCGAACTGCGCCGGGGTGGTGGCACCGAGCGGACCGGCCGGCGCGGCCGCGGCGTTGTTGACCAGGATGTCGAGCGACCGCCCGGCCAGGCCCGCCTCGACCCCGGCGAAGAGCGTCTCGACGTCGCCATCGACGCCGAGTGCGGCCCCGACGGCGAACGCGCCACCGCCGATCTCCTCGACCGTCGCGGCCGCGCCGGCTTTGTCCGTGCCGAAGTGCACTATGACCGCCGCACCCCGCGCCGCGAGCCGAGCCGCGATGGCCTTGCCGATGCCGCGCGAGGCCCCCGTCACCAGCGCCGTCCGGCCGATCAGGTCGTTCATGCCCATCACCTCGATTGTGTTAGCGACTACCAGTTTGGTAGACGCTAACATACCGATAGTCTCTACCAGTGAGCACCTTGCGGCAGCAGCGGCGGGCCGAGACGCAGCGCGCGATCCAGACGCACGCCATCCGGCTGTTCACCGAGCGCGGCTACGACGCCACGACCGTCGCCGACGTCGCCGAGGCCGCGGGCGTGTCGCCGATGACCGTCTACCGGCACTTCCCGACCAAGGAAGACCTGGTGCTGGTCGACGAGTACGGCGCGCTCATCGCCGGGCGGATCGCCGCGTCGCCGGCCGGGCAACCGCTGGTCCGCCGCATCGGCACCGCCCTCGTCGAAGCCGCCGCGCTGTTGACCGCCGGCACCGAGAAGCGGTTCCTGCTGGCCCGGCTGCGGCTGATGATCTCGACGCCGGCCCTGCGGGCCAGGCACCTCGACAACGTCTACGCCCTCCAGCAGGCGATCGTCGACGCCCTGCCGGCCGGCGATCCCGAGGCCGACTTCCGTGCCCACGCCGCGGCCAGCGCCTGCCTCGCCGCCATGCACACGGCCCTGGTCCGCTGGGCCGCCGACGACGGACGCGCCGACCTGCCCGACCTGATCTCGAAAGCGCTGGCCGCCGCTTTCGGCCCGGAGCTCTACACAGGACCGTGCTCCGGGAAGGCGGGCTGACCCTCGACCGCGTGCGGCCATCTCGCCCGGACGGCCGACAGCACGAAGATCCAGATCTGGACCAGTAGCGGCACCGTTGCGCAGCGCTGGACATCGGCGGCGACGGCAGGCACCCAGGTCCAGATCTGCGACTGCGCCGGCGTCGCCAACCAGCGCTGGGCGCTGCCGGCCTAGGTACGGCTAGCCGCACCTCCGTGGCAGAGCCAGCCCTGATGTCGCGGCAACGCGTCACGACCAGGGTGAAGGCATGGAATCCGTCATCTCCCTGACGTCGGTGTCGCGGCGCTATCCGCGTGGTGTGCTCGCGCTGCGCGACGTGACCCTCGACGTTCCGGCCGGCCAGTTCGTCGCCGTCATGGGCGCGACCGGCTCCGGCAAGAGCACGCTGCTGCACTGCGCCGCCGGGCTCGACCGGCCCACGTCCGGTCGGGTCCGGCTGGCCGGCCACGACGTCACCCGGATGCGGGAGGCCCGGCTCACCCGCCTGCGTCGCGACCGGGCCGGGTTCGTCTTCCAGGCCTACAACCTGCTCTCCGAACTGACCGTACGCCAGAACGTAGCGCTACCGATCAAGCTCGGCGGCCCGCGGGCCAGGAGCGTCGACGAGGTGCTCGCGCAGGTCGGCCTCGATGGGCTCGGCGCCCGGCCGGTCGGCGAGCTGTCCGGCGGCCAGCGGCAGCGCGTCGCGATCGCCCGCGCGCTGGTCACCGGGCCGGCGGTGATCTTCGCCGACGAGCCGACCGGAGCCCTGGACCCGACCACCGGCGCCAAGGTCCTCACCCTGCTGCGCGAGGCGGCCGACCGCGACGGGGTGACGGTCCTGATGGTCAGCCACGACCCGATCGCCGCCGCCTGGAGCGACCGGCTGGTGCTGCTGCGCGACGGCAGCGTCGCCGACGACGGCCCGGCACCGGGCGCGGCCGCCATCTCCGACCGGCTGCGCGGCGTCTCGGCGGTGACCGCGTGATCCGCCAGGCCCTGCGCCGCAACCCCTGCGCCGTCCCGGCGGTGACCGCGTGATCCGCCAGGCCCTGCGCCGCAACCCCTGCGCCGTCCCGGCGATGACCGCGTGATCCGCCAGGCCCTGCGCCGCAACCCCTGGGCCTTCCTCGGGCCGGCCGCCACCCAGGCGCTCGCCGCCGCGCTGGTCACCACCGGGCTGTGCCTGCTCGCCTCCTTCGACGGCGCGCCGCTCGACCCGGCCCAGCGGGCCGCGCTGACCGACAGCGGCATCGCCGATCTGGGGTTGATCTTCGTGATCTCCTCGGTCTACCTGTCCCTGCTGATCGTCGGCGTCACGATGGGCACCGCGATCGCCGACCAGGCGCAGGATCTGGCGCTGGTACGCACGATCGGCGCAACACCGGCCCGCGTGCGGCGGGCGATCGCGGCGCAGGCCGCGCTGATCGCGGTGCCGGCCACGGTCGCCGGCATCCCGCTGGGCCTGCTGGCCGGGCGGGCCTGGCTGGCCGGGCTCACCGGGCACGGCGTGGTGCCGGCCGAGGTCGGCTTCCGGTTGCACGCCGGCACCGTGCCGAGCGCGTTCGCGGTCACCGTCGGCACGTCGTTGCTCGGCGCGCTGATCGCGGCGATCCGGCCGTCGCGGCTGCGGCCGGCGGTCGCGCTCACCGAGGCGGCGGTACCCCGGCGGCGGGCCGGCCTCGTCCGTACCCCCGTCGGGGTGCTGTTGGTGGCCGGCGGAATCACGTTGTCCGTGCTGCTCACCGGCGAGAACGCCGAGACCGCCGACCAGGCCGGCTTCTTCGTCATGCTGGCCATGTGCGTCGGCGTGGGGCTGCTCGGTCCGTTGCTGTTGCGGGTTGCGGCACCCCTGGCACGGCTGTTCGGCGCGACCGGGGCGCTGGCCGCCGACGCGGTCGTCGCCCGGGCCCGATCGCTGTCCGGCGCGCTCGTGCCGCTAACCCTGGCGGTCGGGTTCGCCGCGTTCACGATCGTCCTGAGCTCGACGACCGCGCACGTCACCGGCGTCGCCACGCCGGCGGCGGACCGCTGGATCGAGTTCGCCGGCACCGGCGCCTACACGGCCTTCGCCGCCATCGCGGCCGTCAACACCCTGGTCACCGTCATCCAGGCGCGCCGGCACGACCTCGCCGTCATCCGGCTGGCCGGCGGCACCCGGGGGCGCACGCTGGCGATCGTGATCTGCGAGGCTCTGGTGGTGACCGCAACCGCACTCGTGGCCGGCGCGGTCGTGGCCATCACCACGCTGCTGCCCCTGCTGCACACCGCGCTGGGCACCTGGCGCCCGTGGGTGCCGGTGTCCTGGCTGCTGGCCGGCATCGCGATCACCGCGGCGCTGGTGCTCACCGGCCTGGCGCTGCCGGCCGCGGCCAGCCTGCGCCGGGCGCCGATCGAGGTCGTCGGGTGATCCTGCTCCGGGTCTGGGTGACCGCCCGCCTGTGGCGCGAACTGGCGTTCGTGTTGTGGGGGGCGGTCCTCAGCCTGCCCGCGTTCGCGCTGGCGTTGCTCGGCATCGCGGCCAGCGCGCTCTCGGTCGTCATCTTCGGCCTGTTCCTGCTCGCCGACGTGCTGTCGCTGGCCCGCGGCGCCCCACGCTATTTCCGCTCACCCGCCCGGCGGCTGCTCGGCTGGGAGTGGCCCGACCCGCCCCCGCTGGGCGCGCACACCCGCTGGGGCCGGATGGTCGCCGTGCTCGGCGACTCCACCGCCTGGCGGGCGCTCTGCTACTGCTTCGTCCGCTTCCCGCTGATCTGGCTGGGCGGCTACGGCGTGGCGATCGCGGTCGTCAGCGGCCTGCTGGCGCTGACCTATCCGGCCTGGTGGTTCGTCGCACCCAACCCGTTCAACTCGCTCGACGCGCACACCTGGGGGCAGGCCTGGCTGGAGGCGGGCCGCGGTGCGCTGTTGCTGCTCGCGATGCCGTGGTTCGTGCGGCTGATCGTGTTGGCCGACTCGTGGCTCGTCCGCGGGCTGCTGCGGCCGACCCGCGCGGCCCGGCGGATCGCGCAACTCGAAGCCGGCCGGGCCGCGCTGCAGGCCGACGCGGCGGCGATGCTCCGCCGGGTCGAACGCGACCTGCACGACAGCACCCAGGCGCGGCTGGTCTCGCTGGGTGTCGCGCTCGCCCGGATCGAGCACCGGAGCACCGAGCAGCCGGTGCGGGCCCTCGCCGAGGATGCCCTCGGCACCGTCACCGAGGCGCTGGCCGAGTTGCGCGACATCGTGCGCGGGTTGCACCCGCCGGCGCTCGACGACGGGCTCGACGTGGCACTGTCCACATTGGTCGGCCGCAGCGCGGTGCCGACGTCGGTCACGGTCGAGCTGACCGCACGACCACCGGACGCGGTCGCTTCGGCCGTCTACTTCACCGTCGCCGAGTTGCTGACCAATGTCGCGCGGCACGCGGGAGCCAGCCGGGTCCGGATCTCGCTCCGCGACGGCGGCGGCGCGCTGACGCTGGTCGTGCACGACGACGGCCGCGGCGGTGCGACCGCCGGTGGCAGCGGCACCGGGCTGAGCGGGCTGACCCGGCGGGCCGAGGCGCTCGACGGCGCGCTGCACGTCGAGTCGCCCAAAGGCGGCCCGACGACCGTCACCATGACCCTGCCCCGGGAAGGCTGAGATGCGCGTCGTCATCGCCGAAGACAACGCCCTGCTGCGCGACGGGGTCGTGCTGCTGCTGGGCGAGCACGACATCGAGGTGGTCGCCGCGGTCAGCGACGCCGGCGCGCTGCTCGCCGCCGTCGCCGCCGAGCGGCCCGACGCCGCCGTGGTCGACGTGCGGATGCCGCCCACGCACACCGACGAGGGCCTGCGGGCGGCGCTGAGGATCCGCAGCGAGCACCCGCAGATCGCCGTGCTGGTGTTCTCGCAGTGGGTGGAGACCAGCTACGCCCGGCGGCTGCTGTCGGAGCACACCGGCCACGTCGGCTATCTGCTCAAGGACCGGATCGTCAGCACCGGCGAGTTCGTCGACGCGCTGCGCCGGGTGGCGGCCGGCGGCACCGCGCTCGACCCGGAGGTGGTGCGGCACCTGCTGGCCGCACCCGCCGTCGACGCGGGGCTGGCCCGGCTGTCGGCCCGCGAGCGGGAGATCCTCGGGCTGCTCGCCGAGGGGCGCTCGAACGTGGCCATCGCCGAGTCGCTGCACCTGGCCGAGCGCAGCGTGGAGAAGCACGTCACCGCCATCTTCACGAAGCTCGACCTGCCGCACGACCGCTCCGACCACCGCCGGGTGCTGGCCGTGCTCCGCTATCTGCGGGCCTGACCTGGTCAGTTTCGGAGAAGCCCGGCCAGCGGGCGGCCCTTAGGCTTGATCACATGACCGAGACGAAGTACGACGGGTTCACCGAGGAAGAGCGCGACGCGATGAAGGAGCGCGCCAAGGAGCTGAAGACGACCGCCCGGCGCGGCTCGCGGGCGTCCAAGGCCAAGGCCGACGGCGAAGGCGACGTGCTCGCCAAGATCGCGGAGATGGACTCCGACGACCGTGACATCGCCGAGCGGCTGCACAACTTGATCAAGAAGAACGCGCCGAGCCTCACACCCAAGCTGTGGTACGGGATGCCCGCGTACGCCCTCGACGGCAAGGTCCTGTGTTTCTTCCAGGCCCGCGCGAAGTTCAAGACGCGGTACGCGACGCTGGGTTTCAACGACGTCGCGGCGCTCGACGACGGCACGATGTGGCCCACGGCGTTCGGCATCGTGGAGTTGACCGCCGCCGACGAGAAGCGGATCGCCGCGTTGATCAAGAAGGCCGTGCGCTGAGTCAGTCGGCCGGGGCCCGCATCCGCCACGCGTCGGTGATCAGTTCGCGCAACCGGTCTTGGTCGACCCGGGCCAGCCGGAGCATGACCAGCGGCAGGCCGTCGTACGCCGGCGTGGTGAAGAAGAGATCGGGTTCGCCCAGCAGCAGCGCCTGCTTCTCGGCCTCGTCGCCCACGTAGAGCACCGCGATGTCGCTGCGGATCACCCGTCGCTGGCCCGGGCGGCGCTCCGGGTAGGACCAGACGAATCCCTTGTCGGCCACCCGGAAGTCGAAACCGTCACTCTCGATCTCGACCACCCGCGGAAGTGCCAGCGCCAGGGCACGGACGTCGTCAGCGTCAGCCATGCGCTCAGGCTAGGCGGTCGCCATCACGACTGGTCACTGCCGTGGATCAACGGAACGTCGTACGGTCGGTTCGTGCCTCGCGTGTTGTTGCAACGCGACGCCGAGCTGGCCTCCCTCGGGCGGCAGGTCGCCGCGGTGCGGGCCGGCATCGGGCGGATGATCATCGTCGATGGGCCAGCCGGCATCGGCAAGTCGAGCCTGCTCGGTGCCACGGCCGAGACGGCTTCGGCGGCCGGCGTCCGCACGTTGCGGGCCGCCGGCAGCCCGCTGGAGCAGGACGCCGGCTGGGGTGTCGCGCGGCAGCTCTTCGCACCGCTGCCGGCCGCCGAGTTCCCGCCCGGCGCCGCGGAACTGGCGCGACGGGCGCTCGACGCCGACCGGGCCGAGCCGGTCCGCGGCGGCGACGCCATGCACGCCGCGCTGCACGGCCTGACCTGGCTGGCGGTGGGCCTCGCCGAGCGCGGGCCGACGTTGCTGGTCGTCGACGACGTGCACTGGGCCGACCCGCTGTCGCTGCGCTGGCTGGCCGGCCTGGGTCGGCAGCTCGGGGAGCTGCCGCTGGCGATCCTGTGCGCCGTGCGCACCGGCGAGCCGCCGACGTCCGCCGACCTGCTCGACGAGTTGCTGGCACTCGCGCCGGAGCCGCCGGTGCGGCCCGGCCCGCTCGGCCCGGCGGCCGTCGCGGCGGTGGTCGCGCAACGGTTGCCGCAAGCCGGCCCGACCTTCGCCGCGGCGTGCCACGCGGCCACCGCCGGCAACCCGTTCCTGGTCGGCGCGTTGCTCAACCACCTCGTCGCCGAGCGGGTGGAGCCGACCGACGAGTTCGCGGCCACGCTGAGCGCGTTCGGCCCGGAGCAGGTGGCCCGAAGTGTCGGCCGTCAGCTCCTGCGGTTGCCGCCCGGTTCGGCGTCGCTCGCGCGGGCGTTCGCCGTGTTGGGCCGGGGCACACCGCTGCGACACGCGCGCTCCCTGGCCGGGTTGTCCGGCAATGACGCGCTGCGGGTGGCCGACCGGTTGCGGGCGGCCGGGCTGCTCGACCGCGCCGACGACGGCTGGTTCCTCGTGCACCCGCTGGTCGCCGGTGCGCTCTACGGCTCGCTGGCCGGCGGTGAGCGGAGCCAGTGGCACGCGCGGGCGGCGCGGCTGTTGGCCGGGGAACGGGCCGACCCGGAGGCGGTCGCGCTGCACCTGTTGCGCACCGAGCCCGCCCGCGACGCGGCGACGGTGGCGACGCTGCGGGAGGCCGCGGCGCGGGCCAGCCTGCGGGGCGCGCCGCAGAGCGCGGCCGTCTTCCTGCGGCGGGCGCTGGCGGAACCGCCGCTGTCCGTTTCCGTCGAGGCGGACGTGCGCAGCGATCTCGGCCTGGCCCTCGCCGCTCACGTGGATCCCGAGGCACCCGCGTTGCTCGCCGCTGCCGTCGACCTGGCCGCGTCGCCGTCCCAACGGTCGCGGATCGCGCTGTCCGGGGCGCGGGCGCTCGGTCTCGGCGGTCACTTCGTCGAGGCCGGCCGGTTGTGCCGGCTGGGGCTCGACCACGCGGACGGCATCGCGCCGGAGGTCCGCGCCCACCTCGAGGCGGAACTGCTCGGCAACATCTGGCTTGACACGTCGACGGTGGACGAGGCCCGGGCCCGGCTTTCGCCTTCGTCGTCTCCGGGCTGGCGGGTGATCGCGTCACTGGCGGCCCTGTTCGACGGAGCGCCGGCCGCTTCGACCGTGGCGCTGTTGACCCCGGCCCTGCGCGACGGCACCCTCGACGAGGCCGGCTCGATCCTCGCGACGTGCGCGAAGTTCATCCTCATCGACAGCGGCGAACTCGACGCCGCGCGCGACCACTGCACCGCCCTGATCGAGGCCGCCCGCCCGCGCGGCTGGCTGATCGCGCTCGCGCACGGCAGCTTCCTGCGCGCGCTGGCATTGATCCGCGCGGGCCAGATCGACGAGGCGGTGGCCGACGCCCGCTTCGCCTACGAGTTCAAGCTGGTCAACTCGCCCCTCCCCGCGCTGCTGTGGTCGGTGTTCACGTTGGTGGAGGCGCTGACGCAGCACGACGAGCTGGCCGAGGCCGACCGGGTGCTGGCAGCGGTGGGCGAGCCGCCTTCCGGGGCGCTGGCCACCGCGCACCTGCTGGAAAGCCGCGCGCGCCTGCGACTGGCCCAGCACCGCCCGGCGGACGCCCATGCCGACCTGGTCCGGGCCGCCGATCACTGGCGGCGCTTCGGTGCCGTGCATCCGGGGCTGGCCACCTGGCGGGCCGACGACGCCGAGGCCGTGCTGTGGCTGGGTGACCGGGCGGCGGCGCGGCGGCTCGCCGTGGAGCACATCGAGCTGGCCGATCGGGTCGGGTTGCCGGGGCCGCGGGGTGCGGGGCTGCGGGCGCTGGCCCGGGTCGTCGGTTCCAAGGAGGCCATCGGGTTGCTCGAGGAGGCGGTCGAGCTGCTGGCCGGGACGCCGGAACGGCTGGAACACGGCCGCGCCCTCGTCGACCTCGGCGCGGCGCTGCGGCGCGGCAACCACCGCGATGCCGCCCGCGATCCGCTGCGCCGGGCCCTCACGTTGGCCGACCGGGGTGGCATGCGGTTGCTGGCCCGCCGGGCCCGGCAGGAACTCGAAGCGTCGGGCGCGCGACCGCGGCGGGCGGCGGTGTCGGGGGTCGACGCGCTGACGTCGGCCGAACTCCGGGTGGCGACGCTGGCCGCCGAAGGACACAGCAACCCGGAGATCGCGCAGCGCCTGTTCGTCACCCGCCGTACGGTCGAAACCCACCTGACCCACGTCTACGCCAAGCTGGGCGTCGGCACCCGGGCCGACCTGGCCGCGGGCCTGTCGAGGCCGGTCAACCGCGCCCGGTGACGGGAAGGGGCTCGCCGCCGACGTAGACGGCCTTGATGCGATCTATCGCGGCTGGATCGGTCAACGGGTTGCCGTCGACTGCCAGCAGGTCGGCGTCGTAGCCGGGGGCGATGCGGCCCTTGCTGGCGCCGAGGCCGATCACCTCCGCGGCGCGCGCGGTGCTGGTGCGCAACGCCTCGGCCGGGGTCATGCCGACCCAGGTGGTCAGCATGCCGACCGCGGACCGGAGCACGTCGGCCGGTTTGCCGGGGCCCAGGCCCGCATCGGTGCCGGCGATCAGGTCGACGCCGCCGGCGTACATCGTGCGGGCGTTTTCGATGATCGCCGGGATTCGTTCGCGGATGCCGTTCGGTGGGGGCGGGGCGCCGGGGACCAGGACCATGCCGAGCGTCAGGCCGACGGTCACCGGGGCCGCGGCCAGAGCGGCGACCAGGTCGTCGGGGATCTTGTCGATGCCGTCGACGGTCATCAGCGTGACGTGTTCGAGGCCGTCGACGCCGGCGGCCAGCGCGTCGCGGACCGTCCGCAGGCCGTGCGCGTGCGCGGTGATCGGCAGGCCGTGTGCGTGGGCCTCGTCGGCGGCGGCGCGCAACTCGGCTGCGGTGTACTGCGACAGCTCGGGTCGGCTGCCGGCCGTGATGTTGCCGCCGCTCGCCATGATCTTGATGACGTCGACACCTCGGGCGGCGTGGTCGCGCACCGCCAGCCGCACGCCCTCGATGCCGGCCGCGGCCCCGCCCAGGTAGTGGCAATGGCCGCCGGGTGTGGTGATCGGCGGACCCGACGCGACGATCGTCGGCAGCGTGCGGTCGGTGCGCGCGGCCTCGCGCAGCCGCAGCGACAGGTAGCCGCGGTCGCCGAGGTCGCGCACCGTGGTCACGCCGCCGGCGGCCGTGCGCCGGGCGGCTTCGAGCATCGCGGTGTACGCGGCCTCGTCGTCCCGCTCGGCCAGCGCCGCGACCGGGTCCACCGAGGCGTCGAACGCCAGGTGCACGTGCCCGTCGACCAGACCGGGCAGCAGCGTCGCCGCACCGAGATCGACCACGTCGGCGCCGTCGGGCGGGGCCGTGCCCACCGAGACGATCAGGCCCGTGCCCGGGTCGACCGTGACCACCGGGTTCGGGGTCAACGTGTCGCCCGTGCCGTCGAAGAGCGCGGCCGCGCGGACGGCCGTGAGGCGCTGGCGCGGTGTCGCGGTAACAGTCACCCACGCAGTCTCCCGCCGGAGCGACCGGCACGATGTCAACTGGGCTACACACCCGTGCAACCGATCGCGGCGCCGCCGTGCACCTTTAACCGAGGAGGTGTCATGCCGCGCGGCGAGACCGACGATCAACGGCAGTTTCGGGAGTACTTCACGGCACGGCGCGACGCGGTCCGGCGTACCGCCTATGTGTTGTGTGGTGACTGGCACTGGGCCGACGACCTGGCCCAGAGCGCATTCATGCGGCTGGCGGTGAGCTGGCGGAAGGTGCGCGACCGGGAAGCGCTCGACGCGTTCGTGCGCACCTGCCTGGTGCGCGCCTACCTCTCCGACGTCAGGCGGGTGTGGCGACGCCGGGAGAGGTCGGTCGCCGAACCGCCCGAACGATCTGCCGAGGCCGACTCGACGTTGCGGGTGGAGTTCGTCGCCGCGTTGCGGCAACTCCCGCCACGGCAGCGGGCGGTGCTGGTCTGCCGCTACTACCAGGACCTCGACGTCGCCGAGACCGCGGCGACGCTCGGGTGTTCACAAGGGACGGTCAAGAGCCAGGCCGCGCGCGGCATGGCGAAGCTGCGCGAGTTGCTCCGCGACCAGGAAGAGACGACGACGGTAGGTGGCGCCCGATGAGCGAGCTGAAGCGACAGTTGCGGGACTTAGCCGCGGACGAGGGGCCGCCGAGCCGGCTGTCCGCCCACGAGGTCTACGCCGAGGCGTTCCGCCGGCGCCACCGGCGGGCGACGGCGTGGGCGGCGGGCGCGGTGGTGGGTGTCGTGCTGGTCGGCGCGATGGGCGTGACCACGGCGCGGGCCCCGGGCGGCAGCCCGGTCACCGCACCCCACCCGGCACAGAGTGCCGACGGGTGGCCCGCGGAGACCCATGACGGCACGATCATCTCGGCGGCGGCCACCGACGCCACGCATCTCTACGCCGGGATCGCCGCTTGCCCGTGGCAGGGCCAGGTGCGGCACTGCACGGCCCGGCTGGTCGGGTCCGACGACGCCGGGCGGACCTGGACCGTCCGCCAGGCCGACTTCGGCGACGGGCGGGTGACCGCGCCCGCACCCGGCGTGCTGCTGCGCACCATCGAGGACGTGGCATCGCCGCCCCCCAAGATCGAGTACGAGACCCGGCTCAGCACCGACGGCGGCCGGACCTGGCGTGTCCTGCGGTCCAGCCCCGACCCGGTGGCCGAGGTGCCGGCGGGCGGCTGGGTGCAGTGCGCCGAGCCCTCGGTCCAGGTGTGCACGCTCCTGGCCGTCGACCCGGCGACCGCGTTGGCGGCTCCGTTGGCCAGCCAGCCCGCGCTGACGATCGACGCACCGGCCCAGGTGCCCGTGTCGGCCGGCGTCTGGGTCACCGGCCGTGACCCGGACGACCGCTCCCGACCCGCGGTGGCCGTGAGCCACGACCGGGGCCGTACCTGGTCGACGCACGTCTTCGGCAGGGAGGAGATGCCGTCCGCGTACCGGTCGGCGGTGCCGCACAGCGTCGACGGCTCCACCGCGTACACCGTGGTCTCGGGCTCGAAACCCACGGTCTTCCGGAGCATCGACGGCGGCCGGAGCTGGCAACCGGGTCCGGAGACCCTGCCATCGTCCGCCGGCGCTGACGGTGACGGGTTCGTCGCGGCGGACGGCACCCATATCGTGCTGGGCACGACGAACCCGCCCTGGCTGTGGTACGCGGGCACGGCCGGCGGCTACCGCACCGTCGACCTTCCGGGGCTCGACGACCGGCTTCCCCCGGCCCGGGCGCTGGTGCGGGTCACGGCGCCCGGTGTCTACGTCGCCTTCGACAACGCCGCCGTCTACCGGTCGTCCGACGGCCTGCGCTGGACCCGCACCGTGATCCACCTGCCGCCGTCGTAGAGTTCGATCATGTTGCTCACCAAGTACACGCACGCCTGCGTACGTGTCGACGACGGCGACCGCCGATTGCTGCTCGATCCGGGTATCTGGACGGAGCCGGAAGCCTACGACGGCGTGACCGACATTCTGGTCACGCACGAACACGCCGACCATTTCGCCGTCGAACAGCTCGCGGCACTGCTGGCCTCCTCCCGCGAACTGCGGATCTACGGCGACGAGTCGCTGAGGGCCGCGGCCGCCGAGGAGAACGCACCAGCGGTGGCCGAGGCGATCCAGCCGGTCGCGGTCGGCGACACGTTCACCGTCGACGGTTTCGCCGTCACGGTGGTCGGCGGCAAGCACGCGGAGACATACGACGGCCTGCCGCGGTGCCGCAACGTCGGTTTCATCGTCGACGGCGTCTACCACCCGGGCGACTCCTTCTTCGTGCCGGCCGAGCCGGTGACCACGTTGCTGGTGCCGTCCAGCGGCCCGTGGTTCAAGCTCCGCGAGGCGCTCGACTTCACCCGCGCGGTGGCTCCGGACCGCGCGGCGCCGATCCACGACCGGATGGCCTCGAGCGATTTCGGTTACGACAACTTCGACGGCTGGATGACCGAGAAGAGCCAGACGGCGTACGAGCGAATCCCGCTGGGCGGGTCCATCACCGTCTGATGTAGTCAGCGACCGCGTCGGCGAACCGGTCGAGGTGCGGCGGGAACTCCGGCCGGGGTGCTTCGGGGCACCCCGGCAGCTCGGTCGCTTGGGGCAGGATCCGGAGCAGGGCGTCAACGGTCCGTCGTTTGTGGACGGCATTGTCGGGCACCGCGGGCAGCACTCCGACCGGCTGCGTCAGGGTCGCGAGCTCGCTGTCGTGCGACCCCCGCAGCGGCCGCCCGCCCAGCAGCGCGGCCAGGACCTCCGCGGTGGCGCCCAGCGCCGCGAGAGCCGGCCGCAGCCGGGCGTCGATATCGTCGTCGCCGGCCGTCGCCGGCCAGGCCAGCAGCAATCGCTCGACCCGGTCCGGCCGTTGCAGGGCCAGCCGGACGGCGGCCGAGCAGCCGTTGGACCCGGCCAGCACGGTCACCGGGTGCCGCGGCAGCGCCGCGGCGAGGTGGTCCGCCTCGCTGGCCCAACTCGGTGCCCGGTGCGGGCGCTCGGCGGTCCGCACGTCGAACCCCCGCCGCTGGAGTGCCGCGACGACACCGGGTCGGCGCCAGAAGCGCTCGGCGTCCATCTCTTCCCAGAGACCACCGGGCACCAGCAGCAGCGTGCTCATCTGATCTCCTTGCAGCAAAGCATCGGGCGTGCGGCCCTGTCGACCGGAGCGGGGCCGGCGAGGTCTCAGACCTTAGTGGGCTCAGCCTGCGCGACGGCCGCGGGCGCGGGACGCGAAGCCGGCTGCAGCAGGAGGAAGGCGGTCACGAAGGCGACCACGACGAGCCCCGCGCCGACGCCGAACGCGAGCCGGTAGCCGCTGGTCAAGGCCTCGGGCGTGCCGTGGCCGAGGTGCAGCAGCCGGTCGGTGCGGGATGCCGCCAACGTGGACAGTACGGCGACGCCCATGGCCATCCCGATCTGTTGTGTGGTGTTGAACAGGCCGGACACCAGGCCCGCGTCGTCGGGGCGTGCACCGGACATGGCCAGGGTGGCGAGCGCGGGCAGCACGAGACCGAAGCCCGAGGCGAGCAGCATCGTCGGCAGCAGGTCGGTCACGTAGTTGGCGTGCACCGGCAGCCTGGCCAGCAGGCCGAGCGTGGCGGCCAGCAGCACCAGGCCGATCAGCAGCATCCGGCGCTCGCCGAAGCGGGCGTTGAGCCGCGCCGCGACGCCCAACGAGACGGAGCCGATGGCCACGGCCGCGGGAAGCATCGCGAGGCCGGTGCGCAGGGCGTCGTAGCCGAGAACGCGTTGCAGGTAGAGCGTCACGGTGACCTGGAACGCGAAGCACGCGGCCAGGGTGAGCACCTGGATCAGGTTGGCCACCGCCACACCGGGCGCGCGCAGCACCCGCGGCGGCAGCAACGGGTCACGCGCCGTGGCCTGCCGGACCGCGAAGGCGGCGATCAGGGCGAGCGCCAGGCCCAGGCCGCCGAGGGTGCGGGCCGAGGCCCACCCGTACTCCTCGATCTTGACGACCGTGTAGATGGCCACCACCAGCGCGCCGGTGACCAGTGCCGCGCCGACGACGTCGGCCTTGGTTGCCCGGCCGGAGGAACGGTCAGCGGGCAACGTGCGCTGTGCCAGCACGACCGTGGCCACGCCGATCGGCAGGTTGATGAAGAAGATCCAGTGCCAGCTCAGCGCGTCGGTGAGGACGCCGCCGAGCACCTGGCCGATGGCCGCACCCGCGGCGCCGGTGAAGCTGAAGACCGCGATGGCCCGGCCGCGCTCCCCCGCCGTCTCGAACAGGGTGACCAGGATGCCGAGGCTGACCGCGGTCGCCATCGCGCTGCCGGCGCCTTGCAGGAAGCGGGCTCCGATCAACAGCGCCGGGCTGGTCGCGGCGCCCGCCAGCAGTGAGGCCGCGGTGAACACGAGGGTGCCGGCGACGAACATCCGCTTGCGACCGATCAGGTCGCCGAGCCGTCCCGCGAACAGCAGCAGGCTGCCGAACGCGATCAGGTAGGCGTTGACCACCCAACTCAGCGCGGCCGGCGAGAAGCCGAGGTCGTCTTGGATTGCGGGCATCGCCACGGTGACGATGCTGCCGTCGAGCACGGTCATCAGCGAGCCGGTGGCGATCACGCCGAGGGCGATCCACCGTACGCGTGCAGCCATGAGGTCCATAGGAAGGACCGTAGCGGATGGTTCCGTTGCAGACAATCTCTAAAAGAATCAGTTCCCGCGCTCGCGGGCCCGGCGGACCGGACGCGGGTTCTCGACCGGGGCCGCGAGGTGGCCGGCGACCAGGCGTTCCATGGCGTGCAGGAAGGTCTTGCGCTCGGTGGCGGGCAGCGCGTCGAGCGCCTCCGCGTGCACCCGGTCGACGATCTCCTGGCTGCGCCGGGCCACCCGGGCGCCCTCGGGCGTGACCGCCACGATCCGGGCCCGCCGGTCGGTGCTCGACGGCCTGCGCTCGGCCAACCCGGCCTCTTCCAGGGCGTCGACCGTGACCACCATCGTGGTCTTGTCCATGTCGCCGATCTCGGCGAGTTGGATCTGGGTGCGCTCCTCCTCGAGCGCGTGCACCAGCACGCAGTGCATCCGGGCGGTCAGCCCGATCTCGGCCAGGGCGGCGGCCATCCTGGAACGCAGCACGTGGCTGGTGTGGTCGAGCAGGAACGACAGGTCGGGGCTGTCGCGCCGGGGCGCCATGGCGGTCATGACGCCCAGCATAGTTCCGTAACGGATAATCCGCCTATGTCGCAAGCCGGAGCTGGCCGAGCACCTCGAGCAGGGTCTCGCGGCTCTTCGACTCCAGGTCCTGGCCGTCCCATTTCTCCCGGAATATCATGACGGTCCCGTCGTGCAGGGTCAGCACCGCCCGCACCGGCGTCCGCTTCTCGACCGCCGCCGACGCGACCTCCTCGAAGGGCAGGAACCGGTAACGCTCGGCCAGCCGCTCCGCCGGCAACGAGCCGACCAGGGCGCGCAGCCGTTCCCGGCCCTTCTCGATCTTGCCGGGATCGGGCACGAACACGAAGCCGTTGCTGAGCAGCACCACGTCGTGGGCGTGGTTGTCGACGGTCACGTTGGCCAGGCCACCGATCACCCGCGCGCCGCGCGCCGTGGCCCGCTCCTCGACGATGCCGGCGACAGCCGGGTCGATGCCCAACTCGGCCAGCCGCTTGCGGGCCTCGTCGAGGGTCTGCGGCGACACCGCCAGGTCGGCGATCTCGTGCAGCGGCAGCGGCGTGCCGTCGGCACCGACGAACTCGGCCGGTTTCGACCACGAGTGCTGCCAGTGCCCGGCACCGGAGCGCACCGCCGCGACCCGGAACAGCATCGTCATGGGCCCGGCGAAGGCGGCGACGGCCTCCCGCCTCGTCGCGTTCTCGAAGAACGGCGCCGCGAAGTCGGCCAGCCGATCTCCGGGCACGAGGTCCAAGATGGACTGCAGGTTGGCCTGCGGCGTGCCGGTGTGGCGGGCCGCGGCGCGCAACAGGGCATCGGCCTCGCGCTGCTCGGCGGCGGCGATCGCGGCCGCGGTGAACTCGGGCCAGCGCAACACCTCCCGGTCGCCGGCGTCGATCGTCAACTCCTGCAACTGCCGGCCGGTCACGGTGAGGTCGGGCAGCAGCGCGCCGGAGCGCCGGGTGTCGGGCACGCGGTCGATCTCCGGCGCGCCGGCCATCGCCGCGACGCGCGCCCCGATCGGCGGATGCGTGTCCCAGCGGGAGGCGTTGGCCTCGGGCTCGCGCTCGCGCAACTCCGCCAACTCGTCGGCGCGGGCCTCGACCAGCGCCCCGAAGCCGCCGAAGAGGTCGTCGGGTGCGAACCCGGCGGTCCAGCCCGGCTCCACGTAGCGCCGGAAGAAGAAGCTCCAGGCCGCACCGAGCCCGGGTAGCTCACGCAGCGCGGCCATCGCCGACGCCCGGCCGGCGACCCGCACGGCGGCACGGTCGGCGGCCAACTCCTGCCGGCGCGCCACGACGTTGTCGACCAGCCGATAGACCAGGCCATAACCCCGGAAACCCCAACCGAGCGGGTTGTACGGCGACAGCGCACCGACCGTGGACTCGATGGTGAGCCGGCCCCGGTAGGCGACGCCGGCCAGCCGGGTGTGCAGCCCAGAGTAGTGGCCGAGTTCGTGTGCGATCACGGCGCGGAGTTGGTCGACGGACATCGCCTGCAGCAGCGGGAGTCCGATGTAGAGGAAGCGGCGGCCGCCGACCAGGCCGAGGAACCGGGAGTGCTCGCTGACGGCGGCGTTCACGTCGGGCACCAGCCGGATCTCGTCGGGCATCCGGGTGCGCACCGCTTCGGCCAACTCCCGGACGGTGGCCCACAGCTCGGGCGCCGCGGCCTCGGTGAGCGGCAGGCCGTCGACCGGCTCGGGCTTGTGCCGCATGGCCCGCCAGATCGAGAGGGCCAGCGCGCCGATCGACGCCACGAAGACCGGCACCACGACTTTGACGGCGAGCAGGCCGGACACCCAGTCGCCGATCAGCACGCCGACCACGATCAGCGCGATCAGCTCGACCAGTGCGACGACGTAGAACCCGGCCAACATGACGACCGAGATCAGTGCGCGGACCGCGCCGATCATTGTTCCTCCCCGTTTCCGGAGGGCAACCTACGACGGTGATCTTCGTGGGGCAAGACCCCTTCCGATCGAAGATCACCACCCTTACGATCGGCGGCCATGTGGCCGTTTTCGAGTTCGTCCCGCCTCACGGTCGACCCGACCGAGGGCGACCCGACCGCGCGTGCGCTGGGCCAGGCATTGGCTCGGCACGACTGGACGGCCGCCGACGCGGTGCTGCGGTCGATACCGGACGCCGACGACCGGGCCTACCTGCTCGACCGCGCAAGCGCGGTGCCCGACCTGTGGCCGGCGCTCGGCTCGTGGGTGGCCGCGGCGCCCGGTGACCCGCTGCCGCTGACCGTCCGCGGCGCGTACGCCATCGGTTGGGCCTGGGAAGCCCGCACCGCGGCCCGCGCGAAGTACGTGAGCAAGGAGCGGTTCCAGGAGTTCTTCCGCCGGCTCCGGCTGGCCGAGGACGACCTGGACGCGGCGATCGCGCTCGACCCAGACGACGTCACCGCGCGCAGCTTCCTGGTGCTCTCGGCGCGCGGCCGCCAGGTCCCGAAGGACGAGGCGGCGGCCCGCTTCGAGGCGGTGGTCAGCCGCTACCCGCATCACCGGTTCGCACACGAACACCGGCTGCAATACCTGTGCCACAAGTGGTTCGGCAGCGACGAGGAGATGTTCGCCTTCGCCCGCACGGCGTCCGCGGCCGCCCCGGCCGGCAACCTGCTCGGCGCCCTGATCCCGGACGCTCACGTGGAGCGCTCGATGGAGGCGTCGGCCGGCGACTACTGGGCCTCCCCCGCGGTGGCCGACGAACTGCGGGCGGCGGCCGCCCGGTCGGTCTTCCACGCTTCGTTCACCCGGCGGCCGGGTTGGGTGTGGGCGATGAACCTGTTCGCGTACGCCTTCTCGATGACCGGCGACCGCCAGGCGGCGGCGGCATGCTTCGACGCCCTGGGCGACCGGGTCACCGAATACCCGTGGACCTACGACACGGTCCTGGCCCGCCCGGAGAAGGCGTACGCGAAACATCGCCAGCGAGCCACGTCCGCCGGATAGCAGACCCTGGCTAGTCCATGATCCGACTGCATCAGCCCTTGCGCCGAGAGAAGGATCGCCTCCTTGAGGAGGCAGGGATGACTGCGAGCAGCCCGACAGACCCGTGGGCGATGTCAGACGACCAGTTGAAAGCGATCGTCGAGGAGGACCGGCTGCGGGCCGCCCGAGCCCGCCGTTGGCTGGTCGCGAGCGCGCTCGCGGGCTGCGCGGGGCTAACCGCGGTCGCGCTATTTCGTACCCCGTCGGCTGCGCAGTCCCAGCCGATGTTCGTCTGCGCGGCGTTCCTACTGGTCGTTGCCGTCGCCGCCCCGCTGGCGGTGATGGCGGCGCACCGCGCCCGCCGCCGCCGCTGGTCGCAACGGCAGCGCGAGTGCAAGGAACTCGGCGCGATCGTCTCGGCCATCCGCAACCGCACCCTGGCGGGACTGATCTCCTTTAACTTCCGGCTGATGGATAGGTTTGTCGCCGTCGCGCTCAGCTAGGCGCAGACCTCCTACACCGCCTGTGTCGCGGCCGCTTCCGCGGGACTGCTGGTCCTGTTCGCCGGCACGGCGTTCATCGCGACCCTGGACGGTGTCGGCGGCCAGATTGTCGCCGGCGGGCTGACGGCGCTGGGCGCGAGTCTGTCCGGCTACCTCAGCGTTACCTTCCTACGCACCTTCCAGATGACCTCGAAGCAGATGAGCTACTACTATGGCCAGCCCTTGGTGCATTGCTATCTGCTGCATGCCGAATGGCTAGCAGAGCGCTACGAGAAGAAAGCCGACCTGACCCACCTATGGGAGGTCCGCGAGGAACTACTGCGCAGCGTGCTCCATGCCAGCAACAACGCCCAGAATCACCTTCTCGATCTGCAACTCGTCACTCTCAAACCGCGTCGGCCGGGCGAGCGGGAGCAGACAACCGACGCCGGCGTCGACGGATCGACTGACGTCCATCCAGGGGATGTGCTAGATCAGTGATGCACGTAAATTTCTCTCCGACGGCAACGCTGCCGTCCGAGAGGAGGGGCCGTGCAAAGACGACTTCTTGGCTCGCGAGGGTGCACCGTGCTGCTGACCGCAGCGGTGTTGGTTCTCGCGTCCGGTGCGGCCGGTGCTGCCGGTGCTGCCGGCCGGCCGGCAACGCAACAGCCTGGGCCGGGAAACGGCGGTGTGGTGCAGGGCGACCACGCCGGTTCCCGCGACAAGGACAACCGCCGCGGTGCGCTCGCGCCGACCGGTGAGCAGCGCAGTCGGGCCAGCCGCGCGGCGGCTCGGGTGAGCTTCAACAACCTCGGCACCGTCGCGACGGCGGCGCCGACCGGCCGGGCGCTGGCCACCGGGCTGTCGAAGGATCCGGCCCAGGCCGCCCGCGACTACGTGGCCGCCAACCGCGACCTGCTCGGGCTCACCGAGTCGGGCGCGGCCGCGCTCGAGGTGCTCACGGTGCGGCCGATGGGCGAAGGCGCCGCGGTGATCATGCGGCAGCGGTTCGGTGGGTTGCCCGCCGGGCGGGACGGGATCCTGTCTGTCGGCGTACGCGCCGGATCTGTCCTTTATGTTAGCTCTTCCCTGGCTCGTGACGGTGCGGCGCCGGAGCCCGCGACGATCTCCGCGGCCGACGCCGAACGGGTCGCGATCGCCGACGCCGCCACCCCGGGTGCCCGGGTGTTGCGCACCGACCTGGTCGCCGTGCCGACCGCCGATCGCGGTGTCCGGGCCGCCTACCAGGTGGTGCTCGTCGCCAACGGCGCCGAACCGGTCGGCTATTCCACCTATGTGGACGCTCGCGACAGTCAGGTGCTGGTGCGCGAAGACCTGGTCGACCACGACTCCGACAACCCCGAGTGGGAGGTCTTCCCGAATTCGCCGCCGGTCGACTACAGCGGCACGGACACCCGCGTCGACTGGTGCTGGACCAACGCGCCCGGCTGCGCCGAGACGGTCGGCACCTCCGCCTCCCCGTTGCCCTGGGACGTCGACCCGGCGACCGGCCTGTCGACCAACACGACCCGCGGCAACAACTCGATCGCCGTGCACAACTGGAACAGCGCCGACCCGTTCACCGTCGGCACCGAGACCTCGACGGCGCGACCCGACCGCGACTATCAATACCCCTGGACCAACCAGTGGTACGAGCAGGGCTGTAACCCGGCGACCTTCACCTCGCCGGAGCGCAACGACATCGACGCGGCGCGCGCCAACCTGTTCGGCATGCACAACCGGATGCACGACTGGTCCTACCACCTGGGCTTCACCGAGGCCGCCTGGAACATGCAGGGTGACAACTTCGGCAACGGCAACCTGGGCAACGACTTCGAGCAGGGCAACGCCCAGGCCGGCGGCATCGCCGGTGGCTTCCCGAGCTTCGCGGCACGCGACAACGCCAACCAGATCACGCCGCCCGAGGGCACCGCGCCGATCACCAACATGTACCTCTGGCAGTCGATCCCCGGCAGCTTCTACGCGCCGTGCGTCGACGGCGACTACGACATGTCGGTGATCGCGCACGAATACGGCCATGCCATCAGCGGCCGCATGATCGCGGGGCCCAACATGGGCGTCTCCAGCCCGCAGGGCATGAGCGAGAGCTGGTCCGACCAGCTCGCGATGGAATACCTGTTCGAGCACGGCTACGCGCCGGCCGGCATCCGCGGTTACACGATCGGGCAATACGTGACCTCGGACCCGATCGCCGGCATCCGCAACTACAACATGAGCCAGAGCCCACTCAACTACAGCTCGGTCGACTACGACTTCGTCGGCCTGCAGGTGCACGCCTCGGGCGAGGTGTGGACGGCGACCAACTTCGACATCCGGGCCGCGATGATGAAGCGGTACGGGTCCGGAAACGCGACGATCCAGAAGGCCTGCGCCAACGGCCAGCGGGCGGTCACCGACTGCCCGGGCAACCGGCGCTGGATGCAGTTGGTGTTCGACTCCTACCTGCTGATGGCCGTCAGCGGGGTCAGCATGGTCGACTCGCGCGACGCGATGCTGGCCGCCGACCAGATCCGCTTCGGCGGCGCCAACCAGGACCTGCTCTGGAACGCGTTCGCCAAGCGCGGCCTGGGCGAGGGCGCGACAAGTGCCGGCCCGGGCGACGTCAACCCGGTGCCCAGCTTCTCCTCGCCGCGGGCGACCGAGGCCCGCGTCCTGTTCAAGCCGATCGCACTCGGCGGCGGCACCGGCGCGCTGGCCAACGCGAAGCTGTTCGTGGGCCGCTACCAGGCCCGCGCGATGCCGGTGGCCGACACCGACGCCGCGACGCCGCTGTCCGACGAGGTGCGACTGGTGCCCGGCACCTACGAGTTCATCGTGCAGGCACCGGGCCGCGGCCTGCAACGGGTCGGCCCGATCACCGTCAAGGCCGGCCAGACCGTCCCGCTGCCGGTGGTCATGCTGCAGAACCTCGCGTCCGGCTCGGCCGGCGCCACCGCCACCGGCGACGGCGTCAACCAGGCCCTGCTGATCGACGACGACGAGGCGACCAACTGGGCATCGCTGAACAGCCCGATCGCCGGCAAGCAGGTGACCGTCGACCTGGCCGGCGGCGCCCAACTCGTGAGCCGGGTGCAGGTCAGCGCCATGCTCCGCCCACCGGTAGCCGGCGACGCGGACGCGGGCACGCAGAACAGGTTCAGCGCGCTGCGCCAGTTCAAGGTCTCCGCGTGTACGGCGCGCGGCACCGTCACCTGCACCGACCCGAGCGACTTCCGGGCCGTCTACACCAGCCCGAAAGACGCGTTCCCCTCGATCGCGCCCCGGCCGCGCGCCCCCGAACTCATCGCGCGCGACTTCCGGATCCCCCTGACGCTGGCCACCCACCTGCGCTTCGAGGTGGTCAGCAACCAGTGCACCGGCGCACCCGACTACGCCGGCGAGCAGGATCAGGACCCCCAGTTCACCACCGACTGCGCCGCGGGCAGCATCCAGGACGACTTCGTCCGCGCCGCCGAGTTCCAGGCCTTCCTGGCCTGACCGCCACGAGCGGAGGGGGCCGCGAGGCCCCCTTCGCGCGGTCAGAAGCTCATCGCGCCCGCGTGGTCGACCTCGATCAGGTAGGCCGCGCGGTCGGTGCGCAGCGGGTAGGGGCCGCCCAGGTATTTCTGGGACAGGCGGTCGATGATCTCCCAGCCGCGGTCGCCGTCGACCACCTCGACGACCCGGCCGCGCAGGAACGCCATGTCGTTGGGGCGTTCGCGGCGGGTCAGGGAGATGGCCACCCGCGGGTCGCGCTCGATGTTGCGGGCCTTGCGTGAGCCGGGTGAGGTCAGGAACGCGATGTGGGGGCCCTCGCGGCCGACCCAGACCGGCACGCTGTGTGGGGAGCCGTCCGGGAGGATGGTCGCCAGGTGAGCGGTGCACGGCTCGTCGAGGAGGCGGATCACGTCGTCCGGGAGGGTGGTCATGCGCCCCGAGGTTACCCCCGCCAATCGGACACCCGGCCGCCACGCGCCGACGTGGCTGGCGGAGAATGGCCGGCGGTGCTGCTCAGAGTCGCTGGAGGCGTGCGGTGGAGACGATCGTCGGTAGGTATCTCGGTGCGGTCGACCGCGGACAGCTCGACCCGTCCGCGATCGGGTTCTACGCCATGCTCGACGCGGTCCGCGCGGTCGACCCGGGCATCGCGGCGGCGACCGTGCAGGAGCTGCTCGACCAGCGGTCCCACCTCAAGCTGATCGCCTCCGAGAACTTCAGCTCCCTGGCCGTGCAGGCCGCGCAGGGCTCGCTGCTCACCGACAAATACGCGGAGGGCTTCCCGGGCCACCGGTTCTACGCCGGCTGCGACAACGTCGACACGATCGAGGCGACCGCGGCCAAGCTGGCCACCGACCTGTTCGGCGCGCAGCACGCCTACGTGCAGCCGCACTCCGGCGCCGACGCCAACCTGGTCGCGTTCCTGGCCATCCTGGCCACCCGGGTCGAGGCCGACGTGCTGGCCAAGCTCGGCGGCCCCGACGCGCCGGCCCGGTTGCCGCAACTCGACGCGGCGCAGTTCGCCCAGTTGCGCACCGAACTCAACAACCAGCGGCTGCTCGCGATGGACTACTACTCGGGCGGGCACCTAACCCACGGCTACCGGTTCAACATCTCCAGCCGGATGTTCGAGGCGCACTCCTATGCCGTCGACCCGCAGACCAAGCTCCTCGATCTCGCCGCGGTGCGCGACAGGGCCCGCGAGGTGCGGCCGTTGATTCTGCTCGCCGGCTACTCGGCGTACTCCCGAAAGATCAATTTTGCGGAGTTGCGCTCGATCGCCGAAGAGGTCGGCGCGACGCTGATGGTCGACATGGCCCACTTCGCCGGCCTGGTCGCGGGCAAGGTGTTCACCGGCGACTTCGACCCGGTCGCCCACGCGCACGTGGTCACCACGACCACGCACAAGACGCTGCGCGGCCCGCGCGGCGGCATGGTGCTCTGCACGAGCGAGTACGCCGAGGCGGTCGACAAGGGCTGCCCGGCCATCCTCGGCGGCCCGCTCTCGCACGTGATGGCCGCGAAGGCGGTGGCGTTGCGCGAGGCGTCGAAGCCGGAGTTCGCCGACTACGCCGCCCGGATCGTCAGCAACAGCCAGGCGCTGGCCGACGGGCTGCTCAAGCGCGGCGTCCCGGTCCTCACCGGCGGCACCGACAACCACCTGCTCCTGGTCGACGTCGAAGAGGGCTTCGGGCTCACCGGCCGCCAGGCCGAGCAGGCGCTGCGCGACTGCGGCATGACACTCAACCGCAACAGCCTGCCGGGCGACCCCAACGGCGCCTGGTACACCAGCGGGCTGCGGCTGGGCACGCCGGCGCTGACCACGCTCGGCATGGGTCCGGCCGAGATGGACGAGATCGCCGACATCATCTCCCGGGTGCTGGCCGCCACCTCCCCGGCGCAGGGCGAGGGCGGCAAGCCGGCCAGCAAGGCCAAGTTCAGCACCAGGCCCGACGCGGTGCACGAGGCCGGCAAGCGGGTGCACGCCCTGCTCTCGCAGCACGTGCTCTACCCCAACCTCGACCTCGACCACGTGCACCCGGCCGACTTCGGCCTGACCGCCTTCGAGCACCGGGGTGCCGCGGCCTAAGGCCGTGTCCTGTCGAGCATCGTGAGCCGAGACGGAGGCCAGATGTCGTCTGGTGGTGGCTCGGGGTTGCCGGGATACCGGTGTTGTATCTCGGTGATCCCGAGCCGCCGCCAGGCGGCATCTGGGCCCGTCGCAGGCCGCGATGATCGGCAGGACACGGCCTAGGGCAGATCGACGACCATCGCCGAGTAGGAGAGGCCCGCGCCGAAGCCGACGAGCAGCGCGGGGCCGTGCGGGGCGTCGGGCGCGGCGAGCATTGCGTCCAGCGCGAGCGGGATCGAGGCGGCCGACGTGTTGCCGGCCGTCTCGATGTCGCCGGCGACCACACACGACGGTGGCAGGCCGAGGTCGGCGGCCATCTTGTCGGTGATCCGGGCATTGGCCTGATGCGGTACGAACGCCGCCAGCGACGACGGGTCGAGCCCGGCCACGGTCAGCGCCGCCCGGGCCGTCGCGGTGACCTCCTGCACGGCCCAGCGGAACACCTCCGGCCCGGCCATCGTCATCGTCGGGTAGAAGTCCGGCTTCTCGCGCATGCTCGTCCACGGCTCCTGGTGGCCGATCAGCCCGGCCCGGGAGCCGTCGGACCCCCAGACCACTGGGCCGACCGAGGGCTCCGGTGCCGGGCCGACCAGCACCGCGCCGGCGCCGTCGGCGAACAGGAAGGCCAGCGAGCGGTCGGTCGGGTCGATGATGTCGGTCATCCTCTCGGAGCCGATCACCAGCACGTGCCGGGCGCTGCCGGCCCAGATCAACCCGTCGGCGACCGCGATGGCGTGGCAGAAGCCGGCGCAGGCGGCGCCGAGGTCGATGGCGGCCGCCCCGGCCGCGCCGACCTGCTGCGCGACCTGCGGTGCGGCGGGCGGGGTCTGCTGGACCCGGGACATGCTGGCCAGCAGGACGGCATCGACGTCGGCCGGCTCCAGCCCGGCGCGATCGAGGGCCTGCCGGCCGGCGGCGGCCGCCATGCTGACCACGGTCTCGCTGTCGTCGGCGAAGCGCCGGCTGGCGATGCCGGAGCGGCGTCTGATCCACTCGTCGGTGGAATCGATGCGTGTGCAGATCTCGGCGTTGGACACGACCCGCGCGGGCCGGTACCCACCGACGCTGAGCAGCCGGCTTCCGCCTACCGCGGCCACCCGCATCGATCACCCCCTCGGCCCGGTTCTGCCTAAGAGTCATTCAAGCCACCGGCACGGTCGGTCGGGCCGTTTTGCGCAAACGCCCCCCGCCGCGGCCGAGCACGCCGGCGGCGGGCGCGAAGAAAGCGGTCCAGCGGTCGGCCCAGACGCTGCTTGAGCCAGCCGTCAGCCACGCCAGCGGTAGAAGATCCGCACCGCGTCGTCGATCAGCAGGGACAGGCCGATGCCCAGCAGCCAGCTGTCCTTGGCCAGCGGGATGCCCTGTTCGGTCGGGCGCAGGCTGCCGTCCAGCCGCATACCCGGTGTCCGCAGGTAGAGGCCGACGAGTCCGGCCGAGAACCCGGTCAGGGTGAGGCCCGCGATGCCTTCCGGGATCAGCGGGAACAGCAGCACCGCTCCGACGGTGATCTCCGCGGTCGCCAGCATCCGGGCGAACTTCTGTGGCTCCATCTCGCCCATGAACGGGTATGCCGTCGAGGCGAACCCGTGCATGCCCTTGGCCGCGGCGTCGTCGGCGCCGCGTTTGGTCAACCCGGAGTTGAGCACGAACGCGCCCGTAGCGAGTCGAAGCGGCAGTTGGTGCGCGAGGTCTCGCATGAGCAACACGTGACTCCCCCTTGTTCGCGCGGTCAAACTGTCGCCTACCCGCTCGAACCGGAGACAAACGGTCTTACGCGGCGCCCAACCAGGCGGCGGCGAGGGCGGCGAACTCCGCGGCTGCCACCAACGTGACCACGCCGATGCCGGCGACGACCGCGGCGGGCAGGAGCAGGCGGGTCCAACGGCCGCGCGGTGCCGGGCGGCGCAGCGCGTGCACCCGGTCGACCACGCTCGTGCCGCCGAGGGCGAGCACCGGGCTGGCCGCGAGCGCCGCCTTGGCGACACAGCGTGCGACCAGCCCGCGGTCGCCGACCTGCACGGCGGCCTCCTCGTCGGCCCAGCGTTCGGCCTGGTAGGCGACCGCGTCGCGGAGCGGCACCAGCAACGGGTTGACCGCCGCGGCCGCCGCGGCGGTGGAGACCAGCCGGTGGTGCCGGTGCCGGAGGTGGGCGCGTTCGTGTGCCAGGACCACCCGCCGCTCACGGCCGTCGAGGGCGCGCAGCAGGCCGGTGGTGATGAGCACGTGGCCGGGGCGGCCGGGCACGGCGACCGCGTGCGGCGCCGCCCAGTCGGCGACCACCAGCCCGTCGGCCCGGGGCCGGCCGGCCGCGCGCAGCCGCTCGGCGGTGTCGCGGCGCAGCCGGCGATCCCGGACCAGCCGGACGGCACCCCAGCCGAGCAGGCCGGCCGCGACCAGCGCGATCGGGCCCGGCACCGGTTTGGGCAGCCCGGGCAGGTGGTCGAGGGCGGCGAGCGGCGGCACGTCGTCGAGCAGGGTCAGGGTCAGAAATCCGAGGCAACAGGTGTACGCGGCCGCGGCGCCCGCGGCGGCCAGGGCGAGGCCACGGGTCGCGACGGCCGGCGGCGCGCGCCGCACGGCGAGCCCCGACACGGCCACCAGCAGCAGCGAGAGCAGTGCGGGCAGGTAGACGGCCAGGGTCATGGCGCCTCCGGCGGCTCGGCGAGCAGGGCGCGGAGCGTACGCGCGTCGTCGTCGTCGAGTTCGGCGGCGAACCGCTGGAGCACCGCCGAGCGGTCGGGCCGGCCGGCGAGCGTGGCGCGCATCCGCCGGGCCGCTTCGGACGCCTCTTCGTGTTTCACCCAGTAGACGTGGCCACGCCCCTGCGCCTGGCGCTCGACGACGTCTTTCTCCAGCAGCCGGATGAGGATCGTCTGCACGGTGTTGTAGGCCAGGTCGTGGCCGAGCGCCCGCTGGACCTCGGTCGCGCTGAGCGGCCCGCCGGCGGCGGCGAGCGTCGCGAGAATCTCCGCTTCGAGCGCGCCATGCGGCCGGCGGCCGGCACCCGCGTTCACGGCCATCGATCCACCTCCGTATTCACCCTAACGCCCAACGCTGGTAGCGGCCGTCAGTAACGAAGCTAGCACCTACATGTTGTAGGAGCTGGTACCGAAGGGGCGATCATGCGCGACTACGCGGACGTGTTCCAGGATGCGGCCACGGCGGCCCGCTACGACGAGGAGGCCTACGCACCGGACGGCTGGGCGGCGGCGGTCGACGACCGGGGGGTGCGCCTGCGGCGCTGGCTGCGGGCCCGGGCGCGGCCCGTACCCGGTGAGTTGCATCTGATCGTCGAGGGATGCCCGACCGCGACGCGGGCTAGCTGCTGGTGGAGAACCACGGGCCGAGCGGCTCGCTGCGCGGTCTCGGGCGGCGCCGGCACCGCGCCGACCGCTCGTTCGCCGAACTGTGCCACCGGCGGGTCGCCGACCTGCTGGCCGGGCACGGCTTCGAGATCGTCGCCAGGCACGGTTTCGGGCTGGCGCCGGCGGGCAGTTACCGGTCGGGTTGGTCGCGGCCGCTGGCCCGCGCGGTGGACGCGCTGTCCGTCCACATCCCGCACGCGGCGGTGGCGACCACCGCGGTCTACATGGCGCGGAGATTTGACAGCACCTACAAATTGTAGGAGCTTGGGCGGGTGAACTACCGCACCTTCGAGGCGATAAACGGCCTGGCCGGGCGCGTCGACGGGGTCGACGACCCGGTCGAGTTCGTCGCGGTCTGGCTGATCTTCGGGGTGTTCGCGGTAGCCGCCGGCCTGTGCCTGCACGCGCTGCTGCGGCGCCGGTTCCGGCCGGTGGCCGAGGTGTGCGCCGCGCTGGCCCTCGCGTTCCTGGTCGGGCTCGCGGTCGGCGGGCTCGGCCTCGAACAGCGGCCGTTCCAGGCGCACCCGGTGCACCAGTTGATCGCCCACGCCCCTGGCACCTCCCTGCCCAGCGACCACGCCACGGCCGCCTTCGCGGTCGCCCTGGCCGTCACCGTTTTCCTGCACCGGCGTTGGGGGCTCGCACTGCTGGTCGCCGCCGTCCTGATCGGGCTGGCCCGGATCTGGGTCGGGGTGCACTACCCGGCCGACATCCTGGCGAGCCTGGTCATCGCCGCCCTCGCGGTCGGCGTGGTCGTCCTCAGCCGGCGGCTTCCCGCTGTCGCGGAACGGCACTGACCGTGGGTTTTGTCAACCCGGAATGGCTGATCTCCACGTTCGGGATGCTGGGCATCCTGGTCGCGGTGTTCGCCGAGTCCGGCCTGCTGATCGGCTTCTTCCTGCCCGGCGACTCGCTCTTGTTCACCGTCGGGCTGCTGATCGCCGACGGCCGCTATCTCCACCTGCCGCTCTGGCTGGCCTGCGTGCTGATCGCCGCGGCCGCCGTCGCCGGCGACCAGGTGGGCTACCTGTTCGGCCGCCGGGTCGGGCCGCGGTTGTTCTCCCGGCCGGACTCCAAGCTGTTCAAGCAGCAGAACCTGGAACGCGCGGCCGAGTTCTTCCAGCGGCACGGCGCCCGCTCGATCGTGCTCGCCCGCTTCGTGCCGGTCGTCCGCACGTTCACGCCGATCGTGGCCGGCGCGAGCCGAATGCCCTACCGCACCTTCGTCCTGTTCAACGTCCTGGGCGGGGTGCTCTGGGGCTGCGGCGTCACGATCCTCGGCTATTTCCTCGGCCAGATCGCGTTCGTGCACTCGCACATCGAGTTGATCCTGATCGGCGTGGTCGCACTCTCGCTGGTGCCGATCGGCGTGGAAGTGCTCCGGGCCCGACGGCGTCGCGTCTCCCGCTGACCGGGGGCCACCTCGCGTCCACCGCCCCGTAACGCGGGGACGCTATCCTTCGCGCCCGTACGCTCGGCGCCGCTGAAGGGTTGGTCATGAACGCCATTCCGCGGGTGCTCCGCAACGACTGGTCGACGGTGGCCGTGCCCGACCTGGCCGGCTGGCAGCCCACGAAGACGGTCAGCGTGATCATTCCGGCCTTCCGCTGCCAGGCCACCCTCGACCTGACGCTGGCCTCGCTCAGCGCTCAGACCTACCCGGCCGACCTGCTCGAGGTGGTCGTCGTCGACGACGGCTCCGAGCCGGCGATCGAGCTGCCGGCGATCCGCCCGGCCCGCACCACGCTGCTGCGGGTCGGTGCCGGCTGGGGCCGGGCCAACGCGCTGGCCTGGGGCGCCCGGCACAGCAGCGGCGAGATCCTGCACTGGCTCGACGCCGACATGGTGGCCTACCCGGAGCATGTCGCCGCCCAGGCCCGCTGGCAGCACGTGCTCCCCTACGCGGTGACCCTCGGCTACAAGCGCTTCGTCGACCCGGAGACCCACGGCCCGTGGCCGGCGCCGGCGACCGTGGCCGACGCGTGGCGCACCGGTGCGGCGGCCGACCTGTTCGGCGGCTCCGCGGGCGAGCCGCACAGCTACGTCGAGCGCTACATCACACAGACCGACCAGTTGCGCACCGCCGACCACCTGGCGTTCCGGATCCACGTCGGTGCCACCGCGGCGGTGACCCGCGAGCTCTACGAGGCGGCCGGCGGGTTCGACACCGACCTGCGGCTGGGTGAGGACACCGAGTTCGGCTACCGGCTGGCCCAGGCTGGCGCCGTGTTCGTGCCCGAGCCGGCGGCGCGCAGCTGGCACCTCGGCCGCACCCAGGTGATGAAGGCCCGCGAGCAGGTGGCCCGCTACAACGCGGCGTTCTTCGCCGACCGGATCCCGTACCCCCGGCACACCCGCAAGGTCGGCGGCACCGTCTGGACCGTGCCGCTGGCCGAGGTGGTCATCCCGGTCGGCGACGAGTCGCTGGAACGGGTCCGGGCGGCGGTCGACTCGGTGCTGCACGGCACCGACCTCGACGTACGCGTCAACCTGCTCGGCGCGTGGGACAAGCTCGACGACGCCCGGGTGTCGCCGCTGGCCGACCCCGACCTCGACCGCCGGCTGATCGCCGCCACCTACCGTGGCGAGCCCCGGGTCCGCCTGGTCACCGAGCCGGTGTCGGCCTTCCCCGCGCCCTACCTGCTGGAGCTGCCGCCGGCCTACCGGCTCGCGCCGGACAGCCTGCGGCATCTGGTCGAGCTGGCCGACCACCACCGGGTGGGCCTGATCCGGGTCGGCAACGACGAGCCGGTGCTGCTCTGGCGCACGGCGGCGGTACGCCGGGCGGAGTTCGTGCGCGCGACCGGCGAGTCACGTGCGGCCGCGGTCACCGCCGTCTACGGCAGCCGTACCGAACCCGCGGACGCCGTCGGGATCACCGTCGAGGGCGGCGCCGCCGGTGACGGGCGGCGCAGCCGGCCGATGCCCTCGACGATGGAGGTCGGCGGCGTGCGATCGCTGGCCCGGGCCGCGGTGATGGTCGCCTCGCTGACCGGCCGCCAGCTCAAGTCGCGGCTCGGCCGCCGCTAGGCGCATCGGTAAGCCGACGCCGCCACCAGCCCGAACTCGGACGTGACCCTAGGCCTCAGCCCTCGCCGCCGACTCGGACCCGGCGCCAGGCCTCAACCACCGGCGCGACCTCCGCGCCAAGCCACCACCACCCGGCGCCTACTCCGCGCCGGGGCTCAACCGACCGGGGCCGCGACCCTTGCCGGCACGGGCTCGCGCCCGGCCGAGCGGCGCCGGCGGAGCACCCTGTCGCGCAGGGTGGCCCGCAGGGTCGGTGGCAGCAACCACACCTGCAGGAACGTGACGTAGTCGAGGAAGCCGGGCCGGCCGTGGGTGCGGGCCTCGCGAAGCAGCGACCGGAACACCCGGAAGCTGCCGGTCGACGCGGCCATCGAGCTGATCACCGCCAGCGTGACCGCGGCGTAGGCCCGCGGGGTGAACAGCGACCGGTTGCGCCGCGACCAGTCGAACATCCGCTCCCACGGGGAGGCCAGGCTCAGCCGCGGCCGGTCTTCGTCGGTGTGCCAGATGACCAGTGGCTCCGGCGCCACGAGCAGGTCGACGCCCTCTTCGGCCAGCGCGCGCAGCGTCCAGTCGAGCTCCTGCAACCGGGGCAGGCCCACGGTGAACGGCACCCGGCGCAGCAGCTCGGTCGGCGCCATGATCATCGAGGTCTGCACGAAGCCGTCGCCGTGGAAGAGGCCGCGCCGGACGGTCAGGTATTCGCTGCGCGGCTCGCCCGGGTCGGGCAAACGGCGGGGCATGACGAAATCCGCCCGCGGCGTACGGTTGATCAATCTGCTCGTGACGATCGGCAGCGGGACGCGCGCCGACTTGGCCAGTTCGAGTTGCACCGCCAGCTTCTCGGGCAGCCACTCGTCGTCGTCGTCGAGCATCGCGGTCCAGCGGCCCTGCGCGACCCGTACGCCGGTGTTCCGGGCGTTCGGCGCACCGCCCTGGCCGGGCAGCACGATCGTGCGCAGCCGCCGGTCGCGAAGCGCACCGAGCGCCGCGACCGTGGCGTCGTCGGGACCGTCGACGACGACGATGACCTCGATGTTGTCGAAGGTCTGCGCCAGCGCGCCCCGCACGGCCCGGACGACCAGTTCAGGCCGCGAGTGCGTGGGGATGACCACGCTGACTTCAGGGATCGCCGACATGTGGCGGAACGTATCGAGGCCGCTCGACCAGCAGGTGAAGTCGACATGGGCAGTAGGTGTCCGCGCAGCGGCACGTAGGTCGCGCGTAGCGTTGAGTGATGTTGGCACAGCCCGCGCAGTCCCTGACCGACCTGTTGCTCGGTCTGGTCGTGCTGGCGCTGGCCATCGCCCTTTACCGCCGGAGGGTGCGGTCGAGCCACCACTATTGGGAGTACGCCCTGGGCTGGCTCGCGGTGTCCGCGTTGGGCGGTTTCGTCCACCACGGCTTCCTTGTCCGGTGGCCAGCGGTCGCGACGGTGAGCTGGACGTTGATCAGCGTCACGGTCGTGCTCGGCGTCTCCTACCTGCTCGCCGCCACGGTGGAGGAGGTGCTCGGCCCGGGCCACCGACGGGTCTTCTGGTTGCTCCGGGCGGCCGGGCTCGCCGCGTACCTCGGTCTGGTGATCACCACCGGGGCCGGCATCGGCGCGCTGGTGGCCTGTGAGTCGATCACCTTCGCGTTCATCATCGGCCTCTGGGCCTGGGCGGCCCGACACCGGCACCCGCTGGGGCTGCCGGTGCTCATCGCGATCGTGGCCAGCGCCGCCGCGGCGGGCACGAAAGTGCTGTCCGACGACGTCACCGGCTTCGTCAACCTGGACAACGACTCGATCTACCACCTGGCCCAGATCGTCGGCATCGTGCTGCTCTACCGCGCGGTGGCGACGACCCGCCGCACCCAGAAGCCGGCTCCGGTCGCCTCTTAGCCGGCCACCGCCGCGACGGCCTCGATCTCGATCAGGAACTCCGGTCGGACCAGCCCGGCCACCCGCACCAGCGAACTGGTCGGCGGCCTTGACAGGTCGACGAACTCGTCGCGGACGGCGCGGACGGTCGCCAGTTCGGCCGTGTCGGTGACGTAGATCGTCAGCTTGAAGACGTCGGCCCAGGTCGCACCGCCGGCCTCGAGCGCCGCGCCGACGTTGCGCATGACCTGCCGGGTCTGCGCCGCCCAGTCGCCCTCGACCACCGACCCGGCCCCGTCGACCGGCACCTGGCCGCTGGTCCACACCAGGCGGCTCCCGGCGGGCAGACTAGCGACCTGGCTGTAGCCGTTCGGGTTGGGCAGCGAAAACTCGATCATGGTGGAGATTCTCGCACCGGGTGTCGATCCGCCGCGCCCGCGTTCGTGTAGGTATTGACCACGGATCGGAGGCATTCCGGATGAGGTACTACCTGCTCAGCGTGCAGCAGCCCGGCGACGGCACCCCGCTGCCGCCCGACCGGCTCGAGCCGATCGCCAGAGACGTCAAGGCCGTCGACGAGGAGATGCGCGCGGCCGGTGCCTGGGTCTTCGTGGGTGGCCTGCACCCGCCGAGCACCGCGACCGTCGTCCGCCACGACGGCGACGAACTGGTGATCACCGACGGACCCTACGTCGAGGGCAAGGAACACGTCGGCGGACTGGCCATCGTGGCGGCCGCCGACCTCGACGAGGCGCTGGACTGGGGCCGCCGGTATGCCCGGGCCACCCGGCTGCCGATCGAGGTCCGTCCGTTCCGGGAACCGGGGGGCCATCTGGAGTGACAGCGGTGCGAGCCGCGGAGATCGAGCAGATCTTCCGGGCCGAGTACGGCCGTGCGGTCGCGGTTCTGGTCCGCGTCTTCGGTGACATCGACGCCGCCGAGGACGCGGTCCAGGACGCGTTCACCACGGCCGTACGCCGCTGGCCGGAGACCGGCCTGCCGCCCAGCCCGGCCGGCTGGATCATCACCACCGCACGCAATCGCGGTATCGACCACGCCCGCCGCGAGGCGACCCGGGAATCCCGCTACGCCGAGGCCGCGCTGCTGTTCCCGACCCTGGAGCCGGCGGAGCCGGATCCGGTCGGCGACGATCGGCTACGGCTGATCTTCACCTGCTGCCACCCCGCCCTGGCGCTGCCGGCCCGGGTGGCGCTGACGCTGCGGCTGCTGGGCGGGCTGACCACCGCCGAGATCGCGCGGGCGTTCCTGGTCGAGGAGCCGACGATGGCGCAGCGACTGGTCCGGGCCAAGGGCAAGATCCGTGACGCCGGCATCCCCTACCGCGTGCCGGCCGCGGCCGAGCTGCCCGAGCGACTGCGCTCGGTGCTCACGGTGCTCTACCTGATCTTCAACGAGGGCTACACCGCGACGTCCGGCGACGAGTTGACGCGGGAACCGCTCAGCGCCGAGGCGATCCGGCTGGCCCGGCTTCTCTCGTCGCTGCTGCCCGACGAGCCCGAGGTGGCCGGCCTGCTGGCGCTGATGCTGCTGACCGACGCCCGCCGGGCGGCCCGCACCACGGCGGAGGGTGATCTGGTGCTGCTGGCCGACCAGGACCGGAGCCGCTGGGACGCCGCGCTGGTGGCCGAGGGACGGGCGATCGTGCGGGGCTGCCTGGCCCGCAACCGGCCCGGGCCCTATCAGATCCAGGCCGCGATCAGCGCCGTGCACACCGACCCGGGCGCCACCGACTGGCGGCAGATCGTGGCGCTATACGACCAGTTGCTGGCGATCGCGCCGAGCCCGGTCACCGAGTTGCACCGCGCGGTCGCGGTCGCCGAGGTCGAGGGCGCCGAGGCCGCCCTGGCGATCGTGGCCACGCTCACGCTCGACCGCTACCACCTCTACCACTCGGTCCGCGCCGACCTGCTGCGCCGGGTGGGCGCCGACGATGAGGCGGCACGGGCCTACACCGAGGCGATCGCGCGGACCGCGAACGCCGCCGAGCGCCGCTTCCTGGAACGCCGGCGGGCCGAGATCCAGAGCTAGCGGGCCAGGAGGCCGGAAACGTCGACCGGCGGGTACGCGGCGACCATCGACGCGCGGTCCGGGAAGATCCGGGCCGACGGGAACCGGTCGGCGAGGGTCTGCTGCCACTTGCGCGGGTGTCCGAGGTAGAGGACCAACTCGACGGTCTTCACTACGCGGCCGTCGGGCAACTCGGTGCGCCGCCGTTCGTCGAAGATGTAGCGCGACTCGCCCAGTGCCTTCACGAGGTTGGCCTGGGTGGGCATCGCGTACTCGAGCGCCTTGATCTCCGAATATTGCGCCCGGAAGCCGCGCTCGCCCATCTCGACCCGGCCCCACGCCTCGACCACGCCGGTCACCACGCACCCGGGGTGCAGCACCGACGACTCCGCCAGTTGCTCGTCGTCGGGCCGGTGGCAGGCGTAGATGCCGCACGCGCAGTCGCTGTGCGGTGCCGCGTGATCGGTGGCGGGGTCCCGACAGATCGCGCGCATCGGCGAGTGCCAGACGTGGTTCTGGGTCACCGACTTGAGCTTCATGTCGAGCGTGACCTCCCACTGCCGGTAGCCGCGCACGGTGCCGGCCACCAGGGTCGCCGGCCGGTCGGAGCTGAACTGGTCCTGGAAGGGCGAGCGGGTCACGTGGTTGCCGGCTCCTTGACTGGCGCCGGCTCGACCGGAGCGGGGATGGCGGGCTCGACGGGGGGCGCGAACGGGTCGCCCGTGAGCGGAGCGAACTCGTACTCGTGGGTCTCCTTGCCGATGTCCATGACGGGCAGCGTACAAGCCTCTGACCTGCGTATCCTCGCGCGGGCGTCGGACTTCCGCCCCAGGCACAGACCACTTAAGTCGGAAATATCCGAAGTGTTAGCGGGGACGGCGCAGTATCTCGCGCAGCGAACGGCCGGATACCTCCGGCGCCGGCCGTTGCGCCAACTCCACCGGGCCGACCGCGCGGAAACCGACCAGCATCGCGATTCCCAGGAAAATGAGACCAAAGATGTGCGCCACAGTCGGCTCGGCGATGGTGAGCAGCACGAACCCGGCGATGAAGAACCCGATCCCGGTCTGCGCCGCGTGCTTGCGCCGCTCGCGCGACACCGCGCCGGCGGTGGCCGACGGCGGCCCCTGCGAGGTCGGGTCGAAGCGGCCGGCCAGGGTGAGCCGGAACAGCAGCACGAGGCTCGGGAAGAGCACCACCGCGCCGACCGCGAGCGAGACGATCAGCGCGATCAGCGTGGTGTCCGACGCCGCCGCTGCCTCGACCGTCAGCGTCGTCGGCAGCAGGTAGGGCCGTTGCGCCACCGCCCAGCCGATGATGACCGCGGCCACCGCCAGCGCCGCGCTCACCCGGGCGGCGGTGAACCGGCGCAGCACCACCAGGCCCATCGCGACGAGGCCGGCGACGCCGCTGACCACCACCGGGACCAGCCCCCAGCCCGAGGTCAGCCCGTCATAGAGCCGGGGCGCGTCGGAGCGCACCACGAACAGCCCACCCAACGCGAGCCCGCCGGCCACCACCCCGGAGATCAGCGCTCGGCCGTGGAACGACTCGACCAGCAACGGTTCGCGCAGGCGTTCGGCATCGGCCGCCAGGAACACCGCGGCGAGGAACGCGCCCGTGGCCACGGCCAGGAACCCGGCGATGATCGACGTCGGGCCGGTCCAACTGCCGACCTCGGCGCCGAGCGCGTTGCCGGGCGGCACCCGGCCGCTGGCGATCGCGCCGATCACGGTGCCGAGCATGTATGGCGTCATGATCGAAGCGGCCGCGAACGACAGGTCGATGTAGCGCCGCTGCCGCTCGTTGGCCGCGTTCTGCAACGCGTAGGACATCCCGCGCAGGATGATGCCCAGCGCTGCCAGGAAGATCGGAATGGCCAGCGTCGAGAAGATCGCCCCGAACACTTGCGGGTACGCCGTCCAGAGCACCGTGATGACCAGGATCAGCCAGACGTGGTTGGCCTCCCAGACCGGCGCGTTCGCGTGGTGCGCGTGGTCGCGGATCGCCCGGGCGTGGGCGCCACCGCCCGCCGAGAGCTGCCACACCCCGGCGCCGAAGTCGGCTCCGGCCAGCAGGGTGTAGAGGATCAGGCCGATCACGACGACGGCGGCGGGGATGATCTGCAGGGCCATTGCGCTACTCGGTGCGACTGAGCGGATGCACGGCGTCCGTGTCTTCGGGTGTGGGCGGCATCGGCGAGCGGGCCAGCCTCACCAGGATCCAGCCGACCGCGATGACCAGCGCGAGATAGACCGCGGCGAGCGCGCCGTAGCCGACCGGAATGCCGGAGGCGCCGGTGACCGCGTCCGCGGTGCGCATGTATCCGTACACCACCCAGGGTTGCCGGCCGACCTCGGTGGTGATCCAGCCGGCGAGCAGCGCGACGATCGAGAGCGGTGCGCACAGCACCACCGCGCGGTAGAACCAGGGGCTGCCCGGCAGCCGGTGCCGCCACCAGCGGAAGAACAGGAAGAACGCGGCCACCAGGGCCATGAAGGTGCCCGCGAAGACCATGCTCTGGAACGAGTAGCGGACCACGTTGACCGGCGGCTGGTCTGCCAGCGGCACGGTGTCGAGCCCCAGCACGGTCGCGTTGATGTTGTGGAACGCCAGCAGCGACAGCAACTTGGGTATGCCCAGACCCCAGATCACATCGCCGTTCTGATACCAGCCGAGGATGTGCAGCGCCGCGCCCTTGGTGGTCTGGCCCAGCCCCTCCATCGCGGCCAGCTTGATCGGCTGGTTCTTCGCCACCTCGCGGGCGGCCCAGTCACCGACCAGGATCTGCACGGGCGCGGCGACCGCGGCGGCGGTCATCGGCACGGTGAACGCGGTCCGCTCGTAGCGGCCCCATCGTCCGCGCAGCGCGTAGACCGCGTACGACGCGGCGACGAGGAAACCGGTGACGATGAACCCGGCGACGTACATATGGATGAACTCGTGCCAGAAGAACGAGTTGGCGAACAGGGCCTTGGCCGAGTTCGACGAGATCACCCGGCCGTTCTCGAACGTGAAGTGACCCGGGTGGTTCATCCAGCCGTTGACCGAGATCACCATGAACGAGCCGATCACACCGGCGACCGCGATCGGCAAGCCGGAAAGGAAATGGGCGCGGGGCGAGAGCCGGTTCCACCCGTACACGTAAATCCCGATGAAGATCGCTTCCAGGAAGAACGAGAAGCCCTCGATCGCGAAACCCAGGCCGAAGACGCCGCCGAAGGTCGCGGTGAAGTTCGGCCAGAGCAGGCCGAGTTCGAAGCTGAGAATGGTGCCGGTCACGACCCCGGCCGCGAACAGCGCGACCAGGACCTTCGACCAGCGCCGGGCCAGGGTGCGGTAGAGCTCGTCGCCGGTGCGCAGGTATCGCCACTCGACGAAGAGCACCAGCGCCGGAAACGCGATGCCGATGCAGACCAGCGGGATGTGCACCACGAACGAGAGCGCCTGCATCTGGCGCGCTTCGAGCAGGTAATCCTGCGCCAAGATCTCGGTCATCGCCAGGTCACGCTACGCGTTGGTAGCCCCCTGGCGTGGGCAAACGGCGAAGATCCCCGCGAGTCGCCTTGGCGCGTAATGCGATAGTTGTTCCATGTCCCGGGTGCTCTTGATCGAAGACCATCACACGGTGCGGGAGGGTCTGCGGATCGCGCTCACGCGACAGGGGCACTCGGTCGACGCCTTCGACAGCGGCGAGCGGGGGCTGGCTCACCTCTCGTCCGCGTCCGCCGACGTCGTCGTACTCGATCTGATGTTGCCCGGTATGGACGGGTTCGAGGTCTGTCGCCGGATCCGGGCGAGCCAGGACCTGCCGATCATCATGCTGACCGCTCGCGACGACGACATGGACGTGGTCGCCGGCCTGGAAGCGGGCGCCGACGACTACGTGGTCAAGCCGGTGCAGGCCCGGGTGCTCGAGGCCCGGATCCGCGCGGTACTCCGGCGCAGCAACGGGCGCGCCGCCTCGGAATCCACGGCCGAGGAACGGCACGGCGACCTGACCATCGACCGGGCCGCCCTGGTCGTGCGCAAAGACGGCGAGCCGGTCAGCCTGGCGCCGACCGAGTTGCGGCTGCTGCTCGAACTCTCGGCCACCCCCGGCCGGGTGCTCAGCCGCCAGCAGCTTCTCGAGGCGGTCTGGGACCAGGGTTACCTGGGCGACTCGCGACTGGTCGACGCGTGCGTCCAGCGGCTCCGGGCCAAGATCGAAAAAGACACCACCACGCCGGTGTACGTGCAGACGGTGCGCGGCTTCGGCTACAGGTTCGGGCCGTTGGTACCGCGGTGACGGGTTGGGCGCTCGGGTTGCGGGGGCGGTTGCTGCTCGCGTTCGCGGTGCTCGGCCTGAGCACCACCGCGCTGGTCGCCGGCGTCAGCTACTGGCAGGCCCGCACGGTCATCCTGCAGAAGGCCCAGGACGCCGCGGTGGTCTCGCTGGTCGACGAGGTGAGCCGGCTGGCACCGGTCCGCGAGCTGCCGCCGAGCCAGGCCGAGCTCGAGTCGATCGCCAGCGCCGTCTCCGAGGGCCCCGACCCGGCGCTGGTGCGCTACGGCAACCTGTCCGCCGGCGACGGGCTCGCGGCCGTCGACGTGCCGCCGCAGTTGCACCGGGCGGTGACCGAGGGCCGGGTGGTCTGGCAGCGGATCTCGGTCGACGGCGTGCCGGTGCTGGCCATCGGCACGGAGCTGATGGCCGACAAGCGGGACGGCGGCACCGAGCCGACCGGGATCGAGATCTACCGCGCCCACCCGCTCGCCGAGGAACAGCACAGCATCGATCAACTGGCCGCGCTGGCCTGGTCGACCGGTGCCGCGTCGCTGGTGCTGGCGGTGCTGCTCGCCCTGCTCGCCGCCCGCGGCGTGCTGCGGCCGGTGAGCGAGTTGGGTCGGGCCGCCCGCCGGCTGGGCGAGGGCGACCTGCAGAGCCGGGCGACGGTGCGCGGTGGCGACGAACTGGCCGGCGTCGCGCAGATCTTCAACCAGACGGCCGAACGGCTGGAGCGGCAGGTGGGTGAACTGCGCCGGATGGAAGCCGATGCCCGGCGGTTCGTGGCCGACGTCTCGCACGAGCTGCGTACCCCGTTGGCCGCGATGACGGCGGTGACCGACGTGCTCGACGAGGAGTCCGCGAAGCTGCCCGGCGACGCCGGCAAGGCCGCGCGGTTGGTCAGCCAGGAGACGCAGAATCTGGCCCAGCTCGTCGAGGACCTGATCGAGATCAGCCGGTTCGACGCGGGCACGGCGGCGTTGACCGTCGACGACCTCGACATCGCCGCCGCCGTGCGGGCCACCCTGCGCTCCCGCGGCTGGACCGACCGGGTGAGCACCGACCTGCCCGACGGGGTGACGGCCCGGCTGGATCCGCGCCGGCTCGACGTCGTGCTGGCCAACATGGTCGGCAACGCGCTGCGGCACGGCGCTCCCCCGGTGACCGTCGAGTTGCGCGCCACCAACGGCTGGGTGGTGGTGACGGTGGCCGACCACGGCCCCGGCCTCGCGCCCACGGTGCTCGACCATGTCTTCGACCGTTTCTACAAGGCCGACAGCGCCCGCTCCCGGTCCGACGGCGCCGGCCTGGGGCTGGCCATCGCGCTGGAGAACGCCAAACTGCACGGCGGCACGCTGGTCGCCGGCAACCGGGAGCCGCACGGTGCGGTCTTCACGCTGGTCCTGCCCCAGGATGGTGTCTCGTGAACCGTCGACTGCTGGCCGTTGGTGCTTTGTTGGCCACGCTGCTGGCCGGTTGTGGTGTGCGACCCAGCGGGGTGATCACCGGCGGCCCGGCACCGGCCAACACGATCAGCGGCCTCCGGCTCTACCTGATCGCGGACGGCCGGCCGGCGCTGGTCGCGCGGGGGCTCAAGCCGCTACAGCAGCCGTCCGAAATCGTGGATCTGCTCGCCGCCGGGCCGAACGCGGCCGAGCGGGCGGCCGGCTTCACCAGCGAGGTGCCCGCCGGGATCGCACCGGTGAAGCTGACCTCCGAGGGCACCGGCACGACCGTCGCGCTCGCCGCCGACGTCGACGGCCTCTCGGTGCTCGCGGTCAACCAGATCGTCTGCACCGTGCAGGCGATGGCCGGCAGCGGCCCGGTGACGCTGGTCAGCAGCGGGACCCGCCGGGGACCGTTGACCTGCCCGCCCCTGTCCTGACGGCGCCGGCGATCAGAATGTCGAGCAGCTCGGGGAACTCGATCCCGGCCCGCTGCCAGATCCGCGGATACTGCGAGGCGCTGGTGAACCCCGGGAAGGTGTTGACCTCGTTGACCACGGGTTCACTGCCCGGCGCCGTGTCCGGCAGGAAGAAGTCGACCCGGATCAGGCCGCGGCAGCCGAGCGCGTGAAACGCCCGGATCGCCCGGTCCCGCAGCACCTCGGTGGTGCGGGCCGGCAGGTCCGCGGGGATCTGGAACCGCGCGCCGCCGGCGTACTTGGCGTCGTAGTCGAAGAAACCCTCGCCGCTCACGGTGATCTCCAGCGGCGGCCCGGCCTCGACCCGCCCGTCCGGGTATTCGAGGACCGCGACGTCGACCTCGCGACCGCGGATGGCGGGCTCGATCAGCACCTTGCCGTCGAACATCCGGGCGACCGACAACGCCTCGGGAAGCTGCCACCACGCGTCGACCCGTGATACGCCCAGGCTCGACCCGGCCCGGGCGGGCTTGACGAAGACCGGCAGGCCGAGCCGCTCCTGGTCGACCGGCGTCGGGTGCTCCCCCGCGCGCAACGTGACCCCGCCGGCGACCCGCAACCCGTCGGCGGCGAGCAACGTCTTGGTGACCGCCTTGTCCATGCCGGCGGCGCTGGCCAACACCCCGTTGCCGACGTACGGGACGCCGAGCCATTCGAGCACGGCCTGGACGGTGCCGTCCTCACCGAAGGGCCCGTGCAGGGCCGGAAAGACGACGTCCTGGCCGGCGAGCACGTCGAGCGCGTCGGCGAACCGCACCGGGGTGTCGTCGACGTGCCACTGCCCGTCGCGCCCGATCAGCACCTCGGTGACCTGATAGGCCGGCCCGAGGTGGGCGAGAATGCTGGCCGCCGACTTGCGGGACACCTCGTGCTCACCACTGCGCCCGCCGAAGAGCACCGCGATCCTCATGCCGCCGCCCCTCGGTATCGCCGCGCCACCCGCGCCCCGATGCCGGTCAACACCTCGTTGGGATTCGTACCGGCCCACCGCGCCCAGTCGGCGACGCCCGGCTCGTCGGGCCCCGGCCCGAACAGGGTGACCGGGTCACCCAGCCGCACCGGCCGGTCGCCGACGTCGACCACGCACTGATCCATCGCGATCCGCCCGACGACGGGGCAGCGCGCCCCGCCCACCCAGACTTCGGCCCGCCCCTGAACCGACCGCGGCAGCCCATCGGCGAAGCCGACCGGCACCAGGGCGAGCGTGGTGCTCGCGGCGGTGACGTACTCGCCGCCGTAGGAGACCGCGGTCCCGCCCGGCACCCGCTTCAGGTTGACGACGCTGGACCGCAGCGTCATCGCCGGCCGCAGGCCGGTCCGCAGGCCGCCGACGGGATCGACACCGTAGAGGGCGAGCCCGATCCGGCAGATGTCGAACCGGGTGGTGGGCTGGGTGAGCGCGGCGGCCGAGTTGGCGAGGTGCAGCAGGACCGGGTCGAGCCCCGCGCCGCGGGCAACCCGCACGGCGGCGCGGAAGGCGGCGACCTGACGCCGGACGAGCGGCGCGTGCGGCCGGTCGGCGTCGGCGAGGTGCGACCAGACACCGCGCACCCGCACCGTGCCGGCCGACTCGTAGGCCCGCGCCAGCCCGACCAGGTCGGCCCAGTCACTCCCCCGAGCCCCGTTGCGGGACAGCCCGGTATCGACCTTGAGCTGCACCATCGCCGGCTGCCTGCGGCGCGCGGCCGCCGCGGCGACCGCGCGCAGATGCGTCACCGTCGAGATCCCGACGTCAACCCCGGCCGCGAGGATCGGCCCGAAGTCCTCGTCCGCCCGATGCAGCCAACTCAACACCGGCGCGCTGATGCCGCCGGCCCGCAGGGCCAACGCCTCGGCCGAGGACGTGACACCGAGCCAGGTCGCACCGGCGGCGAGCGCGGCCCGCGCGACCGGCACGGCACCGTGCCCGAAACCGTCGGCTTTCACGACGGCCATGAGATCGGTGCCAGCGGCGGCGGCAACCGAGCGGACGTTGGCGGCAATCGCGTCGAGGTCGACCTCGGCGGTGGCGAGCGCGCCCGTCACGTCGGCTTTGCCCACCGCCGTGCCGCTCACGGTGGTCGGATGGCTGATCACCCGCCAGACGGTGCCAGCGCCATGTCCGGGCACCATCCCCGGACTGTCACGAACCCGTAATAACGAGAGCGGCCCGTTGCAGCGCGTGTCCGCCGGGATCCGGATGTGCTTTTCGAGCCGACATGTTTTGGCATGTGCCCACATGCCAAAACACGTACGCGACAAGACAGACCTGACAAGCCAGACGCCGCCTACACGGCCTGCGCGAAGCCGCGCTGGTCGCGGTGCGGGCGGGTCAGGCTGTTGGCTGTTGGCGGGCGGGTGAATCGGCGGGGATGGCGCATGCCGCGGTGCCGCCGGGTAGCCGGTGGCGGTTGCGGGCCACCCAGCGGTAGACCGGCCAGGCCAGGGCGGTCACCGGGGGCAGGTCGAGGAGGCGGCCGGCGGCGCGCCACATCGGGCCGCTGGAGCGGAGCAGGCGGGCGATCGCCACCGGGCCCGCGGCGGTCTCGCCCGTTGTCGGTACCCACTGGACCGCCTCGACGGCCTGGGCGCGGGTCAGGCCCAGCGCGTCCAGGTCGGTGAACTGCCAGGGGACGACGACCGCGGAGGTGCGGATTCGGCGTTCGATGAAGCGCGCGCACATCGTGCAGAACGCGCAGTCGCCGTCGTATACGAACGTGTCGGTCATGCGGTCAACCTCCGCCCGGCTCGGCTGCCACCGGCTCAAGGGTATCCAGGGGCTGACGCCGGGTGGTTGCCTGGCGGAGCCAGGTGATCGGGCGCACTCGCTCCAAGGGGAGGAACGACGTCAGGGCGACGAGGTGGGGGGCGAAGGAGATCGAGATCGTCGCGAACGACAGGATGTGGAACGAGTAGAAGAAGGCGATCGCGGCGTAGCGGTTGCGGCCGCGTAGGGCGAAGACCAGGGGGCTCAGTGCCTCGAAGGTGACCATGCCGATCTGGGCCGCGATCATCAGGTAGGGGACGCTGGCGATCAGGTCGGCGAAATCCGATCCGCGGCGGATGAAGGCCCGTGCCAGCACCGAACCGGTCATCCAGCCGAAGCCGCCGAACCGGATCTTTGCCCAGGCCGCCAGGAAATAGGTGGCGACCACCGCGATCTGGATCATTCGCAGGGCCCAGCCGGCCGCCTCGCTCGGCTCGCGGTCGCCGTGCCGGGCGCGGCCCACCGTCGGCAACACGGCCAGCGCGATCAGGAAGGCGAACCGGTCGTGGTCGACCTTGCCGTAGCTCATCGCGATGATAAGCCACTCCAGGTAGAAAGCGCAGACGAGCCAGCCCAGCAGCCGCGGGAAGCGGCCCGTCGCGGCCAGTGGCGCGAGCAACAGCAGGGCCCAGAAGACGACGCTGACCAGGATGCTGCCGGGCGCCGGCAGGTGCAGCACCCGGGCGATCCACAGTGGTTGGTAGAGCTCGGTCGGCACGTCGCCGCGGGTGCGTACCCAGGAGCTATAGACCAGCAGGTCGAAGACGATGAACAGGTAGGTCAGGGTGCGCAGCGCGGCGACCCGGCCGCGTGGCGCGGCCTCGAACAGCCAGGCCCTCATGACGGCCGTTCCCAGACCGCCCGGACGTCGTCATACCAGCGGCCGGTCGCGGTGCTGTGCCGGATCTCGTGCTCGCGCACGATCAGCGCGACCTTGACCAGCGCTGGAGCGCCGGGGTTGAGCCGCTGGTAGCTGTCGGCGATGCGGGCCAGCCGCGCGGGATCGGCGACGTAGGCGCCTTCCTGCCCCTCGATCTCGGCCCGCCGGACACCCGCGTTGCGCTCCGCCAGCACGATGACCCGCCCCGTGCTGTCGGTGCCCTCGACCCGGGTGTCGGGCGCCGGCTCGTTGGGGCCGTTGACGCCCGCGTACATGCTGAACGGTCCGAATGGGAACTTGTCGTCCTGCCCCCAAGCGGAACCGGCGAGCAACAGGACGACGCAGACGACGGTGGCGATGACACGGGTGGCGCGAGCGGTCGTGCTCAGCTCTGCCATGGTCTTACCCCCGTGCCTTGTGCCGGCCATGAAGATAGCCCACGTCGTTCACCCGGCGCGGCCCCCGGTTGCATCACCCGGCCAGGTGACCCCACCGCCGCGCCAGCTCGGGCCAGGTGCCGCTGGCCGCGACCGTGCCCTCGACCAGCACGATCACGTGGTCGGCCTGGGCGAGCGCGGCCTGCTTCGACGTCGAGCCGATCACCGTGACACCGGTCGCCCGCAGTGCGCGCCACAGGTCGAGCTCGGTGGTCACGTCGAGCGCCGAGGAGACGTCGTCGGCGATCAGCAACTCAGTGCGCGGCGCCAGCGCCCGAGCAAGCGCGAGCCGCTGGAGCTGGCCGCCGGACAGGCGGGTGCCCTTGTGGCCGATCAGCAGGCCGAGACCACCGCCGGCCGCCGCGAGGTCGTGCGAGAGCTGTGCGATGGTGACCGCGTTCTCGGCGTCGACCTGGTGGCCGAGCTGGATGTTCTCGGCGACCGTCCCGGACAGCACCCGGGGCAACTGGCCGACGTAGCCGACCTGGTTGGGTCGCAGGAACACCTCCGGCTCGTCGACGGGCTCGCCGTTCCAGCGCAGGGCGCCGGTGTGGTGCACGATGCCGGCCATCGCCCGCAGCAGCGACGACTTGCCGGCGCCGACCGGACCGACCACCAGCACGAGCTGGCCCCGCCCGACGGTCAGGTCGACGTCGCGTACGCCGAGCGTGCCGTCTTCGTGGACGGCGGTGAAGCCGCGCAGCTCTAGCTCGCGCAGCGGCGTGCGCGGCGCGGTGACCGGCGCGGGCGCGATGCCGAGCGAGATGTCGACGCCGGGCACCTCGGCCGAGTAGTCGGGGCGGCCGGCCATCGCGGCCGTGCGCCGGGTCCAGACCCGGGCCGAGGGAAGCTGCGCGACCAGCGACGCGGTGGTCCAGGCGAACCAGCGGGCCGCGCCGAGGGTGGCGACCGCGACCAGGGTCGCGCCGCCGGACAGGCCGCCGAAGAGGTAGAGCGCCCACGCGCCGATCGGCAGCAGTCCGCTGACCATCGACGGCGTCGACCGGGCCAGCACCTGGGTGGATATCTCGCGCCGCTGCCGGTCGCTGCGCACCGAGTCGAGGCGGGCCAGGTGGACCAGCACCGGCTCGGTCGCGCCGGCCAGCTTGACCGTGCGGGCGGCCGAGAGCGAGGAGACCAGCGCGGTCGCGAAGGCGGCCCGGGCAGCGACGGTGCTGCGGGCCAGCTTCTCCAGCCGGCCGCCGAACGCGGTCGCCACGATGCCGGAGACCAGCACGGTGGCCAGGAAGAAGGCCGCCGGAACCAGGGAGCCGGCGACCACGGTCATCGAGACCAGCAGGAATACGCAGATGACCTGGTCGACCAGGTGGTCGGCGAGCAGCACGACCCGCTCTGTGTCGCCGGCCTGCGCGACCACCTCGGCCGGCGTGTGCTTGCTGACCCGGCGCGCGCCGGTCTGGCCGTGCAGCAGCCGCAGGCTGATCCGGAGCATCTGGCGGACCCACCATTCCGGGTACCAGATGGAGGTCACGTAGGGCATCGGCAGGTAGACCAGCAGGCCGGCGATGATGCCGACGGCCGGCCAGACCAGGCTGCCGGTGCCGTCGACCAGGTCGGCGAAGAGGTAGGGCAGCACCGAGCCGTCGAGGCCGAGCAACGTCATGAAGCAGAAGATGACCAGCCCGACGATGCCGAAGCGGGGATCGTTGGTCATCAGGCGCAGGATCTCGCGGAGCGTGCCCGGCCGGGCCGGCTCGGTCAGCGGCGGCGGGTCGGCCTTCGGCGGCACGGTCATGGCGGCCACCTGCGGGACCGCGGCCGCCTCGGGCTGCTCGTCGCCGAGCACCCAGTCGTCGTCTTCGGGACCTTCTGCCAGGGCGACGCCGCCCGCCGGGGCGGGAGTTGCGGTGGCCGCCCGGCTGCGCGCCATCAGGGCCGCGAACCGCTCTGACTGTTGCAGCGGGCCGGCCTCGACCAGCGCGCCGTCGGCCAGCACGACCACCTCGTCGCAGCGCCGCACCGAGGAGAGCCGGTGTGCGATCACGATGCCGATGCGGTCACGGAGCAGCCGCTGGGTGGCCTGCTGCACGCGGCCCTCGGTGACCGGGTCGAGCCGCGCGGTGGCCTCGTCGAGGATTACCACGTGTGGGTCGCGGACCAGGATGCGGGCGAACGCGACCAACTGCTCCTGCCCGGCGGAGAGGATGTTGCCGCCCTCGCCCAGCTTGGTCTCCAGCCCGTCGGGCAGCTCGGCCACCCAGGACGCCAGGCCCAGCTCGTCGAGCGCGGGCCCGGCCCTGCCGATCAGCTCGGGGTCGAAGAGCGCGACGTTCTCGGCGAGCGTGCCGGCCAGGATCTCGGTGCGTTGCGGCACGATCGCCACCCACCGCCGCAGGCCGTCGAGGTCGATGTCGACCAGGTCGGTGCCGCCGAGGAAGACGGTGCCGCGGGGCACGTCGACGGAGCGGGTGAGCACCTTGGCCAGCGTCGACTTGCCCGAACCGGTGCGACCCACCACCGCGTAGGACCGCCCGCGCACGAACGAGAGGGTGAGATCGGTCAGGGCGGCCGGCCGCCCACCGGCCTCGGCCGCCGGGTAGCGGAAGGTCAGGCCGCGCACCTCGATGTCGGCGTCGGGCGGCGCGCTGCCGCCGACCGGCTCCTGCGCCGAGGCCTTGAGCAACAGCACGCGGCCCCAGGCACCGAGCGCGTTCTGCAACTCGGGGACCATCCGGCTCATGTGCTCGACCAGCCCGGCGAACCCGATGACGAGCAGCCAGATCGCGGTGAGCCGGGCGCCGTCGATGCGCCCGGTGGTCAGCGCCCAGATCCCGCCGAGCACAGCGATGGCCACACCGACCCGCATCACGCCGACGGCCATGGTGGTGACCTGCGCCGAGAGCTTCCAGACGATGCGGGCCAGGCGGAGCACCTCGCGCGAGCGGTTGGCGAACAGCCGCAGCACGTAGGGGCGGGCCAGCGTGGTGCGCACGTCGTCTTGCCCGTGGATCGACTCTTCCATCACCGCGGCCAGGTCGGACCAGGCCTCTTCCTCGGCCATCCGGGCCGGCGCGATCCGCCCCGTCGGCTTGGCCAGCCAGAAGACCAGGATCGTGGCCAGCACGACCATGCCCACCCCGGCCGGCCACCAGACGATCAGCGCGGTGATCACGGAGACCAACCCGAGCGCCACGGACTGCACCACCCGGATGCCGCTGCCGCGCAGGTCGCCGCCGATCTGGTAGACGTCGCCGTCGATCCGGTCGAGCAACTCGCCGACCGGTGTTGACTCGAGCTTCGGCAACTCCTGGCCGAGCGCGACCCGGCACAGCCGGCGCCGCACGTCGGCCGTCCAGTCGGCGCTGAGCCGGGCCATCAGCAGGCCCGTGGCGGTGTCGCTGAGCACGGCCGCGACCAGCGCGGCGGCGAGCGCCACGAAGGCCGTCATCGAGTGGTCGACGAGCACCGGCCCGGACAGCGCCGCGGCCAGCGCCATGCCGACGGCATTGACCAACACGAGCACGGCCACGACGGTGGTCCGGATCGGTGAGGTCGACCAGAGGTCGCGGAACAGAGGCATTGGCGCGCATCCCCGGGTAGGCGAACCTCCAGCCTGCGACGGATTCGCCGCACACTCAACGCATTTAGCGCGGCGGAGCACCGGCCGCGCCGCCGGCTAGGCGGCGCGGCTCGGGGGGCCGGGTCAGACGCCGGGCACCGGGAAAGCGACCGGGCTGCGGTTGCCGTCGCGGTCGTAGGCGCGGACGCCGAAGAAGACGCTGTCCTTCGAGAGGTCGACGGTCGCACCGGTGACATCGCCCACGTCGATGACGTGGGTCCAGTCGTCGTCGCGCGTCTCGCGCCAGACGATCTCATAACCGGCCAGGTCGGGCTCGGTGCCCCGGGCCCAACGAAGCTGGGTGTCGTTGGTCAGGTTGGTGGTCACGATGACGACGCCCTTGGGTGTGCCGGGCGCCTGGGCCAGTGACCAGATCGTGGCGAGGTTGACCCGGGCGACCCGGGCGATGAAGGCGAAGTCGCAGAACTCGGGCAGGTCGCCGAACTGCACGCCGTTTTCGACCCGGACGTCTTGATGCTGGTGTGTGAAGTCTTCGTTGGGCTCGGTGAACCGCCCTGCCGGGTAGCCGCGCTCCAGGAACGAGATCTGGTCGCTACCCCGCAGGTAGCGGTCACGGCGCCAGACGACCCGCACGTGCATCCCGGTCTCGTCGTTGTCGGCCACCGAGTCGACGAAGCGGGCCAACTGCCGGCTCGCCGAGTCGTTCTCACCGCCGACCGAGCGCCGGGTGTTGGCCTGGGCCGGAGTCTCCGAGGTGGGCACGCCCTCGGCGAACAGGCGGATCACCCGCGGCTCGCTGGTGCCGTCGTCGGCCCGGCTGGAGCCGACGATGTCGTTGCTGAACATGCCCTGCACGTCGGTGCCGGCCTCGAGCATCCGCTGGGCCATGTAGATCGAGCCGTAGAGCCCCTGCTCCTCGCCCGCGACGGCGCCCAGCACGACCGTCGACTCGAGTGGGCGGCCGGCCAGGACCCGGGCCAGTTCGAGCAGCACCGCGACACCGGACGCGTCGTCGTCGGCACCGGGCGCGTCGTCGGTGAAGTTCATGACGTCGGTGATCCGCGAGTCGTAGTGCCCGGTCAGCACGTAGACCCGCTCGGGCGTGACGGTGCCGCGCAGTGTCGCGATCACGTTGGTGATCACGGTCGGGGTCGGCACCCGGGGCGAGACGGGTTGGGTGAACGACTGCTTCTCGACCGTCATCCGGCCGCCGGATCCGGCGGCGATGCCGGTGAACTGGTCGAACAGCCAGTCGCGGGCCGCGCCGATGCCGCGCACCGGATCGGTCTGGGTGGACAGCGTGTGTCGGGTGCCGAACGCGACCAGCCGGCGCACGTCGGCCTCGATGCGGTCGGCGTCGACCTCACCGAGCGCCCGGCGCAACGCCGGACCCGGCCGTTGTGCGCGCGGCCGCCGGCCCGGACCGGCGACCGGCGGGTCGCTCCACCCGCCGTTGGCCTGCGCGGGTCGCGCGCCCGTCAGCGGAACAGCCGCGGCCGCCGTGACAGCGGATGCGGACAGGAACGCCCGGCGGGTGGCCGTGGGTCGCTCCTGGCTTTCCCGGTTTTCTCCCATTCCAGGAATCATCGTCTTCGATCAATGCCGTGTAAACCGGCAGGTATAGATCACCTCAATAGCGCTCCACGAGGTGTTCACGGCCGGGCGGCGGCTCGTAGGCCTCGGGCCAGAAGTCGGTGATCGAGGCGATCAGCCCGGCCTCGTCGAGGTCGAAGAAGCTGAGCGCCTCGGCCGGCTCGCCGTCGGTGGTGAAGTGGCACCAGGTCGCGGCGTGCCGATGCTCGCCGACGACGCGGTGCACGGTCAGGTGCCAGTCACCCGGATATTCCACATTGAACTGGAGATAGGCTGCCTTGCCGCGGATGCGTTCGCGGGTCTGCGGCAACTCGTAGACGACGTCGTCGGCGAGCAGCGCGCCGAAGGCGGCCCAGTCGCGGGCCTCGGCGGCGGCCCAGTATGCGAGTGCGGTCGCGGTCGGGTTGGTCATGCCGCGCAGTCTGGCAGCGGGGTCTGACAATTCAGCTCGTGCGGGTGAACTCGGCCGTCCAGTTGGTCTCCCACGTCTCGCCCTTGTCGACCGAGAACGCCTGCTCCCATCGCGCCGAGTCGGCCGTGATGTCGGACCAGCGGAACCGCACCGTGATCGGCCGCCCCTCGAACTCCTCCTCCGCGGTGAACACGCCGACCCCGGCGTCGTCGAAGCGGCCGACCACCGGAGGCAGCGAGATGCCGGACCGGGTGCTCGCCCAGTAGAGCGACCACTCGTCGGTCGCCGCGTCGTAAAGGCGCAGGGTCACCCCGGAGAACCCCTGCGACGGGAAGGTCACCTCGTCGATGTTGCCGGCGCCGTCGAACACGCTCCAGCACCGGGTGACGCCCTCGAACGCATACCAGTCGGTGTTGCCGGCCAGGGGGCCACCCCGCAGCCGGCGCTGCACCGAGGTCCACGTGCCTACGAAGAAGTTGAAGTCATTGCCCATGCGGCGAAAACTAATCGCACTACCCTGACAACCTGTGTCAGTGAAGGTCAGTCGTCGATCGCCTGGTAGGCCAGCGTCCAGAAATCGCGCAGGATCGACGGCGGGCTGGGCGAGAGCCAGGCGCGCTGGGTCATCAGGATGGTGATCATGTCCTCGGCGGGATCGACCCGCCACGAGGTGCCGAGGCCGCCGTCCCAGCCGTACTTGCCCGGCGTGTCGGCGATGTCATGGCGACGGTTGGTCACCTTGCCGCCGAAGCCCCAGCCGGACCCCTCGAACTCGTCGACCACCCAGTGCGGCATCACCTTCTGCGCCGGTGTCAGGTGGTCGTCGAACATGGTCGCCAGCGTCGGTCGCGACAACAGCCGCTCGTCGCCGGCGCGCAGCATCATCCGCCCGAAGGCGAAGAAGTCTTCCACAGTGGACACCAAGCCGCCGGCACCGGAGAAGAACGGCGGCACCGTGGTCCACTCCTCCTGCGTGTCCAACGCCACCGGCGGCTCGTCCCAATAGCCCAGCGCCAGCCGGTCGAGTGACTCCGGCGGCACCGAGAAGCCGGTGTCGGCCATGCCCAGCGGCCCGAACACCCGCTCCCGCAGGAACTCGTCGAACGACCGGCCGGTCGCCCGGGCCACCAAGACACCGAGCACATCGGACCCGGTGTTGTAGAACCACCGCTCCCCCGGCTGCGCCATCAGCGGCAGCGTGCCGAGCCGCTTGAGCCACTCGTCGGGCTCCGGCATCTCCCGCGGCCGCGGCTCCTGCATGCCGATGCCGAGGTCCCAGGCCGCTTTCAGCACCGGGTAGGTGGCCGGGGGCGCGTACACCTGGCCGAAACCCCAGGTGAAGGTGAGCAGGTCGCGCACTGTGATCGGGCGGAACGCGGGCACCGTGTCGTGCAGCGCCGCGCCCATGCTGCGCAGCACCTGCCGGTCGGCGAGTTCGGGCAGCAGCGGGTCGATCGGGTCGTCGAGCCGCAGGCGGCATTCCTCGACCAGCATCATCGTCGCGGCCGCCGTGACCGGCTTGCTCATCGAGCTGACCCGGAAAATCGTGTCGGCGGCCATCGCCCGCCCGCCGCCGTACCCCGTTGTGCCCAGGGTCTCCACATGGGTCTGCCCGCGCCGGCTGACCAGTGCCACCACGCCTGGCACCTCGCCCCGATCGACATAACCGGTGAGCACGTCGCGCATCCGTCGCAACCGCATCGTCGACAACACGCACCCGACGTTAGCGTGCCTATGGTGGGTGCAGGGGGTCAACGATGCCCAAGACCTGGCTCGTCACCGGAAGTTCGCGCGGGATCGGAAACGCCATCTGCCGGGCCGCACTCGATGCCGGCGACAACGTCGTGGCGACCGCGCGCCGGCCGGCCGCGTTACAGGATCTGCAAGACGCCTACGGCACTCGGGTACGCGCGGTCGCGCTCGACGTCAGCGACCCGGCTGCGGCCGACGCGGCCGTGCGCACGGCGGTCGACACCTTCGGCCGGCTCGACGTGGTCGTCAACAACGCCGGCAACGCCAACAGCGCCCCGATCGAGCACACGTCGCTCGACGAGTTCCGAGCACAGATCGAGACCAACCTGCTCGGCGTCATCTACGTCTCGAAGGCGGCCCTGCCCTACTTCCGCACCCAACGCTCCGGCCACTATCTCCAGTTCTCGTCGATCGGCGGCCGGGTCGGCGGCACCCCGGGCATCGCGCCCTACCAGGCGGCCAAGTTCGGCGTCGAGGGCTTCTCGCTGGTGCTGGGCGCCGAGCTCAAGCCGTTCGGAATCAAGGTGACGATCGTCGAGCCGGGCGCCTTCCGCACCGACTGGGCCGGCTCGTCCATGCGGATCGACGACGGCGGCGAGGAGTACGCCGAGTCGGTAGGCTTCATGTCCCGCTACCGGCGCGACAGCGAGGGCAAGGCGCCGGGCGATCCGGCCAAGGCTGGCCAGGTGCTGGTCGACGTCGTCGGCCTCGACGACCCGCCGCAGCGCCTGTTGCTGGGCTCCGACGCGCTGGGCATCGCCGAGAAGCACAACCAGGCGCTGGCCGAGGAGATCGCGACCTGGGCCGAGCTGTCTCGCTCGACCGACTTCTGAGTTGCGCAAGAGGTCTTGCGCAACAGTTCTTGCCGTGCGACCGTGTACGCATGGCAGAACGTCACGTCCGGCAGGTCACCGACTCCCGCGTGCTCGCCGCGATGTCCCACCCGCTGCGCCGCCGCCTGCTCGACGTCCTCGCGGTCTACGGGCCGCAGCCGGTCGGCACCCTGGCCGAGCGCACCGGTCAGGCACCGGCCAACGTCAGCCACCACATGAAGGTGTTGCGTGACAGCGGCCTGGTCGAGGAGGCGCCCGAGTTGGCCCGCGACCGGCGCGAGCGCTGGTGGCGGCCGGTCTCGGCCGGGCTGCGCTGGTCGGGCCGCGACTTCGACGACGACCCGGGCGAGGCCGCTGTGCTGCGCGCCGCCGAGTCGCTCAACCTCGACCGCCAGGTCGCGCTGGTCCGCGACTGGTACGGCGCCGGCGACGACGAGCAGGCCGTCTGGGGCGATTCGGCGTTCGCGGCCGACCGCTGGCTGCACCTCACCCCGGCCGAACTCGCCGAACTGAACCGCGACATGGTCGCGCTGCTCGACCGCTGGTCGGCCCGCGCCACCACCCCCGCCGACGACGACCCGGCCCGTCGCCCGGTCTTCGTGTTCTCGCACGGCGTGCCGGCGACGCCGTGACCCGCGACTTCCGCCTGTTCTGGTTCGGGCAGACCACCTCGAAACTGGGCAGCAGCGTCAGTTCGGTGGCCCTGCCGCTGGTCGCGGTGACCACATTGGACGCCAGCACGTTCGAGGTCGCCCTGCTGGCCGCTTTCTCCTGGCTGCCCTGGCTGCTGATCGGCCTGCCGGCCGGCGCCTGGGTCGACCGCTTGCCCCGCCGGCCGCTGATGATCGTCTGCGACCTGGTCTCCCTGGCCGTCTTCGTCAGCGTGCCGGTGGCCTGGTGGCTGGGCGCGCTGACCCTCGCGCACCTGTTCGCGGCCGCGCTGCTCGCCGGCACGGCCGCGGTCTTCTTCGAGACCGCCTACCAGGTCTTCGTGGCCACCCTGCTGGCGCCGCGCGAGCTGCCGGGCGGCAACGCCCGGCTGCAGAGCACCGAGGCGGCCGCCCAGGTCGCCGGCCCGGGCGTGGCCGGCGCCCTGACCCAACTCGCCGGCGCGGTGCTCGGGCTGCTCGTCGACGCGGTCACCTTCCTCGTCTCGGCGCTGTGCCTGGCCCGCATCCGCACACCGGAACCGCGCCGGCGGCAACAGCGCGGTTCGCTGGCCGCCGAGGTTCGCGAGGGGCTCCGGTTCGTCGTGCACGACCCCTACCTGCGGGTGCTGACCGTGTGGGGCGCGGCGAGCAACCTCGCGCTGACCGGCTATCAGGCCGTCCTGGTGGTCTTCCTGCTCCGCGAGGTCGGGATGACGCCCGGGGTCCTGGGTGGACTGTTGACGGTGACCAGCCTCGGCGGTGTGCTCGGCGCGGCCATCGGCAGCGCCCTGGCCCGCCGGTTCGGCAGCGCCCGGGTGCTGCTCGGCGGCGCGATCCTGACGCCGCCGTGCGGCCTGCTGCTGCCGTTGGCCGAGCCCGGGCCGCGACTCGCGCTCGCGGTCACCGGCCTCACCGTGCTGGCCGCGGGGGTGGCCGCCGGCAACGTGGTCAAGGGCAGCTTCCGGCAGGCGTACGTGCCACGCGACCTGCTCGGCCGGGTGACCGTGAGCATGCAGTTGCTGAACTACGGCACCATCCCGCTCGGCGCCCTGATCGGCGGCGCGCTCGGCGCCTCGCTCGGGCCCCGGCCGGCCGTCGCGCTGACCATGTGCGGCGTCGCCACCGCCGGCCTGATCCTCCTGATCGGACCGATCCGCACCGCTCGCGAACTTCCGGCCGCACCGAGGTGTAGACCGCCGGACATGGGTATTCCAATGGACGGAGGTGTTGTTTCGATGAAGTTCGTCGTCAAGAAGACGAGCAATGACCAGTTCCGCTTCAACATCGTCGCCAGCAACGGGCAGGTCGTCGCCACCAGCGAGACCTACACCCGCAAGGCCGCGGCGCTCGACACGATCAAGTCGCTGCGCAGCAACATGGGCAGCGCCGACGTCGACGACCAGACCCTGGTGCACTAGACCAAGGGCAGCGCATGGGGGTACGCCGCCCGGCGTACCCCCGCCGCGGCTCAGGCCGGATAGGCGTGCGTCTCGGCGGCCTTGAGCGATGCCCAGACCTGCTTCCCGGGCACCAGGCCGAGCTCGGCCGCCGCGGCCGGGGTCACGTCGGCGGCCGCCTCGATCGGCCCGTTGAGCAGCACCCGCAGGTTGTCGCCGTGGCTCTGGATGCCGCCGACGGTCGCCGCCCACACGTTCCGCGGGCTGCCGGCGGGTCGTTCCTTGTATACCGCCACCGCCGACGGGCGGAACGCGACGAACGCCTCCCCCTCCACCCGGTCGGTGACCGCGAGGGTGAGCCCGTCGCCCACCTTGACGCCGTCGCCGGCCGCGCGGCCCCGGTAGAGGTTCAGCCCCACCAGCCGCGCGACGTAGTCGGTGCGCGGCCGGGCGGTGACGGCGGCCGCGTCGCCCTCCTGCACCACGGCGCCGTGCTCGATCACCACCAGCCGGTCGGCCAGCACCAGGGCGTCGAGCGGGTCGTGGGTGACCAGCAGCGTCGCACCCGGGTGTTCGGCCAGGTGGCGCTGCAACTCGACCCGGGTGTCCAGCCGGGTGCGGGCGTCGAGCGCGGCCAGCGGCTCGTCGAGCAGCAGCAACTCCGGATGGTTGACCAGCGCACGGGCCAGCGCGACCCGTTGCGCCTGCCCGCCGGAGAGTTGCCGGGGCTTGCGTTTGCCGAGCTCGGCCAGGCCCACCCGGGCCAGCCACTCGGCCGCCTGGGCGCGGGCGGCGCGCCGGTCGATGCCGTGCCGGCGCGGGCCGAACGCCACGTTGTCGAGCGCGGAGAGGTGTGGAAAGAGCAGGTAGTCCTGGAACACCACGCCGATCGGGCGGCGCTCGGGCGGCGTCCACACCCGACCGCCGGGCCGGTCGAGTTGCCGGTCGCCGAGCGTGACGTGCCCGTCGGTCAGCGGCTCCAGGCCGGCCAGCGCCCGCAATGCCGTGGTCTTGCCGGCTCCGTTGGGGCCGAGCAACGCGAGCACCTCTCCGGCGGCGATCCGCAGGTGCACGTCGAGCCGGAACGCACCGCGGTCGACGACCAGCCGGGCATCGAGCAGGTCGCCGCTCACGGGCTCGAAATCCACTTGTCGCGCAGGCTGGCCAGCACCACGACCGAGACGAAGAGGAGCAACAGGCTGAGCACGATCGCCGCCTGCAGGTCCGTCTCCAGCGCCAGGTACACCGCGAGCGGCATGGTCTGTGTCCTGCCGGGGAAGTTGCCGGCGAACGTGATGGTCGCGCCGAACTCGCCGAGCGCCCGGGCCCAGCAGAGCACCGCGCCGGCCGCCACACCGGGGGCGACGAGCGGCAGGGTGACCCTCGTGAACGTGGTCCACCGGCCCGAGCCCAAAGTGGCCGCCGCCTCCTCGTAGCGGGCGTCGGCGCCGCGCAGCGCGCCTTCCACCGCGAGGATCAGGAACGGCATCGCCACGAACGCCTCCGCGAGGACCACGCCGGCGGTGCTGAACGGCAGCGTGATGCCGAAGCTGCCGTCGAGCCACTCGCCGATCAGCCCGCGCCGGCCGAACACCAGCAGCAGGGCCACCCCGCCGACCACCGGCGGGAGCACCAGCGGCACGGTCACCAGGGCCCGGACCACCCGCCGGCCAGGGAACCTCACCCGGGCCAGCAGCCAGGCCAGCGGGACGCCGAGCACGAGGCAGAGGGCCGTGGCGATGGTCGCGGTCAGCAACGAAAGCCGCAGCGCGTCGAGAATTCCCGGCTCGGTGAGGCGCTGGGGCAACGTCGTCCACGGCGCGCGGTAGAGCAACCCGGCCAGCGGAAGGACCAGGAAGAGCAGCCCGAGCAGCGCCGGCAGCAGCAGAGCCAGCGGCGCGCGGCGTGATCTCACGGCGCCTGGAAGCCCGCGTCGGTCAGCACCTTCCGCGCCGGCGGGGACAGCACGTAGTTGACGAACGCCTGACCACCGGTCCTGTTGGGGCCGTTCTTGAGCACCACGATCGGATACTCGTTGACGGCGCCGGCCGACTCGGGGAACTCGATCCCGTCGACGTCACCGGCTGCGGCCCTGGCGTCTGTGCGGTAGACCAGCGCGGCGTCGACCTCGCCGAGCGTCACCTTGGACAGCGCGGCCTTGACGTCTTGTTCCTGGGTGACCGGGGTGACCGGGACACTTGCCGACTGGAGCGCTTTCTGCGCGGCGGCGCCACACGGCACCTGCGGTGCGCAGAGGGCGACCTTCACGCCGGGCTTCGCCAGGTCGGCGAGCGTGGTGACGTTGTTCGGGTTGCCCTTGGGCACCGCGATGACGAGCTGGTTCTTCACGAAGTTCTGCGGCGTGCCGTCGGCGTTGCCGGCGTCGGTGACGGTCTTCATGTTGGCCGGGGCCGCGGCGGCGAACACGTCGGCCGGCGCGCCCTGGTCGATCTGGGTGGCCAGCGCCGAACTGCCCGCGAAGCTGAAGGTGACCGTGGTGCCCGGGTTGGCCGCTTCGAAGTCCTTGCCGATCTGCGTGAACGAACCGGTCAGCGACGCCGCCGCGAAGACGGTGATCGGGCCGCTCGCGGCACTGTCACTGTCGCTGCCGCAGGCCGTGAGGGCGGCGGCGGTGACGGCGGCCAGGGCGGCACCTATGTAGCGGGCTCTCACCGGCAGGACCCCTTGTCTCACTCATCGCACGTGCGATGGCAATCTAGGCAACGGGGTGGCATTCTCCCCAGGTACTGGCCAGAATAGGCTAGCAAATGCAGGAAAGAGAATGGTCGGTCCGCGCCCTCCCGACCCGCGTCGCGGGCTGACCGCTCAGCGCAGCCAGCGCCGCAGCTTGCCCTTGCGGGCACGGGCCTGGGCGGCCGGCAGCTTGCGCACCAGCGCGCGACCGTGCGCGGCCTGCTCGCCGTAGAGCACGCCGTAGGTGAACGAGTTGGGCTTGGCCCGCACCGCCAGGTCGCGCAGCACCTGCCGGGTGACCACCGAGTCCTGGTGGTCACCGAGCAGGTCCTGCAGGCCCTTGAGGCCGCGTACGAGCCGCTTGGCCTTCTTGGCTCCGTCGAGCTTGCGCACCTCGACCGCGTAGCGCCCCCGCTTGTAGGCCTTGCGGGCCTCGTGCAGCGCCGGGTCGTCGTCGGCGGCGCCGGGCGCGCGCTGCCGGTCGAGCGCCGTGTCGAGCAGGCCGTCGGCACGTCGCACGGCCTTGTGGATGCGGCGGTCGACCCAGCGCGGGCTCACCTCGGTCGCCGGCGTCGCTTCGATCAACTCGTCCAGTGTGGACAGCAGCCGCACGTAGCGGGCTGAGCTCAACGCGCGGCGCAGCCGGGTGAGGGCGGCGGCCTCGGTCGCGGCGAAGTGGCCGCGCACGTCGGCGGCGACCGGGCCGAGCACCAGCTCGTCGGGCTCCCGGCGCACCGCCTTGGCCAGCCGGGGACCCATCACCTGCGCGTCGCGGACCCCGCCGAGTTGCTCGCCGAGCCACTTGAGCTCATCCCGGGCCGCGTCGACCCGGCCCTGGTCCCAGAGCGCCCGGAAGGTGCGGAACGTGCTGCGCAGCCGCCGCACCGCCACCCGCATGTCGTGCACGCCGTCGACGTCGCCGTCGCGCGCCGCGGGGTCGTGCGCGACCAGGTCGTCGCGGACGGCCGCGGCGTAGGCGAACACCGGCGTCGCCGCGCCGACGTCGATCGCGGTGACCTCGCGCAACCGGTCGCCGAGGACCCGCTGGATCTTCGCCGGGGAGCCCGGCCGGGCGCCGGCCCGGCGCAGCCGCCGCTCGACGCTGTCGAGCACGTCGTCGCCGCCGTCGACGAGTTCCACCTCGATCTCGTGCCAGGCGACCCGCCGGCCGTCGACCAGGTCGTGCCCGACCACCGTGTCGTCGGCCATGGTGGCCAGCACCACGCCGTCGGGGCCGTGCAGCCGCCACTCCCGGCGGCGGGTCTCGATCCGGGCGACCGGTTCGACCGGGGCGCCGCGGGCCGCGGCCCGGACCAGCCGCATCAGGTCGCGCGGCGGGGTGGTGCCCGAGGTCAGGGCACGCTGGTGCTCGGTGCGGGCACCGCCGGCGGCGCCGACCTTGAGGTGCCAGCCGGCATCGGAGCCGCCGGTGCGGCGGCGCAGCGCTAGGGCACCGCGGGTCAGCCGCAACTCGGGCGTGTCGTAGTAGGTGGCGTCGAGTGTGAGCAGGGCGGGCTCGTCGACCGCGGCGATGCCGTCACCGACCAGGTCGGGCACCCGGAACCCGTCGGGGCTCTCGAACTTGCGCTCGCGCTCCACCATCGTCCGCATACCCACACCCCTACCCCGCGGGGCGGGCGCTATGCGGGTCAGACCCGCGCGGTGGGTGTGACGCAGGCGCGCGGGAGGCCCGCGACCAACAACTCCTCGGCCACCGCGGGCGCGGCGGAGCGGACGGTCATCGATATGCCGTTGTCGGTGGCGACATCGACGCTGGCGACCACGGCGCCGATGCCCTCGGGAACGATGTCGCCCGCGGCCCGTAGGTCGATGACGACCCTGGTCGGGCCGGTGGGGCGGAGGGTGCGCACCAGCGCCGACCGCAGCTCCGCTGCGGCGGCACGGTCGACGTCGCCGGTCACTTCTATGACGACGACGCCTAAGTTGTCGCGCTCCGTGACGAGCACCGTACCCACGGGGATACCTCCGGGTCGGCGGCTGTTCGGCACGTTCACGGTAACGGGGCATGGACGCCCGCACCACCCGCCAGTGGGCCGCCGTTCCGCGCGGATCGGTGTGGCGTTCACCCCGCGTCCGCCCTACACCAACGTGTAGATACCGTACGCAACCGCCGCCGCACAGACCGCGAAACAGAGGGTGGTGGCCGCGAGCCGCACGGGCGTCGGGCGCACGTGGGTCTCGGTTTCGTGCGGGTCACCGTCCGGCGCCGGGGTGAGCACCCGGATACCGACCGCATAGAGGACGGTGACGCCGGCACCCAGGATCAGGCCGACCAGCGTCACCTGGAACAGGTCACCCCAAGCGATGTCGACGTGCATCTCCTGATCTCCTCTCTGGTCAGCTGGCGAAGCTGGGCCTGGTCGCGGGAGTCTTGTCGTCGTTGACGTTGTGCCGGTCGACCTTGTCGCGCCTGGACAACGCGTAGCACCAGGCAGACAACGCGACCAGGACGAACGCCACGATGAGCACGCCGGTGGTGCCGCTGATCGCGAGGCGGCCGGCGAGCGCGCCGACCACAGCGGCCGCGGGCAGAGTGAGCAGCCAGGCGATCGCGATCCGGCCGGCGACGCCCCACCTGACCTCGGAGAGCCGCTTGCCGATCCCGGAGCCGACCACCGCTCCGGAGGTCACCTGGGTGGTCGACAGCGGGTAGCCCAGGTGCGACGAGGCCAGGATGACGGTGGCGGAACTGGCCTCGGCCGCGAAGCCCTGCTGCGGCTCGATCGTGGTCAGCCTGTGGCCGACGGTGCGGATGATCCGCCACCCGCCGAGGTAGGTGCCGAGGGCGATGGCGAGCCCTGAGGAGAAGACCACCCAGAGCGGCGGGCCGCTGCCCGAGTCGAGGCTCCCTGCGGTGATCAGCACCAGGGTGATCACGCCCATGGTCTTCTGCGCGTCGTTGGAACCGTGCGCGAGCGACACCAGCGAGGCCGAGATGACCTGACCGTGCCGGAACCCGCTGCGCACATTGCGTTGCGCCGCCCGCCTGGTGATCAGGTAGACCAGGAACGTGCCGATCCCGGCCACCAGCCCCGCGATCAGCGGCGACGCCAGCGCCGGAATGATCACCTTCGTGACCACGGTGGCGAAGTGCACCGCGTCGCCGCCCGCCGCGATCCAGGTCGCGCCGATCAGGCCGCCGAACAGCGCGTGCGACGAACTCGACGGCAGGCCGAGCAGCCAGGTGACCAGGTTCCACAGGATCGCACCGACCAGCCCGCCGAAGATGACGGCCGGGGTGACCTTGCTGTCGTCCACGAGCCCGTTGGAGATGGTCTTGGCCACCTCGACGGACAGGAACGCGCCGACCAGGTTCAGCACCGCGCAGATGCCGACCGCCACCCGCGGCCGCAGTGCCTCGGTGGCGATCGAGGTGGCCATGGCGTTGGCCGTGTCGTGAAACCCGTTGGTGAAGTCGAACGCGAGCGCCGTGATGATCACGACGATGACCAAGGTGTCCATGGCTAGCCTCCCGGGACGAAACCTCGCCACCAGAAGTCCCCCGAGCCGCGCGGGCCCACCGCATCCGGAGATGGCCGTTGGGTGAACATCCGGTCAGCACGCCGCGGCGGGTCTGGCTGCCCGGCGGCTACATTCCGGCGCGCTCCAAGAGCACGTCGCGCTCACGGGCGTTACGGGCGAGTTCCGCGGCGCGGGCGAACTCGGCCCGGGCCTCGGCGTCGCGGCCGAGCCGGCGGAGCAGGTCGCCGCGCACCGCGGGCAGCAGGTGATAGTCGCGCAGCGGCTCGGCGAGCCGGTCGACGATCTCCAGCCCGCGCTCCGGCCCGAACGCCATCGCGACCGCGACCGCCCGGTTCAGCTCGACCACCGGCGTCGGCGTCTGGCGCACCAGCAACTCGTAGAGGCCGGCGATACGCACCCAGTCGGTGTCGCCGGGCTCGCGGGCCCGCGCGTGGCTGGCCGCGATGGCCGCCTGGAGCACGTAGGGACCGTCCTGGCGGTCGGCCCGCAACAGCGACGCGAAGCCGCTGCGGATCAGCGCCTGGTCCCAGCGGCCGCGGTCCTGCTCCAGCAGCGGCACCGGCTCGCCGGCCGGGCCGAGCCGCGCCGGCATTCGCGAGGCGTGCAACTCCATCAGCGCGACCAGGCCGTGCACCTCGGCCTCGCCGGGCGCCAGCCCAGCCAGCATCCGGCCGAGCCGCACGGCCTCCTGGGCCAGCGCCGGCCGCATCCAGTCGTCGCCCGCCGTCGCGGCGTACCCCTCGTTGAAGATCAGATAAATCGTTTCGAGTACGGCGGCGAGCCGCGGCGCGCGTTCGGCCGGCGGCGGCACCTCGAACGGGATCCCGCGGTCGCCCAGGGTCTTCTTGGCGCGGGAGATCCGCTGCCCGATGGTCGGCTCCGGCACCAGGAACGCGCGGGCGATCTCCGCGGTGGTCAACCCGCCGATCATGCGGAGGGTCAGCGCGACGCTCGACTCGCGGGACAGCACCGGGTGACAGGCGATGAAGATCAGCCGGAGTACGTCGTCGTCGATGCCCGCGCCGTCGTCGAGCACCGCCGCGAACGCGTCGTCGCCGGCCTGCTGCTCTAGCTCCGCGGCGCGGCCGAGTTCGGCCAGGTTGGCGCGCAACCGGTCGTCGCGGCGCAGCCGGTCGATCGCCCGGTGCTTGGCGGTCAACATCAGCCAGCCGCCCGGGTTGGCCGGGGTGCCCTTGACGGGCCACTCCTCCAGCGCCGCGAGCAGCGCATCCTGGGCCAGGTCCTCGGCCAGCCCGACGTCGCGGACCAGCCGGGTCAATGCCGCGACGATCCGGGCCGACTCGAGCTTCCAGACCGCCTCGACCGTCGCGCGCGGGTCCATGGCTGTTACTCCGGACCGCCGTACACCTGGCGGATGTCGCCCTCGCCGTCGCCCTGGATCGCCCAGAAGCGGCGGCTGATCTCGATCGCCTCTTCCTTGGAACCCACCTGGATCAACGCGAAACTGATGATCGTCTCCTTGGTCTCCGGGTAGGGCCCGTCGACCACGGTGATCTTGCCGCCGCTGGCCGTGACGTGGCTGCCCTCCATGGCCAGCCCGCCGGTCGCCAGCAGCACACCCGCCTTCGACATCTCGTCGACGAACCGGCCCATCTCGGCGTAGAGCGCCTCGTCGGGCTCCCGTACGCCCGCGTTGAGTGTCATCAGAAATTTCACCCGAGAAATCTAGCCCACCGCTGTCGAAATCCGGCCGGGCCGTTCGCGGGGTAGGTGTCGGGCGGATCCGCCGCCCCAGGTCTTCACCGGGAGTAGTCATGCGCATGATCACCGTCGCGGAGTTCATCTCACTGGACGGCGTCGTGGAGGCGCCGGACAAGTGGCACTTCCCCTGGCTCGACGAGGAGATGATGACCGCCATCTGGTCTGAGCCAGCCGAGACGATGCTGCTCGGCCGGGTCACTTACGAGAGCTTCGCGGGCGCGTTCGCCGGCATGCCCGCCGACGACCCGGTCGCCGCCAAGATGAACGCGCCGGAGAAGGTCGTCGTGTCCCGCTCGCTGTCGTCGCCGTCGTGGGTCAACTCGCGGCTGCTGCCGCCGGGCGACGTGGCCGAGCAGGTCGCTTCGCTGAAAGCGGGTCCGGGCGGGCCGATCACGATCACCGGCAGCATCACGCTCAGCCGCACGCTGCTCGCCGCCGGCCTGGTCGACCGGCTCAGCCTGCTGGTGCACCCGATCGTGCTCGGCTCCGGCGAACGCCTCTTCCCCGACGGCGGCCCCCGGGTGCCGCTCAAGCTGGAGAAGTGTGACGTCTTCGGTTCCGGGGTGACACACCAGATCTACGCGGTGGGCTGAACCCCGCTGCGCTATCGTCCGGTCCCGATGCGCGCCCTGCTGGCCGACCGGCCCTTCGCTCTCCTGTTCACCGCCCGCACCATCTCGGTGCTGGGCACCGGCTTCGGCCGGGTGGCGCTCGCCTTCGCGGTGCTCGCGCTGCCCGGCTCGTCGCCGGCCACGCTGTCCGTCGTCCTCGCCTGCCAGGCCTTACCGCAACTCGTGCTGATCCTGGCCGGCGGCGTGATCGGCGACCGGTTCGCGCGCCGCCGGGTGCTGCTGTTCGCCGAACTCCTCGCAGGCGTGGCCTGGACCGGCTTGACGCTGATGTTCCTCACCGGCCACGCGCCGCTGCCGCTGGTCAGCGTGTTCGCGGCGATGGCCGGCGTGGCCAGCGCGGTGTTCCTGCCGGCGTACGACGGCGTGGTGCCCGAGCTGGTGCCGCCCGATCGTCGGCTGCGCGCCAACGGGCTGCTGCGGATCGGCTTCAACCTGGGGCTGATCCTGGGCCTCTCGTTGGCCGGCGCCACGGTAGCCCTGGTCGGTGCGGGGTGGGCGGTCGCGCTCAACGCCGCGTCGTTCTTCGTGTCGGCCGGGCTGATCCTGGGCATCCGCACACCGGCCGGCCCGCCCAGGCCACCGGCCTCCGCCTGGTCGGATCTGCGCCGGGGCTGGCAGGAGTTCTCGTCGCGACAGTGGCTGTGGGCGGTGGTGGCGCAGTACGCGTTCGTGGTCGCGGCGATCAACGCGTACGTCGGCGTCTTCGGCCCCCTGCTGGCCGTCTCGGACCTGGGCGGGGCACCGGCGTGGTCGGCCATCACCGCGGCGCAGGCGGCCGGCACGTTCCTAGGGGTCGGCATCGCGGTCCGCGTCCACCCGCGCCGCCCGGTGCTGGTCGCAGCGCTGGTGACGGCCGCGGCGGCCCTGCCGATGGCGCTGCTGGCCGCGTCGGCCCCGCTGCCAGCGGTGGTGGCGGCCGCTTTCCTGGCCGGCGTGGCCGGTGACGTGTTCGGGGTGCTCTGGTCGACCACGATGCAGCGCGAGGTGCCGGCCGACGCCCTGTCCCGGGTCAGCTCCTGGGACCTGCTCGGTTCGCTGTCGTTCGCTCCGCTCGGCCTGCTGGTGGCCGGCCCGATCGCGGCCGCAACCGGGACGTCCGACGCGCTCTGGGGTTGCGCCGCCCTGGTCGTGCTGGCGACCGCGGGCGCGCTGCTGGCGCCGGAGGTCCGGCGCCTTCGCGCACCGGTGCGGGTCGTGGCACCAGCGCTCGCGCCCGAGCCCGCGGAGGTCGCTTAGCGGCAACGGCCAGCCGATATCCGCCGGGAGCTTTGCTCTGCGCCCTTGTAGGAAGCGCCCCCGGGGGCTGGTGCGCCTTGCTCTGCACCCTTGAAGGAAGCGCCCCCGGGGGCTGGTGCGCCTTGCTCTGCACCCTTGAAGGAAGCGCCCCCGGGCGCGGGCTCCTTGCTCTGCATTCGCCCCCGGGCGCGGGCTCCTTGCTCTGCACTCGCCCCCGGGCGCGGGCTCCTTGCTCTGCACTCGCCCCCGGGCGCGGGCGCCTTGCTCTGCACCGCTGTAGGAAGCGCCCAGGCGCGGAGGCGCCACCCTGGCACGGCGCCGCACGCTTTCGGGGATAACGCGGTGGCGCCTCTTGGCCGGGGTGCGGCATCCTGCTGCGATGGTGGATCTTCGCGTGCTGTCCGACGGCGACTGGGAGCTGTGGCGGGAGTTGCGGCTCGCGGCGTTGGCCGAGGCGCCCTACGCGTTCGGTTCGACGCTCGCCGACTGGCAGGACGCCGGCCCCGACAAGTGGCGCGATCGGTTGCGCATCCCGGGTGCGCGCGACCTCGTCGCCTTCCTCGGCGACGAACCCGTCGGGATGGCCAGCGGCGTCCCGGCCGGCGTGGACGCCATCGAGATCATCTCGGTCTGGGTGAGCCCCGCCGGGCGTGGCAAGGGTGTCGGTGACGCGCTGGTCGGCGCGATCGCCCACTGGGCGGCCGGGACCGATGCGCAGATGGTGCGCCTGTCGGTCCGCGCCGACAACGCCGCGGCCGTCCGGCTCTACGAGCGGGCCGGCTTCGTCCACATCGGACCAAACCCCGACGACCCCGCTGAGATCGTGATGGAACGGAGCCTGTCCGGGGCCCGATAGACGAGCTCCGGACATCCGGGCTCAGTAACGCGGGGGGTAGCGCGGGCCGACCGCCGGTGCGACCGCAGCCGCTCAGCCCTCCGAGTCTGTCACCGTTCCGGTGTAGGTATCCGCGACCGCAGCCGCCGACTGAGCGATCGGTACGCGGCGCAGCGAGGCTGCCCTGGAGGCCCGCCAACAACACCGGCACGCCGGAGCGATCGTGAAGAGGCCTGGCGGCGGAGCTCGAGATCGTTTCGCCGGGCGTGCCACCACCGGTGGTGTAGGCCCTCGACGACACGGTGGGTCGTCCCCAGCAGGCCGGGCCGGTCGGTGGCACGACCGGGCCGACCGAGCCGCTGACGTTCCCGCAGACGTCGCCGACGCCTATTGACAAAATCTGTTTGTACGTCAAAACTGGTTTTCGCCATGAGAGATGTCCTGTACCTGGAGCAGATCGAGCAGGCCGAGGCGCTGCTCAAGCCGCAGCGGATCGACGTGCTGCGGCAACTCGCCGAGCCCCGGTCGTGCACCGAGGTCGCCACCGAGCTGGGCCAGACGCCGCAGCGGGTCTACTACCACATCAAGCGACTGGTCGAGGCCGGCCTGGTGAGCCAGGTCGCCGAGCGCCGGGTGCGCGGCATCACCGAGGGGATCTACCAGGCGCAAGCCCGGTCCTACTGGCTGTCGCCGCGGCTGGTGGGGCGGATCGGGCTGCGCAAGGCGCAAGACGAGCTGAGCCTGGGCTATCTGCTCGACCTGATGGAGGAGGTCCAGGCCGACATCGGCGGCCTCGACCGCACCGCACCCGAACTGCCGTCGATCGGGGTCTCGGGTGAGATCCACGTTCGGCCGGAGAAGCGCAAGGAGTTCCTCGACGATCTGCAGTCGACGCTGCAGGAGCTGTTCACCCGCTACGGCGGAGCGGAGGGCGACGCCTTCAAGCTCGTCGTGGCCTGCTATCCCAAGGGAGACGAAGGATGACCGTCATCGCCAAGGCCCGGGTCAACGCACCGATCAAGCAGGTGCGGCACGCGCTCACCGACGCCACCGAGCTGCGCGTCTGGCTGGCCGAGCACGCCGAGGTCGACCTGCCCGCGCACTACGCGTTCTGGGGCCGCTACACGCCCGAGGGCGACGCGCCCCATCAGCGACCGACCGACGTCGACGACAACGTGGTGGCCTTCACCTGGCGCCTCGACGGGGTCGACACCACCACGCGGATCGACCTCGCGGCGGAGGGCGAGGACGCCACCGTGGTCGCGGTGGACCAGAGCCACTTCGACTTCGCCGAGGCGATGAGCGGCAGCAGCATCCGCGGCGTGCTCCAGACGTTCTGGGCACTCTCGATCGCCAACCTGGTCGACCACCTGGAGGGCCGGCCGCTGAGCCCGAAGGTCGACTTCACGGCCACCGAATTGCGCGCCGAGTTCGAGGTCGAGGCGGCGGTCGACCGGGTGTTCACCTCGCTGATCGACTCGGAGCAGGCCAGCGAGTGGTTCGGTTTCCCGGTCGGCATCGAGCCGGTGCTGGGCGGCCGCTTCGCGATGGGCGGCCTGGAGAACAACCCCAACCCGGCGAAGATCGTCGACCTGGTGCCCGACGCGCGCCTGTCGGTCGACTGGGGCCCGGCCGGCGTCGGCACGTGGGAGCTCGCGGGCTCGGGCGGCAAGACCCGGATCACCCTGGTGCAGAGCGGTTTCGACGCCGCCAACCCGCCCTATGCCGCCTGGGGCGGCGTGCTCTCCGGCGTCGCCGGCCTGCGCCGCTATCACGAGCTGCCGGGCCGCCCGCAGGTGTGGCTCGAGCCCTGACCGCGCCGGTCGTGGGGCCCGGCCGGGGA
>NZ_JBFAPI010000018.1:99181-139267 GCF_040676615.1 Asanoa sp. NPDC049573
TGAGGACCTCGGGGAGGCATTGCGGCGCGGTGGGATGCGCCGCGACCGGGCCACTGTCGTCGTGTGGGAGGGCGTGACGAAGTACCGGCCGGGCCCCACGACCGAACCACGTCACGAGCCCCACGACCGAACCACGTCACGAGCCCCACGACCGAACCACGTCACGGGCCCCACGACCGCACCACGTCACGCCGGCTTGGCGAAAACCGAGTCGGGGTCGTAGCGCCAGCGGATCTCGCCGAGCCGGGTGTTGGCCTCTTCGGACCACATCGTGGCCAACCGCTCGGCGGTGACCGGCAGGCCCATCAGGTTGGGGTTGCTCTCGGTCAGCGACCAGCGCGCGACCAGCTGACGCCAGTCGAACGCGGCGTCGGGCATCACCTTCTCGAACAGGTCGGGCCGCACACCGATCATGGTGGACGCGACGACGCCGGCCCGGCCGGCGACCGCCGAACCGCCCTCGACGTCGCGCGCCGCGGCACCGCCCAGGTGGCGCAACTCGGCCGCGACGAACGGCGGCTCCGCGGCCGGGCCGAAGGTCGACAGGAACGCGGTCGCGAACTCCTGGTCGATCGCACCCAGCAGCACGCCGTAGGCCTGGCTCGCGGCCGGCTCGGTCGGGTCGTTGTGGATGCGGGCGATCGCCCCCGCCGGCATCTCGCCCAGCGAGTCGAGGTAGACCGGGGCCGCTGCGCGCAACGGCGCCGCGAGATTGGCACCGCGGTCGGCCGGGCCCGGGTAGGCGAACCGCAGCGACAGCAGGGTGCGACCCCGCAGCGGCTCCGGGATCTGCTCGAACGGCGGCATCCGGATGATCGCCACGCTGGTCGAGACCTGGTCGTCGGCCGTCGCGATGTAGTCGACCCAGGCCCGCAGCGCCGGCTCGATGTCGGCGGCGTCGAACATCAGCGAGCCTCCGTAGAGGGTCGCCAGCTCGACCAGGCGGACGCGGACCTCGGTCACGATGCCCAACCCGAACTTGCCGCCGCGCAGCGCCCAGAACAGGTCGGTGTGGTCGGTGTGGTTGGCCTCGACGATCTCACCGGTGCCGGTGACGACCGTGAAGCCCTCCACGTAGTCGGAAGCGACGCCGTGGCTGCGCGCCAGCGGACCGAGCCCGCCGCCGACCAGCAGCCCGACGACACCGACGGTCGGCGCGGCGCCGGCGATCGGCGCCAGGCCGTGTTCGGCGGCCGCGGCGACCACGTTGCCCCACTGCTGGCCGGCGCCGAGCGTCGCGATGCGGGTCTGCGGGTCGATCGTCAGTCGGTCGAGCCGGTGGGTCGTGATCATCAGGCCCGAGGTGATCGAGACCTCGGCGCCGTGCCCGGTGCCCTGCACGCTGACGTGCAGGCCGTTGTCGCCGGCGTAGCGCACCGCTGCGGCGACGTCTTCGGCCGACGTGGCGCCGACGACGAGTTGCGGTGTATGTGTGGCCGCGGTGTTCCATGCGGCGACCTCGTCGGCGTAGCCCTCGTCGTAAGGGGCCAGCACTGGGCCCGTTACCTGAGCCGAGAGGGTGGAAGTCATGAAACTCCTCCGATGGCGGGATAGCTGTCCCGTCCGTTGTAGTCCTCGGGTGCGACATTCCCACCACCATTTTGGCCGCGGCGGCCGGGTGCGCCCGCCCGCTATGGCACAGGACACGCCTGCCCGACCCCGAAGGGCGATTTCCCGGCAACGCGACGTCACGCGTGGCGGCCGGCGGCGGCCCGATCGGCCTCGCGGTGCGGCGCCAGCGACGCGTTGCCGGCGGCGACCCCGACGACGAGGGTGACCAGCCCGAACCCGACCAGCGCCAGGAATGGCGCCCGGAAGCCGCCGGTCAGGTCGTGCAGGAAGCCGACCGCCACCGGGCCCACGGACGCGAGCAGATAGCCGACGAAGAACGCCATCCCGGACGCCTTCGGCGTGGCGGCCGGCGTCGGCGCGATCTGGCCGACCACGGTCAACGCCAGCGCGAAGTTGGCACCGACCCCGATACCCAGCAGCGCCGCCCACAGGGCCGGCGCGCTCAACGGCGTCACCGCGATCAGGCCGAGCGGGACGATCGCGAGCAGCAGGCCGGCGACGATCGCCGGCCGCGGGTCGCGGCGGGCCAGCGCCGGCGCGACCAGCGCGGCGGCCACCTGGGTGGCGCTGAACAAGGCCAGCAGCCCGCCGGCCCGCCCCGCCGCCCAGCCCAGGTCGGTGTAGCGCGCGGCCAGCCAGGCCAGCGGCGCGTAGTAGAGCAGCGACTGGCCGCCCATGTAGAGCGTCACCAGCCAGGCGCCCCGGTCGCGCCACGGCGTCCAGTCACGATCGACGGCAGCCGGCAGGGCCGCCTCGGACGACGGAGGGGCCGCCTCGGACGACGGACGGGCCGCCTCGGACGACGGGCGGACCAGCAGCCAGACGACCAGTGCCAGCACCGCCGGCACCGCCCAGATCGCCAGCGCCGCCCGCCACGAGCCGCCGAGCGCCGTGCGCAACGGTTCGGTGCCGCCCGCGCCGATCAGCGCGCCCGAGATCAGCGCCGTCGTGTAGAGCCCGGTGACCGGCCCCACCCGCGTCGGAAAGCGGGTTCGCACCAACGCCGGCATCAGCGCACCACCGACGGCGATCGCGACGCCGGCGAACACGGTCGCCGCGTAGAGCAGGCCGGCACCGGCCAGCGGCCGGACCGCGGTCGCCGCCGCGAGGAGGGCGAGGGCGAACGCCATCGTCGGTCCCGTGCCCCAGCGGCCGGCCGCCCAGGCCGCGGCCGGTGCGAACAGGCCCATGCAGACGACCGGTACCGACGTCAGCACCCCGGCCGCGGAGCCGGAGAGCCCGAGCGAGTCGCGGATCGCGTCGACGATCGGCGGGACCGAGGCGATGGCCGGGCGCAGGTTGAGGGCGGCCAGCAGCACCGCCGCGAGCCAGGCGGCGGCCGACCAGCGGCCCCTCACGGGAACGGGAAGCCCACGTAGTTCTCCGCCAGCGAGGTCGCCGCCGCCCGCGACGACGTCACGTAGCGCAGTTGGGAGAGTTGGAGCGCGAGGTCGAACGGGTCGTCGCCGGTCGGGTGCAACATCGACGTCATCCACCAGGAGAAGTGCTGCACCCGCCAGACCCGGCGCAGGCAGGTCTGCGAATAGGCGTCGAGGCCGGTCGTGTCACCACTGGCGAAGAACGGGGTGAGCGCGTCGGCGAGCACCTTGACGTCGGCCACCGCCAGGTTGAGCCCCTTGGCACCGGTCGGCGGCACGATGTGTGCCGCGTCGCCGGCCAGGAAGAGCCGGCCGTACTGCATCGGCGAGACCACGAAACTGCGCATCGCGGCGACCGAGCGCTCCAGGATCGGGCCGTCGGCCAGCGTCCACGACAGGTCGGAGCGGGCCAGCCGGGCCCGCAACTCGCCCCAGATACGCTCGTCCGGCCACTCGCCGAGGTCCTCGTCGGGCCGCACCTGAAGGTAGAGACGGGTCACCGTCGGCGAGCGCATGCTGTGCAGGGCGAAACCCCGGGCGCTGTGCGCGTAGATCAGTTCGTCGGATGACGGCGCCGCCTCGGCCAGGATGCCCAGCCAGGCATGCGGATAGTCGCGCTGGTGCACGGTGAGCATCCCGGCCGGGATCGCCGCTCGCGACACGCCGTGGAACCCGTCGCACCCCGCGATCACGTCGCAGTGCAACATCTGCGCGACACCGTCAGCATCCACGTAGGACACGACCGGGGCCGAGTCGAGCGCCGACAGCGACACCGACGAGACCGAGAAGTGCAGCGGGCCGTCCCAGGCCGCGATCAGGTCCTTGACCACCTCGTGCTGCCCGTAGATGGTGATCTCGCGCCCGGCCAGTTCGGTCAGCGGGATCCGGTGCGCCTCCCGCTCGAAGAGCAGCTCGATGCCGTGGTGCACCATCCGTTCCCGGTGCAGCCGGTCGGCCAGCCCGAGCGAGGTGAGCAGGTCGACCGTTCCGTGCTCGAGCACGCCGGCCCGGATCCGCGCCTCCACGTGGGATCGGGACTGACGCTCCAGCACGACGCAGTCGATGCCGCGCGCCCGGAGCAGGTGGGCCAGCACCAGGCCGGCCGGGCCGGCACCGATGATGACCACCTGCGTGCGCGTGACCACGGTCAGCCCCAGACCTCTTGCGCGGTCTCTACGATCAGAGCGAGCTTGGCCACCTCGTCGTCGTAGCTGAGCACGTTGCCCTCGACCGTCGAGGAGAAACCGCACTGCGGCGAGAGGCAGAGCTGCTCGAGCGGCACATAACGGCTGGCCTCGTCGATCCGCCGCTTGAGCGCGTCCTTCGACTCGAGCTCGCCACGCTTGGTGGTGACCAGACCCAGAACCACCATCTTGCCCGGCGGTACGAAGCGAAGCGGCGCGAAGCCGCCGGAGCGCTCGTCGTCGAACTCCAGGAAGAAGCCGTCGACCGCCAGCTCGGAGAACAGCGCCTCGGCGACGAAGTCGTAGCCGCCCTCGGCCGCCCACGACGACCGGAAGTTGCCCCGGCACATGTGCGTGGTCACCGACAGCCCGGCCGGCCGGCCCTCGATGGCCGCGTTGATCTGCTTGATGTAGCGGAGGTGCTGGTGCTCGGCGTCGTCGCCCCGCTCGGTGAGCTGCTTGCGCTGCTCGGGGTCGTTGACATACGCCAGGCTGGTGTCGTCGAGCTGCAGATAGCGGCAGCCCAGCTCGGCCACGGCGGCGACCTGGGCCGCGTACGCCGCCGACAGGTCGGCCCAGAACTGCTCTTCGTCGGGATAGACGGCCGGGTCGATCGACGCCTTGCCGCCCCGGTAGTGCACCATGCTCGGCGACGGGATCGTCAGCTTCGCGGTCACCCCCTCATCCACAGTGGAGTCGAGGAACACGAAGTCGTCGCCGAAGATGGTCTTCTCCAGCCGGACCGGTCCGTCGACCGCGAGCGCCGCCGAGGTGAAGTCGAGGTCGCCCTGCTTGTTGTGGAAGTGCACCCGGATCTTCTCGTCGGTGCTGTGAATCCCGCCGAGCTGGTAGATGAAGTCCATGTGCCACGACGTACGCCGGAACTCGCCGTCGGTGGCCGATCGGAGCCCGACGTCGCGCTGCATCCGCACGACGTCGCGGATCGCGTCGTCTTCCACCGCCCGCAACTCCTCGGCGGAGATCGTGCCGGCGGCCCGGTCGGCCCGCGCCCTGAGCAGGCGTTCCGGGCGCAGCAGGCTGCCGACGTGGTCGGCCCGGAACGGCGGCGTGTCACGCAACGTCATGTCGTGCACCTTTCCTAAAACGGGTAAGCCGGGATCTCGCCGCGCAGCGTGATCCAGCGCTGTTCGGTGAACGCGTCGAGGTTGCCGGCGCCGCCGAACCGGGCGCCGGTGCCTGAGTCGAGGACGCCGCCGAACGGCGCCACCGCCTCGTCGTTGACGGTCTGGTCGTTGATGTGCACGATCCCGCTCGGGATCCGCTCGGCGAGCGCCAGCCCGCGCATCGCGTCGCCGGTCAGGATGCTCAGCGACAGCGCGTAGGACGAGTCGGCGGCCAGTGCGGCGGCCTCGTCCAGGCTGCCGAACCGCACCACCGGCGCGACCGGGCCGAACACCTCTTCGGCGTACGCCGGCATGTCGGTGCGCACCTCGTCGAGCACCGTCGGCCGGTAGAAGAGCCCCTCGTGACTGCCGCCCGCCGCCAGCCGGGCTCCGGCGTCGACGGTCGCGGTGACCAGGGCGTGCACCTTGTCGCGCTGGCCCTCGTCGACCAGTGGCCCGAGCGCCACCTGACCGGTGAACGGGTCGCCGACCGGCAGGTGGTCGGCATGCTCGGCCAGCGCAGCGACGTAGTCGTCGGCGATCCGCTCGTGCACCAGGTGCCGCCCCGCGGTCATGCAGATCTGGCCCTGGTGCAGGAACGACCCCCAGGCACCGGCGGAGACGGCGCGCTCGAGGTCGGCGTCGTCGAGCACCACGATCGCCGAGTTGCCGCCGAGTTCGAGGTGCACCCGCTTGAGGTGGCGGGCGGCGAGTTCGGCGACCCGGCGCCCGGTCGCGCTGGACCCGGTGAACGAGATGACCCGGACGGCCGGGTCGGCGACCAGCGCGGAGCCGGCCTCGGCGCCGCCGGGCAGCACGTGCAGCAGCCCGGCCGGCAGACCGGCCTCGGCGAACACCCGGGCAATGGCGAACCCACCACTGACGGGGGTACGCAGGTCGGGCTTGAGCACGACCGCGTTGCCGAGCGCCAGGGCCGGCGCGACTGAGCGGATGGACAGGATCAGCGGCACGTTGAACGGCGAGATCACCCCAACCACCCCGACCGGGACCCGCTTGAGCAGGCTCAGCCGCGGCTGGTTGCTCTGCAGGATCTCGCCGGCCGGCCGGTGTGCCAGCCCGGCCGCCTCGTAGCACTCCTGGGTCGCGACGCCGACGGCGAAGTCGCCGAGCCCGGGCACCGCGCCGGTCTCCCGGACCACCCAGTCGCGCAACTCCGCCGCGTTGGCCTCGATCAGCGCGCCGGCCCGGCGAAGGACCGCGGCCCGCTCCTCGAACGTCTTGGCCGCCCATTCGCGCTGTGCGGCCGCAGCGGTCGCCGAAGCGGAAGCGACGTCGGCGGCGTCGGCCACCCCGGTGCGGCCGAGCGACGCCCCGGTCGCCTTCTCCAGGATGTCGGCGGTGCCGCCCGACGAGGCGCGCCACTGGCCGTCGAAAACCTTGCCGTCCCACTCCCGCGGGTCGAAGAACGTCATGCCGATGCTCCTTCGGAAGCTGGTGCCTGCACTTTCCGGATCCGGGCGTAGACCTGGCTGCGCAACTCGGTGAAGCGCGGGTCGGACCGGGTGGTCAGCTGGTCGCGGTCGGCGGGCAGGTCGACGGCCAGGTCTTCGGCGACCGTGGTCGGCGCCGCCGACAGCACGATCACCCGCTGGCCGAGGTAGACCGCCTCGTCGATGTCGTGCGTGACGAACAGCAGGGTGACGCCCAGCCGCTGCCACACCGACCGGACCAGGTCTTCGAGGTCGGCGCGGGTCTGCGCGTCGACGGCCGCGAACGGCTCGTCCATCAACAGCACCTTGGGTGCGAAGGCGACGGCCCGGGCGATCGCCACCCGTTGCTGCATGCCGCCGGAGAGCTGCCAGGGATAGGCGCCGTCGGCGTCGGACAGGCCGACCGCCGCGAGCGCGTCGCCGGCCAGCTTCCGGCGTTCGGCGCGGGCCATGCCTTGTGCCTTGAGCGGCAACTCGACGTTGTCGCGCACCCGCAGCCACGGGAACAGGCTGCGGCCGTATTCCTGGAAGACCACGGCCAGGCCCGGCGGCGGCGCGGTGACCGGTGCGTCCTGCACCCGCACCTCACCGGAGGTGGCCGGCAGCAGGCCGGCCAGCACGCGCAGCAGGGTGGTCTTGCCGCAGCCGGACGGGCCGACGACGCAGGCGAACTGTCCTTCGGGGACGGAGAACGTCAGGTCGCCGACCGCGGTCACCCGGCGGCCGTGCCCGTCGTACACCTTGTGCAGGTTCTTGACCTCCAGCATCAAAACTCCCGTTGTCCCGCGCGCTGGCCGTGGTACCAGCCGAGCAGCGACCGCTCGGCGAGTCTGAACAGCAGGGAGAGCACGATGCCGATCAGCCCGAGCAGGAGCACGCCGCTCCACATCTCGGGGATCTGGAAACCCCGCTGGAACTGCAGGACCGTGAAGCCCAGGCCCTCGTTGGCGGCCATCATCTCGCTGATCACCATCAGGATGATGGCCAGCGGGAGGGCCTGCCGGGCACCCGTCACGATCTGCGGGCTGGCCGCCCGGAGCACCAGGTGGCGCAGGCGGAGCAGCCCGGTGATGCGGTAGGTGCGGCAGGTGTCGCTGAGCACCTCGTCGCGGGCGCGGACGCCCTCGATGGTGTTGAGCAGCACCGGCCAGACGCAGCCGAACACGATCACCAGGATCTTGGTGCGGTCGCCGATGCCGGCGAGCAGGATCGCGGCCGGCACCAGCACCGGCGGCGGGAACGCGCGGAGGAACTCGAGCACCGGTTCCAGCAGGTCGCGCACCGTGCGGGACAGGCCGATCAACGCCCCCAGCGCGACGCCGAGCAGCACCGCGAGCAGATAGCCGGCGAGCAGGCGCCAGAGCGACGGTAGCACCTGCTCCTGGAACATCTCCCAGGTCCAGGTGCGGCCGAACGCGTCGATGATGGTCGACAGCGACGGCCAGTAGAAGTCAGTGCTGCCGGCCGAGCCGAACCACCAGGCCGCGATGAGCGCGACGGGCAGGCCGGCCGCCAGCAGGACGCGCCAGAGGATCCTCACGGCGCCACCTTCTCGACGCGGTTGGCCGGATGCCAGGAGAGCAGCGCGCGTTCGGCCCGGCGGATGACGAGGTTGATCAGCACGCCGAGCACGCCGGTCACCACGATCAGCGCGTAGACGAGGCGCACCTCGTTGCTCTGCTGCGCGGTGTCGATCTCCTTGCCCAGGCCGGGCGATCCGATCACCAACTCGCCGGTGATGGTCAGGATCAGCGCGACCGCGGCGGCCAGCCGCAGGCCGGTCATCACGTAGGGCAGCGCGCTCGGCCAGACCACGTGGCGCACCCGCGCCCACGGGCGCAGCCGGAACGACTGGGCGGTGTCGAGGGCGACCGGGTCGACGTCGGCGACGCCGTGCACGACCTGGATCAGCATCTGCCAGAACGCCGCGTAGACGACCAGGATGAGGGTCGACCGGACGGTCGGACCATAAAGGACGATCACCAACGGGATCAGCGCGACCGACGGGATCGGCCGGAGGAACTCGATGGTCGTGGTCGTCGCGGCCCGCAGGACGGGCAGCGAGCCGAGCAGGACGCCGATGACGGCGCCGGCGACCACCGCGATGGCGAGGCCGCCGGCCCAGGTGCCGAGCGTGTGCAGCAGCGCCGTCCAGAACGGGCCGTCGTCGAGTTGCTCGACCAGGGTCACCAGGATCTGGCTGGTCGGCGGCGCGAAGTCGATCGGCACCACGCCGATCCGCGGCGCCACCTCGAGCACCAACCCGAAGCCGATGAGGCCGAGCACGCCCAAGGTGACCGACCGGTATCGCCGGCCGGTCACCCGCGGGCGGCGCGCCGCGACGGAGACCATCAGGGAAGCAGCCCCGCCACGTCAGGCTTCTCCTTGAGCAGCCCGTCGGTGACCGCGGCGGTGGCCAGGGCGTCGATCGACTCGCGGTTGATGTCGGCCGGCCACTTGGGCAGCGTCATCTTGGCCCGGGTGGCCGGGTCGATCTTCGTGTAGGTGCCGATGATGTCGCGCACCTCGTCGCTGTGCGAGTCGGCGTAGGCCAGCGACTCCTGCATCGCCTCGGTGAAGCGCTTGACCAGGTCGGGGTTCTCACCGGCCAGCTTGGTCGAGGTGAAGTAGAGCGCGACGGTCAGGTTGGGCGCGGCGTCCACATAGCTCGACGCGATCTTCCGCATGCCGGCGGCGATCGCGGCCTGCTGGAACGGCTCGACGACGAAGATGGCGTCGACCCGGCCCGCCTGCAGCGCGCCGACCTGCTCGGGGAACGGCAACTCGGTGAACTTGACCTGGCTGGGGTCGCCGCCGTCCTTCTTCACCGACGCGCGCACGCTGGTGTCGACGATGTTCTTCAGCGTGTTGGCCGCGACCGTCTTGCCGACCAGGTCCCTGGGCGACTGAATCGGGCTGTCGGGCTTGACGAACAGCCCGGCGAAGTCGTCGGCGGCACCGGTCGAGTTGTTGCCGTTGCAGACCACCTTGAGCGGCGCGTTCTGCGACTTGGCCAGCAGCAGCGAGACGGCGTTGCTGAAGCCGAACTGGTATTGACCGGAGAGGACGGCCGGCACGATCGCGGCGCCACCCTGTGCGGTGGTCAGCGTGAGATCGATGTTGCGCTTGCTGAAGAAGCCCTTCTCCTTGCCGAGGTAGATGGGCGCGACATCGAGGATCGCGATGACGCCGGCGTTGACCGCGTCGGGCTTGCCGGAAGCCGCGGGCGCCGCGGAACCGTCGTCTGAGGAATCGCCACACGCGGCCGTGGCGACCAGTGCCACCGCGGTGAGCAGTGCAATCAAGGGGCGTCGCATCGGAACTCCATCCACGTCAGGGGTGAGCGGAGAAAGGCGGGGGGTGTTCGGATAGCGCACAGATGTACATCGGGAAACCTAGAAGAGCGCCACACCAGAAGTCAATGCTTGTCATTGTTGACGGGCGAAGCACGCGGTTCCTAGGCTGGCCGCTGAACGATTGTTCGCATAGCGCACAGACTTGGAGCCGCATGGCCGAACTCGTCAGCCTCGCCGAGGGTGTGGCGGAGCTGGTCCACGACGGCGACGCGGTCGCGTTGGAGGGGTTCACCCACCTCATCCCGGTGGCCGCCGGGCAGGAGATCATCCGCCAGGGCCGCCGCGACCTGACGCTGATCCGGATGACCCCCGACATCGTCTACGACCAGTTGATCGGCGCCGGTTGCGCGGCCCGGCTGGTCTTCTCGTGGGGCGGCAACCCCGGCGTCGGCTCACTGCACCGGTTCCGCGACGCCGTCGAGCGGGGCTGGCCCCGGCCGATCGAGATCGAGGAACACAGCCACGCCGGGATGGCCAACCGCTACGTCGCCGGCGCGTCCGGGCTGCCGTTCGCGGTGCTCCGTGGGTATGTCGGCACCGACATCGCCCGGCACACCGCGACGGTCTCCACGGTCACCTGCCCGTTCACCGGCGAGGTGCTCACCGCCGTCGCCGCGCTCAACCCCGACGTCGCCGTGATCCACGCCCAGCGCGCCGACCGGCGTGGCAACGTGCAGATGTGGGGCATCACCGGGGTGCAGAAGGAGGCGGTCCTGGCCGCGTCGCGATCGCTGGTCACGGTCGAGGAGATCGTCGACGAGCTCGACCCGCGCCCCGACGCGGTGGTGCTGCCCGCGTGGGTGGTGACGGCGGTGGCCGAGGTGCCGCGCGGCGCGCACCCGTCCTACGCGCAGGGCTACTACGACCGCGACAACGACTATTACCAGTCCTGGGACCCGATCAGCCGCGACCGGTCGACGTTCTCCCGCTGGCTCGACGAGGTGACAGCCGGATGAGCGGGTGGACCGCCGACGAGATCATGACCGTCACCGCGTCGCGCACGCTGGCCGGCCGCACCTCGTGCTTCGTCGGCATCGGCCTGCCCAGCACCGCCGCCAACCTCGCGCGCCGCACGTGCTCCCCCGACCTCGCGCTGATCTACGAATCCGGTGCGATCGGTGCCAAGCCGGGCGCGCTGCCCCTGTCCATCGGCGACGGCGAGCTGGCCGAGACGGCCGACGCGGTGGTCAGCGTCCCGGAGATCTTCAACTACTGGTTGCAGCCGGGGCGCGTCGACGTCGGCTTCCTGGGCGCCGCGCAGGTCGACCGCCGGGGCAACATCAACACCACGGTGATCGGCGAGTACGCGCACCCGTCGGTGCGGCTGCCCGGCGCCGGCGGCGCGCCCGAGATCGCCGCGTCCTGCAAGGAGACCATCGTGGTCGTCCGGCACCGGCCGCGCACGCTGGTCGAGCGCCTCGAGTTCGTCACCTCGCTGGGCTTCGGCGACGGCCCCGGCCACCGTGCGGCGCTCGGCCTGCGCGGCCGCGGCCCGGTGCGGCTGATCACCGACCTCGGCGTGCTCGAGCCCGACCCGCGCACCTGCGAGCTGACCCTCACCCATATCCATCCTGGGGTGGCCGTCGACCAGGTGCGCGCAGCGACCGGCTGGCCGCTCGCTGTCCGCTCGGACCTGGCGGTCACCGAGCCACCCACGGCCGGCGAACTGGCGGCACTGCGATCACTGACGACCCGGTCGTCGACGAGAGGAGGCGGCATTGGCTGAGTGGATCACTCCCGTGCCCTACCGGAGTCATGCCGAACACGAGCAACCCCCGCTGGCGGTGCCGGCTTACGGGTCGACCAGGCTGCGCAGCCCGCGCCAGCCGCTGGTGCTTCTACCACAGGGGCTGACCGAAATCACCGGCCCGTTGCTCGGCGCGGGCCGGGTCGGCGCCCTCGACCACGACCTGACCCGGCAGCACGAGGGCGAGCCGCAGGGCGAGCGGATCGAGGTGTTCGGCCGGGTGCTCGACGGCGACGGCCGGCCGGTGCGCGACACGCTCGTCGAGGTGTGGCAGACCAACGCCGCCGGGCGCTACCGGCACGCCGGTGACCGGCACCCGGCGCCGCTCGACCCCAACTTCACCGGCGCGGGCCGGGCGATGACCGACGGCCAGGGCCGCTACCGGTTCGTCACCGTCAAGCCCGGCGCCTACCCGTGGCGCAACCACCACAACGCCTGGCGGCCCGCGCACATCCACTTCTCGCTGTTCGGCCGGGCGTTCACCCAGCGCCTGGTCACCCAGATGTACTTCCCCAACGACCCGCTCTTCGACCAGGACCCGATCTTCAACTCGGTCCGCGACCCGGCCGCCCGGCAGCGCCTGGTGGCCGCGTTCGACCTCGACGCCACCACGCCGGAATGGTCGCTGGCCTACCGCTTCGACATCGTGCTCCGCGGCCGCGACGCCACTCCGATGGAGGACGCATGACGACGCCTTCGCAGACGGTCGGCCCGTTCTTCGCGCTCGGGCTGCCGTGGAACGACGGACCCTACGCGGTGCCCGAAGACGCGCCGGGGGCGTTCTGGTTGCGCGGCGTGGTGCTCGACGGCGCCGGCGAACCGGTGCCCGACGCCCTGGTCGAGACCTGGCAGGCCGACCCGGCCGGGCGCTTCGACCATCCCGACGACCCGCGCGGCGCGGTCGCGTCGCCGGGCTTCCGCGGCTTCGCCCGCTGCCCGACCGACGCCGAGGGGCGCTGGGCGATCCGCACCGTCCGGCCCGGCCGGGTGCCGGGCCCGGACGGCACGCTGCAGGCACCGCACATCGACGTCTCGGTGCTCGCCCGCGGCCTGCTCGACCGCCTGGTCACCCGGATCTACTTCCCCGACGAGGCGGCCAACGCCGGCGACCCGGTGTTGTCGTTGGTCGACCCGATCCGGCGGCCGACGCTGGTCGCGAAGGAGTCCGACGACGGCCTGGTCTTCGACATCACCCTGCAGGGCGAGCATGAGACCGTATTCTTCGCCTTCTGAGCCCGGCCCGGCCGCCGGGCTGTTCGACGGAATCCTGGCCCGCGGCGCGGTGCCCGAGGCCGTCGCCGACGACGCGTGGGTACGCGCGATGCTCGACGTGGAGTCGGCGCTGGCGGCCGCCAACGCCGCCGCGGGCGTGATACCGGCCGCGGCCGGCGAGGCGATCGTCTCTGCCTGCGTCGACCTGGCGCCCGACCCCGCCGACCTGGGCCGGGCCGCCGCCGCCCACGCCACCCCGGTGGTGCCCCTGGTCGCGGCGATCCGGGCGGCGTTGCCGGCGCCGGTCGCCGAGTTCGTGCATGCCGGCGCGACCAGCCAGGACGTGCTCGACACGGCGGCCATGCTGATCACCGGCCGGGCGCTGACCGCGCTACTGTCCGATGTGGATGGCGCTGCCGAAGCCGCCGCCGGGCTGGCCGCCGCGCACCGCGACACCCCGATGGTAGGCCGGACGCTGCTGCAGCAGGCCGTCCCGACCACGTTCGGGCTGACCGCCGCCGGCTGGCTGGCCGGGCTCGACGCGGCCGCCGAGGGCCTGCGCGGTTGGCAGCCGGCGACCCAACTGGGCGGCGCCGCCGGGACGCTGGCCGGGCTGGGCGCGGCCGGGCCGGCCGTGTTCGCCGACTTCGCCCGCCGGCTCGGGCTCGGGGCACCGGAGCTGCCCTGGCACACCGAACGCAGCCGGATCGGCCGGCTGGCCGGTGCGCTGGGCGTCACGGCCGGCGCGCTGGGCAAGCCCGCCCGCGACCTCACCCTGCTCGCGCAGAACGAGGTCGGCGAGGTTTCCGAGGCCGCGCCGGGCGGGTCGAGCACGATGGCACACAAGCACAACCCGGTGGCCGCGGTCAGCACGCTGGCCGCCACCGCGCAGGCGCCCGGGCTGGTCGCGACGCTGCTGGCCAGCGCCGTGCAGGAACACCAGCGGGCCGCCGGCGCCTGGCAGGCCGAGTGGCGCCCGCTGCGCGAGTTGCTGGTCGCGGTCGGCTCGGCCGCGGCCTGGCTGCGGGCCGGCCTGACCGGGCTGGTCGTGCACGCCGATGTGATGCGTGCCAATCTCGACCGGGCCGGTTGGCACACCGAACGCGGTGCCACCGACCCTATGGGCAGCGCCGGCCATTTCGTCGACCTCGCGCTGACCCGCTACGCCTCTCGGAGGACCGATGGCTGACGACGGTGCCGCGGTGCGCCGTGAGGTGCTCGGCGACGCGCACGTCGACCGGGCGGCCGCCGCCGCGACCGCGTTCAGCGCGCCGTGGCAGGAGCACGTGACCGCGCACGCCTGGGGCGCGGTGTGGACCCGGCCGGGGCTCGACCGGCGCACCCGCTGCCTGGTCACCATCGCGCTGCTGGCCAGCCAGCACGCGACCGCCGAGTTGGCGATGCACGTGCGGGCCGCGTTGGGCCAGGGAGTGACACCGACGGAGATCCGCGAGGTGCTGCTGCATACTGCGGTCTACGCCGGCGCCCCGGCGGCCAACACGGCGTTCGCGACCGCCCAGCGGGTGCTCGACGAGCTCGGCATCGAGGAGGCGACGTGACGACGGTGCGCTCGGCAGACTTCGTCCAGTCCCTCGAACGCGGCCTGGCGGTGATCCGCGCCTTCGACCGGTCCCACCCGGAGCTCACGCTCAGCGAGGTCGCGGCGGCCACCGGGGTCACCCGGGCCGCCGCGCGCAGGTTCCTGCTCACGCTGATGGAGCTGGGCTACGTGCGGACCGACGGCCGGTTCTTCTCGCTCAGCCCGCGGGTGCTGGAGCTGGGCTACGCCTACCTGTCCAGCCTGTCGCTGCCCGAGGTCGCCGAGGTGCACCTGGAGGCGCTGGTCGCCGAGGTCAACGAGTCGTCGTCGGTGTCGGTCCTCGACGGCCCCGACGTGGTCTACGTCGCCCGGGTGCCGACGTCGCGGATCATGACAGTGACGATCAATGTCGGGACCCGCTTCCCGGCGTACGCCACCTCGATGGGTCGGGTCCTGCTCGCCGGCCTGTCCGACGAGGACCTCGCGGCCTACCTCGACGGCGTGACCATCGACCGGCTGACCACGCGCACGATCGGCGGCGTCAGCGCGTTGCGGACCGAGTTGCAGCGGGTACGCGCACAGGGCTGGGCCCTCGTCGACCAGGAGTTGGAGCAGGGCCTGCGCGCGGTGGCCGCACCGATCCGCGACCGCGCCGGCCGCACGGTGGCCGCGGTCAACGTCTCCACCGCGGCCAGCCGCACGACCCTGGAAGCGATCCGCCGCGACCTCGTGCCCCCGCTGCTCGCCGCCGCCGCCCGCATCTCCGCCGACCTCCCCGCGGCGCCGCGGGCAGAGCGCCGGATCAGCTAGTCGACCGTCGCGCCGACGCTCAGGTTGAGCTTGGTGCCGGTCAGCGTGCGGGCCCAGTCGGAGGCCGCGAACACAGCCGCGTTGGCCACGTCGTCGAGCGTCGCCGCGCGGCCCAGCATGGTCGCCTTCTCGGTCATCTCGGCCACCGCCCGCTGGGTCTTCGGGTCTTCGTCGGTCATCGACTCGGGCACGCCGCCGGTCTGCAGCGTGAGCACCCGGATGCCGTGCTGCCCCAGCTCGCGGGCCAGCGTGCGGCGTAGCGCCTCGATCGCGCCGAACGCGACCTGCAGTCCGCCGAGGTTGGCCTGCGGGTCGCCGTAGCCGCCGAAGGTCAGCACCACGCCGCTGCCCTGCCGGATCATCTGCGGCGCGGCCGCCTTGGTGGTCAGCCACATCGCGCGCAGCCGGCTGGTCACGTCGCGTTCGAGGTCGGCGTAGTCCATCTCGACCACCGGAGTGCCGAAGGCGGACGGATGCGCGATCACGTTGAACGAGACGTCGAGGCTGCCGAACCCGTCGGCGACGGCCCGCGCGTGCGCGTCGACGGCGGCCTCGTCGAAGGCGTCGAAGGCGGCGGTCTCGGCCCGGCCGCCGGCCGAGCGGATGTCGTCGGCCACCGCCCGCAGCGCCGGCTCGGTGCGACCGACCAGGTGCACGGTCGCGCCCTCGCGGCCGAACGCGCGCGCCACCGCGGCACCGATCGAGCCCGCACCGCCGTAGATCACGGCGTTCCTGCCCTGCAACAACATGGTCATTGCCTCCCTGTCACCAGCGCGTCCAGCCGGTCGAGCGAGGCCCGCAGCCCCACCTCCATGCCGCCACGCACGTAGTAGTCACGGTCTTCGACGGATTGGAAAACGGTGTTCTGGCGGAGCACGGTGCGTTCGCCCCGCTCCTCGAAGCTGATCGCGTTCAGGTAGACCCGGCCCGGCTGGCGGTCGAACTCGTAGGTCTGCACGATCCCCTGGGTGCTCGGCGTGCCGTGGTAGAGCCCGAAGAAGGAGAAGCGTTCGCCCTTGGCGTCGGTCTGGGTGTAGCGCCACCGCCCGCCGTCGCGCGGTTCGAGCACGTCGACCGTCAGCTGCAGGCCCTCCGGCCCGAGCCAGCGGGCCAGCAGGTCAGGGTCGGTGTGCGCGCGCAGCAGCTTGCTGGCCGGCGCGGCGAACTCGCGGGTCACCAGCACCTGCGGCACGCCCGGCTCGGCGACGATCTCGATCGCGGTCACGCCTCGTCCTCCATCGTGGCCAGCAACGCGTCGAGCTGGTCGTAGCTGGTCTCCCAGTAGTGGCGGTACGCGGCGAGCCAGCTCGTGGCGGCGCGCAGCGGTGCGGCCTCCAGGTGGCTGAGCCGCCGGGTCGAGATCCGGCTCCGGGAGATCAGCCCGGCCTCCTCGAGCACCTTGAGATGGCGGGAGATCGCCGGTTGCGACATCGCGAACGGCGCGCAGAGTTCACCCACCGTCGCGTCGCCCCGGGTCAGCCGCATCAGGATCGAGCGCCGGGTGGGGTCGGCGAGCGCGCCGAAGACGGCGCTGAGCTGGTCGGAGGCCATCTATAACCAACCTGTTCTATAGCGATATGGTTAAGCATGCCGCGCCCCCGGACGGCTGTCAAGAAGAGGTGGTGGCGCCGTGTCGAACCGGCCGGGGTCTGGACGACGCGTCAGTGAACGGAACAATGACGTGACCGATGGGAGAGACCACGATGCGATTCATGCTGATGCTCAAGGGCGACCCGCCGCCCGGAGCCATGCCGCCGCCCGACCTGGTGCAGGCGATGCACGAATACGACCTGGAACTCGAACGCGCGGGCGTGCTGCTCGCGGCCGAAGGACTGCACGACAGCTCGCAGGGCGCCCGGGTGATCTACGCCAACGGCGACCGTACGGTCGTCGACGGCCCGTTCACCGAGGCCAAGGAGTTGGTCGCCGGCTTCTACCTGATCGACGTCAAGTCACCGGAGGAGGCCATCGAGTGGGCCCGGCGGTGCCCGGTCGACCGCGCGATCCCGGAGGGCGCGCCGTGGGAGGCCGTCGTCGAAGTCCGGAGGGTGGCCGAACCGGCCGAGATCCCCACGATCAACGAGGAGCAGGCGGCCCAGGCCGAGCGCTACCAGATCAGGAAGGGTTAGCCCGCTCCAGGAGCAGCGCGCGTTCGCGCGCGTTGTGGGTCAGTGACGCGGCCCGGGTGAACTCCGCCCGGGCCTCGTCGGCTCGCCCCAGCCGGTCGAGCAGGTCGCCGCGGACCGCGGGCAGCAGGTGATAGCCGGGCAGCAGGCCGGCCGCGACGATCGCGTCGACCAGGGCCAGACCGGCGGCCGGCCCCTCGGCCATGCCGACCGCGACGGCCCGGTTGAGCTCGACCACGGCCGAACGCGCCAGCGGGGCGAGCGCGTCGTAGAGGGCGGCGATCCGGCGCCAGTCGGTCTCCTCGGGCGTGCGGGCCTGGGCGTGGCAGGCCGCGATCGCGGCCTGCAGCGCGTAGGGGCCGGCCTCCGCACCGATCTCGTCGACCCGGGCCAGGGCGGCCAGCCCGCGCCGGATCAGCAGCGGGTCCCAGCGGGCCCGGTCCTGGTCGAAGAGGCGCACCGGCTCGCCGGCCGGACCGATCCGGGCCCGCAGGCGCGACGCCTGGATCTCCATCAGCGCCACGAGACCGTGCACCTCGGACTCACCGGGCATCAGGCCGGCCAGGATCCGGCCGAGCCGAAGTGCGTCGGTGCAGAGGGCGGGTCGCACCCAGTCGTCGCCGGCCGTGGCCGCGTACCCCTCGTTGAAGATCAGATAAATCACTTCGAGTACGGACGACAGCCGCGCCGCCCGCTCTCCGGGCTCGGGCACCTCGAACGGGATGCCCGCGTCGGCCAGGGTGCGTTTGGCCCGCACGATCCGCTGCGCGACGGTCGGCTCGGCGACCAGGAACGCCCGCGCGATCTCGGCGGTGGTCAGGCCGCCGAGCAACCGCAGGGTGAGCGCGACCCGCGCCTCGGCCGCGAGGACGGGGTGGCAGGCGACGAACACCAACCGCAGCATGTCGTCTTCGATCTGCTCCCTCGCGGCGGCCTCGAAGTCGACCTCCACCGACTCGGGCAGCGCCCGGCCGATCTCGTGGAGCTTGCGGGCGTAGCGCTCGTTGCGCCGGATCAGGTCGACCGCCCGGCGCTTGCCGACGGCCATCAGCCACGCGCCCGGGTTACGCGGCACGCCCTCGACGGGCCACTGCTCGAGCGCCGCGACGAGCGCGTCCTGCGCGAGTTCTTCGGCCACGCCGACATCGCGCATCATCCCGGCCAGCCCGGCGATCAGGCGCGGCGACTCGATCCGCCACACCGCCTCGACCGTGCGTCTGACCTCGTTTTCCGTCACCAACGGCGGCACGGCGACAAACCTACCGGCTCGGCGGCCGGCCTTGTTGCACATGTGTGGCAACAACCGCGAAGATGCGACACGTGACGATCGTCGAGGTGGTGCTCCTGTCCGCAGAGGGCGGCACACTGCGGTTCCGCACCGTGTCCGCCCCGCTGCCGGCCGGGACGCATCCCGACGACCTGGCCCTGCACCTGTCGGGCCTGCGCCTGTGCACGCCCGGCGCCACGCTCCACTCGACCAGTTGGCGCTACGCCGCCGGGTCGGTGGTGCTGACCTACGCCGCACTCCCCGACCCGGCGCCGTCGCACACGATTCCGCTGTCACCAGACCGGATGGTCATCGGCGGCACGGCTCTGACCCCGTCCCCGCCGCACGTCGATGCCGACGCGGTCGCCGCACACGCGGCCCGCCACCTGGCCCTGCTGGCCAGCACGGACCCGGTGGTCGCCGACGCCGTGACGGACCAGCCCGAAATCTGGGACCTGCTCGGCAAGCTGCCGGCCGGACCGGCCGGCGCACTGCGCTAGCCGTTTCGCGTCAGGACCGGCCGGACCGGCCGGCGCGCTGCGCTAGGCGTTTCGCGCCAGGACCCGCCAGACCGGCACACCGCCGGGCCGGCCGGCGCACTGCGCTAGCCGTTTAGCGCCAGGACCCGCCAGACCGGCACACCGCCAGACCGTTGCGCGCTGCGCTAGCCGCCTCGCGCGAGGACCCGCCGGACCGGGATACCGCCGGACCGGTGCGCGCTGCGCTAGGCGCCTCGCGCGAGGATCGGCGGCCAGGCTCACCGCCGGACCGGGTCACCTCGCGCTGGACAGCTATCGGCGCAAGCCGATTGCCGACATTGTGCGGAGCCATACACCAACGAACGGAATATGGCTTATCTGGTATAGCCTGCTTCACACATTGACAGCCGCCATCGCATCGAATCGGTGCACAACAGATACTGCACAATGCATTGTGCCGTGTGATGCCTCACCCCCAGAAGGAGCAGGTCGTGGAGGCGCAGCTCATCCCCGGTGAACGGCGCACCGCTCACCAGATGGTCCGCGACTCGCTGCGCCTGGCGATCCTCGACGGCACCCTGGGCGCGGGCGCCCGCCTCGTCCAGGCCGACATCGCCGCGCGGTTACAGGTCAGCACCACGCCCGTGCGCGAAGCGTTGCGCGATCTGGCCTCCGAAGGACTGATCCGGCTCGACGCACACCGCGGCGCGGTGATCCGGGAGACCAGCCTGGCCGAGGTCCGCGAGATCTACCTGATCCGCCGCCTGCTCGAGCCCGAAGCGGTGACGATCGCCGTGCGGGCGATGACACCCGAGACGCTCGCGGCCCTGGAGCGGCTGCGGTCCGAGATGGACGGCGGCCCCGACCTCGGTCGCTGGGTCGCCCTCAACCGCGAGTTTCACCGCCTGCTCAACAGCGCCGCCCAGCTCGACCGGCTGGCCGAGATCCTCAACCATCTCGACGACAACGCCGCCGTCTACGTCAATCTCGCGCTGCGGGCCACCGGCGGCGACCACCGCGACACCGCCAACCGGCACCACCAGCGGCTGCTCGACGCGTGCCGCGACCGCGACGGCGACGGCGCGGCCAAGCTGGTCCTGGAGCACCTGCAGCAGACGTTGGCCACGATCGAGCTCAGCCTGCGCTGATACATAATGCACGGTGTGCTTGACGGGCTGGACCTCACGACGCTGGTGCCCGGGCCACAGCGGCGGACCGCGCACGAGCTGGTCCGCGACACCCTGCGCCGGGCGATCGTCAGCGGCCTGCTGGCCGGCGGCACCCACCTCGGCCAGGCCGAGATCGCCAGCCGGCTCGCGGTCAGCACCACCCCGGTCCGGGAGGCGCTGCGCGACCTGGCCGCCGACGGCCTGATCCGGATCGACCCGCACCGCGGCGCCGTGGTGCACGACCTCGACCACGACGACCTGCGCGAGATCTACGAGATCCGGTCGGCCCTCGAACCGCTGGCGATCCGCCGGGCCGCCCGGCACATCACGGCCGACGAACTGGCGACGGCCGGCGACCTGCTGGACCGGATGGACCAGGAGACGGACCCGGCCGCTTGGGCGGAGCTGAACTGGGCGTTCCACGCTGTGCTGGGCCGGGCGTCCCGCTCACCGCGCCTCTTCTCCCTCGTCACCAGCGCGCAGGGCAGCACCGCCCGGTATGTCGGCGAGTCGCTGAAGACCCACCCCGAGCGGCTGGCCGAGGCCACCGCCGAGCATCGCGCACTGGTCGGGGCGCTCGCCGGCCACGACGCCGACACCAGCGCCAAGCTGGTCACCGTTCACCTTCAGCACACCCTCACCCTGTTGCTGGACACTTGAACCATCAGCGCACCGGGAACTCCTGGTCGAGCGCCAGGTTCAGCAGCACGACGTTGACCCGCTTCTGGCCCATGAAGCCGACCGACCGGCCGTCGGTGTTGTCGTCGACCAGGCGTTGGATCGCCGCCTGCGTGGCACCGCGCACCCGCGCCACCCGAGGCAGCTGGAGTTGCGCGTACGCCGGCGTGATGTGCGGGTCGAGCCCGGAACCGCTGGCCGTCACCGCGTCCGACGGCACCGCCGGCGCACTCGGCGCGTCGCCGCGGATCGGCACGAGTACGGCCTTGCTGTAGTCCTCCCCCGGCACCGCGCTCTCCACGGCGACGCCGCCGTAGGTCGCGATGAACGGTGGCTCCGGCGCGACCTGGTTGACGCTCACCGCCCGGGTCACCGGCCCGGTCAGCCCGTCGCGGCGGAACACCCGCAGCACCGCCCCCACTCCGGACCGCGTGCAGAATGGGCGCGCCCCGTCGACGCCGTTGAGCGCGCCGATCTCCCGGCTCCGGGTGCAGACCTGGGTGAGCAGGCTAGGCATGTCCGGCATGTCCTCGATGCTCTCCGGACCGAGGTTGCTGGCCGAGCTCGCGGTCGGGTCGTAGCCGTCGCCGGCCGCCGACGGACGGCTCTGGAAATAGCGCGGAATCCCCCGGCCGTCGGCGTCGACGAAGCTCTGGCCGATCAGGCTGCTGCCGACGTTCTTCCCGCCGGCGCTCACCAGCGAACCCTTGGCCTTGTGGTGCAGCCCGGGGATCAGACCGATACCGACCAGCAGCAAGGGGTACGCGATGCCGAGCACGACGGTGAACACGAGCACCGCCCGGAACGCCGCGAGATGCTGGCCCAGCCAGTTGGGTAGCCGCATCAGGAGATCCCCGGGATGAACTGGATGATGGCGACGTCGATGACCTTGATGCCGGCGAACGGTGCGATGATCCCGCCCAGCCCGTAGACCAGCAGGTTGCGGCTGAGCAGCGACGAGGCGCTGCTCGGCCGGTAGCGCACACCGCGCAGGGCCAGCGGGATCAGCGCGACGATGATCAGCGCGTTGAAGATGATCGCGGAGGTGATGGCGGACGCGGGCGAGCTCAGGCGCATGATGTTGAGCCCGTCGAGGCTCGGGAACACGGCCGCGAACATGGCCGGGATGATCGCGAAGTACTTCGCGATGTCGTTGGCGATCGAGAACGTCGTCAGCGCGCCCCGGGTGATCAGCAACTGCTTGCCGATCTCGACGATCTCGATCAGCTTGGTCGGGTCCGAGTCGAGGTCGACCATGTTGCCGGCCTCTTTGGCCGCCGACGTGCCGGTGTTCATGGCGACCCCGACGTCGGCCTGCGCCAGCGCGGGCGCGTCGTTGGTGCCGTCGCCGGTCATCGCGACCAGCCGGCCGCCCTCCTGCTCACGCCGGATCAGCGCGAGCTTGTCCTCCGGCTTGGCCTCGGCCAGGAAGTCGTCGACGCCGGCCTCCTCGGCGATCGCCCGCGCGGTCAGCGGGTTGTCGCCCGTGATCATGATGGTCCGGATGCCCATCCGGCGCATCGCGTCGAACCGCTCCCGCATCCCGCTCTTGACCACGTCTTTGAGGTGTACGACACCGAGCGCCCGGGCCGGTTCCCCCGCGACGTGCTCGGCGACCACCAGCGGGGTCCCGCCGGTCGCCGAGATCCCGTCGACGACGCCACCGACCTCTTCGTTGGGCCGCCCGCCGTTCTCCCGGACCCAGCGCATCACCGCCGACGCCGCGCCCTTGCGGATCTGCCGGGGCGCGCTGCCGGGTTCGGCCAGGTCCACACCCGACATCCGGGTCTCCGCGGTGAACGGCACGAACTCCGCCGACGGGATGACGCCCTCGTCGCGCTCGCGCAGGCCGTGCTCGATCTTGGCCAGCACCACGATCGACCGGCCCTCCGGGGTCTGGTCGGCCAGGCTGGAGAGTTGGGCCGCGTCGGCCAACTCCGCCGCCGGCACGCCGGCGACCGGCAGGAACTCGGTCGCCTGCCGGTTGCCCAGGGTGATCGTGCCGGTTTTGTCGAGCAGCAGCGTGTTGACGTCGCCGGCCGCCTCGACCGCCCGCCCCGACGTGGCCAGCACGTTGCGCTGCACCAACCGGTCCATCCCGGCGATGCCGATCGCCGACAGCAGCGCGCCGATCGTGGTCGGGATCAGCGCGACCAGCAGCGAGACCAGCACGATCCCGGTCACGCCGTGCTCGTTGATGGTCAGCGTGTTGGGCGCCGCGCCCTGGAACGCCTTCGCGAAGATCGCCACCGGCTGCAGCGTGACCACGGCCAGCAGGAAGATGATGGTCAGCGCGGCCAGCAGGATGTTGAGCGCGATCTCGTTGGGCGTCTTCTGCCGCGAGGCGCCTTCGACCAGGCTGATCATCCGGTCGATGAAGCTCTCGCCGGGCTTCTGGGTGATCTTCACGACGATCCGGTCGGAGAGCACCCGGGTGCCACCGGTGACCGCGCTGCGGTCACCGCCCGACTCGCGGATGACCGGTGCCGACTCGCCGGTGATCGCCGACTCGTCGACGCTGGCGACGCCCTCGACCACGTCACCGTCGCCGGGGATGACCTGGCCCGCCTCGACGACCACGACGTCGTTCTGCCGCAACTGGACGGCGTCGACCGCCTCCTCCCGGGGCGAGGTCTGGCCCTCGCGCCAGTCGACCAGCCGCCGCGCCACCGTCTCCTGCCGGGCCCGGCGCAGTGTCGCCGCCTGCGCCTTGCCCCGGCCCTCGGCGACCGCCTCGGCCAGGTTCGCGAAGATCACCGTAAGCCACAGCCAGACCGTGATCAGCCACGCGAACGTCGACGAGTCCTGGATGGACAGCGCGGTGGTGAACAGCGCGCCGAGTTCGACGATGAGCATCACCGGGTTGCGCCACAGCGTGGCCGGGTTGAGCTTGCGCAGGGCGTCCGGCAGCGATTTCCCGAGTTGTCGCGGGTCGAGCAGGCCGCCGCCGATGCGGCTGGGTTGTTCGAGCACGCCCGCGGTCATGGTCGCCTCACAGCCCTTCGGCCAGCGGGCCGAGCGCGAGCACCGGCAGGAAGGTCAGCGCGACCAGGATGATCACGACGCCGACGACCATGCCGATGAACAACGGTCGGTGGGTCGGCAACGTGCCGGCCGAGACGGGCACTGGGCGCTGCCGGGCCAGCGAACCGGCGAGTGCCAGCACGAACACCATCGGCAGGAAGCGGCCGATCACCATGCACAACCCGGTCGCGGTGTCCCACCACTGGTCGTTCACGGTGATGCCGGCGAAGGCCGAGCCGTTGTTGTTGGCCGCCGAGGTGAACGCGTAGAGCACCTCGGAGAACCCGTGCGGCCCGGTGTTGAGCATCGTGTCCTTGTTCTTGGTCGCCATCGCGGTGGCCATGCCGATCAGCACGACCGCGGGCGTGATCAGGAAGTACAGGGACGCGAACTTGATCTCGCGGGAAGAGATCTTCTTGCCGAGATACTCCGGTGTGCGCCCGACCATCAGTCCGGCGACGAAAACCGTGATGATCGCCAGGATCAGAACGCCGTAGAGGCCGGAGCCGACACCGCCCGGTGCGACCTCGCCGAGCATCATGTTGATCATCGGGATCATCCCGCCCAGCGCGGTGTAGGAGTCGAAGAACGAGTTGACCGCACCGGTCGAGGTGAGCGTCGTGGCGGCGCCGAAGGTCGCCGAGTCGGAGACGCCGAAGCGCACCTCCTTGCCCTCGAACGCGGCGTTCACCGAGTTGGGCACCGTGCCGTTGTGCAGCAGTTCGAACGTGTTGACCAGGACCACGCTGGTGATGGCCAGGATCGTCACGACGGCCAGGATCGCGTGACCCTGCCGCTTGTCGCCGACCATCCGGCCGAACACCCGGGGCATCGCGAACGGGATCAGCAGGAGCAGGAAGATCTCGATCCAGTTCGTCCACGGTGTGGGGTTCTCGAACGGATGCGCGCTGTTGGCGTTGTAGAACCCGCCGCCGTTGGTGCCGAGTTCCTTGATGACCTCCTGGCTGGCCACCGGCCCACCGGGAATGTGCTGGGTGGCGCCGGTGAGCGTGGTGACGTCGGTGCCGCCTGACAGCGTCTGCACCACGCCGCCGGCGATCAACACGATGGCGACGGCCACCGACACCGGCAGCAGCACCCGCAGCGTGATCCGGGTCAGGTCGACCCAGAAGTTGCCGAGTGCCTGGGTGCGGCTGCGGGCGAAGCCGCGGATCAGCGCGACCGAGACGGCGATGCCGACGGCCGCCGAGACGAAGTTCTGCACCGCCAGCCCGGACATCTGCACCAGGTGGCCGAGCGTCGACTCACCCGCGTACGACTGCCAGTTGGTGTTGGTCACGAAGCTGGTCGCGGTGTTCCAGCCCTGGTGCGGCGACATGGCCGGGAAGCCGAGCGAGAGCGGCAGCTTGCTCTGCAGCCGGGTGAAGCCGTAGAGGAAGAGGATGGACAGCAGCGAGAACGCCAACACGCTGCGGGCGTACACCGGCCAACTCTGCTCGGCCGCGGGGTTGACCCCGACCAGGCGGTAGATCAGCCGCTCGACCCGGGAGTGCCGGGTGCCGGTGACCACGCGGAAGATGTAGTCGCCGAAGTAGCGGTAGGCCAGCCCGACGAAGAGCACGAGCGACAGGGCGAAGAAGACGCCGGCGATCGTCGTGGACATCAGCGGCGCTCCGGCATCAGAACCGCTCCGGGAAGAGCAGCGCCACGACCAGGAACACGGCCACCAGGAACGCGATGATCAACCCGGCCAGGTTGACCGCGCTCACAGCCGCTCGACCTGCCGCACGATGATCGCCAGCACGACGAAGAGCGCGATCGAGATCAAGATGTACGCCACGTCCTGCACCGGTGCCTCCGTGCCCCCAAAGGTGATGAAAACGTCCTCTCATATCAAACCGCCCAGAAATATGTCGCGTGCGGCTTTGCCCCAATCGCGTACCGTCGGCGGCGCAGACGACCATCGGGGGAGGACGGATGACCGCGGTCACGTCACACGAGGAGCTTCGCGCCCTGCTCGGCCAGCCCGGCCAGCGGGTGCTCGAGAAGGATCGCAAGGAGCTGCACCAGCGCGATCGGGAATGGCTCGCCGCCGCGCCGTTCTGCCTGGTCGCGACGGCGGGCGCCGACGGCACCTGCGACGTCTCGCCGAAGGGCGACCCGCCCGGCTTCACGGTGGTGGTCGACGACACGACCATCGCGATCCCCGAACGGCCCGGCAACAAGCGGGCCGACGGCTTCCACAACATCATCGACAACCCGCACGTCGGCCTGATCTACCTCATCCCCGGCCGCGACGACACGCTGCGGATCAACGGACGGGCGACCATCCTGCGCGACGCGCCCTACTTCGACCAGATGACCGTCCGCGGGCACCGGCCGGCGTTCGCGCTCCAGGTCGAGATCGAGCAGATCTTCTACCACTGCGCCAAGGCGTTCCTGCGCTCCGAGCTGTGGAAGCCGCAGACCTGGCAACCCGACGTGCTCCCCCGCCGGGCGATGCTGATCAAAGAGGTGGAGCGGCCGGCCGAGACCCTGGCTGAGCTCGACCGGCACTACGGCCCCGACTACGCGAAGAACATCTACTGACGACCGGCGCGACTGCGCTCGCGGTGTTCGCGCATCAGCCGCGCGAAGCCGTCGGTGTCGACCGACACCCCGGCCTCCCCTGCGATCTCGACCGTGAGGTCAACCGGGAAGCCGTAGGTGTCGTGCAGCTTGAACACCGTCTCGCCGGTCAGCGGGCCGCGCCGCAACTCGGTGTCGAGCAGTCGGTTGCCGGCCCGCAGCGTGCGCCGGAACGTGCGCTCCTCGCGCTCGACGACCTCGACGACCGCCGGGTCGCCGCCGGGCACGCTCGCCGCCACCGGGCCGAGCCCCGGCTCGTCGACACCGAGCAACACCAACCGGCGCACCGCGCGCCGCAGCAACCGGCGCACGACGTAGCCGCGGCCCTCGTTGCCCGGCCGGAACCCCGCCGCGATGAGCAGCACCGCCGTGCGGACGTGGTCGGTGACGAGCCGGTGCGCCGCCGGCTCGTCGTCGCGGCCGGTCAGCGCGCGCACCGCGGCCAGCGTCGACCGCGCGACGTCGATCTCCTGGAGATTGTCGACGCCCTGGAGGACGAGCGCGAGCCGGTCCCGGCCCAGCCCGGTGTCGATGTGCCGGCCGGGCAGGTCGCCGAGGATCTCGTCGTCGGAGTCGCCGCGCCGGTACTGCATGAACACCAGGTTCCACAACTCGACGAAGCGCTCGCTGTCGACGGCCGGGCCGCCGTCGCGGCCGACCCGCGGCCCGCGGTCGTAGAAGATCTCCGAGGTGGGCCCGCTCGGGCCGGGCACGCCCATGCTCCAGAAGTTGTCGTCGGGGCCGAGCCGCTGGATCCGCTCCTCGGGCACGCCGAGCGAGCGCCAGAGGTCGACGCTCTCCTCGTCGCCGCGGAGCACGGTCATCCACAGCCGGTCGCGCTCCAGCCCGAAGCCGCCGGTGAGCAGGTCGAGCGCCCAGGCCATCGACTCGCGCTTGAAGTAGTCGTCGAACGCGAAGTTGCCGAGCATCTCGAACGCCGTCGCGTGCCGGTCGGTCAGCCCGATCCGGTCGATGTCGACGGTGCGCACGCAGGGCTGCGCCGACATCAGCCGCGATCGCGGCGGCCGGGACAGACCCAGGTAGTAGGGCTTGAACTGCACCATGCCCGCGTTGGTGAAGAGCAGGTCGCCCTCGTCGGGCGCCAGCGGGCCGGCCGGCACCTCGAGGTGTCCGAGGCCGCCGAAATAGTCGAGGAAGGTCGTGCGTATCTGATCGGATCGCATGATGGACGCCGTTTCGGTCGCGTGGAGCAGCGCGCCCACGAGCCCAGGCCTGGGCTCCTCACCGCGAAGCGTCGCGGACGCGTGGGGTCGGTTGGCGCAACCGCCGAGCCGGCACCGAGGGTCAGGCGAGGACGAAACCTCAGCCGACCGGCTCGGCGCCGCTAGCTCGCCGCACTCCCACGCACATGCGTTCAATGATGACCAGCACCGGCCCTGCCGGCAAACGCTTAAACGGGATCCCAGGGTACGGCGGCGAAAAGGCGGTCGAGACCGGCCATCAGGCCCGGGTCGGGTAGGCAGGGAATGTCATCGATCGATGCGACGCCGGCCAGGCCGATCGAGTTGGCGAGGAATGCGCCGTGGAACCCGCCGAGGTCGCCCAGGGTGATCCGCTGCTGAGTGGTGGGCCGGTGCTGCTCGATCAACAACATCGCGGTGCCGTGCAGCCAGGGTGCCGTCGGCCAGACCACCGCGCCGTCGGCGGCGAAGAAGCCGATGTTGGCCACCGACGACTCGGCCACCGTGCCGTCCGCCCCGGTCAGCAGCGCGTCGTCGTATCCCTGGGCCCGCACCCGCCGGGCCCACTCCGTCTGCGCGAACCCGCCGAGGTGCTTGAGGTGCGGGAACGGCCGCAGGTAGGGCACCGACCGCAGCCGCACCGGGCCGGTGGCCGGCGCCGTGGGCGGTGCCACCGAGACCAGCACCAGATCCGGGTCCCGCACCGCGACACGCACGGCGGCATCGCCCTCGCCGGCCAGGGCGTGCCGCACCAACTCCCGCACCCGCTCGGGGCCCAGCGGGCGGCCGAACAGTTCGCGGTTGGCCGCGTCGAGCCGGTCGAGGTGGTTGGCCAGGCCCTGCACCCCGCCGCCGCGTACCTGCATCGCGGTGAAATGCCCGTAGGTCGAGAACAACTCCTGCGCGGCCGCGGGCCGGCCGTTCACCTCGATACGCACCTGACCATGGTCGCGCGGCGACCCCCGGCTCGGGGTCCGGGGGTCGCCGGCGGTCCGCCTCGAATGCGGACCCCTGGGGGAGGGCGCGATCAGAAGACGCTGACGCCGTAGACGCTCAGCGGCTCGGTGACGGGCTGGAAGTAGGTGGTGCCGCCGCTGCTGCAGTTGCCACTGCCGCCGGAGGTCAGGCCCAGGGCCGAGTTGCCGGCGTAGAGCGAGCCGCCGCTGTCGCCGGGCTCGGCGCAGACGTTGGTGCGGATGAGGCCGCTGACGGTGCCCTCGGCGTAGCGGACGGTCGCGTTGAGGCCGAGAACCGTGCCGGAATGGATGCCGGTGGTGCTGCCGCGGCGGGTGACCCGCTCACCCACACTCGGGGTGCGGGCGTTGGTGATGTCGACGCTGCCGACGCCGCCAGTCTTGGTGATCGTCGTGTTGGTGTAGCGGACGATCCCGTAGTCGTTGCCCGGGAAGCTGGTGCCCGCGCGGGTGCCCAGGACGGTCGTCGAACTCGAGTTGGCGTACCACGTGCTGCCGATGTTGGTGCAGTGGCCGGCCGTCAGGAAGTAGTAGGTCGTGCCGGAGCGCACGTTGAAGCCGAGTGAGCAGCGGGCGCCGCCGGTGTAGATGGGGTCGCCACCGGAGATCGTGGTGCTCAGCTTGCCGGTCAGCTTCTCGATCCGGGCACCGCCGTTGCTGGCGGCCACGGCGCTCCGCAGCGTCGCGAGCTTGGCGCCGGTGATGGTCGTGTCGACGTCGACGACGACCTGGTTGCTGACCGGGTCGACCCACCAGGCGGTGCCGGTCACGCCCTTGTCCAGACGGGACGTCAGGGCGGCGAGGTCGGCGCCGCTGCGCTTGACGATGCGGGCCTGCCCACCGGCGGCCTTGATCTGCGCGGCAGCGGCGGCGTCGGTCACGTTGACGACCGTCGCGCCGGACGAGTCGACATAGGAACCGGCGTTGCGGTCGGCGCCGAGCGAGTCGGCGATGCGGGCTGCGCCATCCGGGCTCAGCGGGGTCGGTGCCGCTTGAGCTGGAGACACCGCGAAGAGTGCTCCCGCCACCAGGGTCGTGGCCGTGGCGGAGAGCATGACGCGTCGGGTGATACTCACTGATCCTCCCGGGGGATGTGGACCGGCCGGTCGGCCGATCCGGAGGCATCGATCTGTCGACATGTTTCCAGTCGAATAGATCGGCGTCAACGTTTAGTGGACGACCGATCCTGACCATTAGGTCGACGTCATATCACCGGAATAATGGAAACGCTATTGGCGAAAATGAATACGTTTTGATCACGGACGCCAGCGGAAGTCGGCCGGCCGCCGCTCCAGGAACGCGGTCGCGCCCTCGGCGACGTCGCCAGCGCGGAGCATCTCGGCCTGCCAGAACGCCTCGCGCTCGGGCGACGGGCGGCCGGCCACGGCGAGGTCGATCGTCTCCTTCGCCGCGGCGATCGAGAGCTGCGAACGCTGGGCGATCGTGTCGACCAGGCGGGCCACGTGAGCGTCGAGCTCGTCGGCCGGCACCACCTCGTCGGCGAGGCCGATCGCGGCGGCCCGGGTCGCGTCGATCTGGTCGGCGGTGAACAGCAGCCATTTCGCCGCCGCCGGGCCGACCAGGCCGAGCAGCCGGCGGGTGGCCGGGCCGGGGTAGACGATGCCGAGGCGGGAAGGCGGCACCGCGAACCGCGCGTCGAGAGCCGCGATACGCAGGTCGCACGCGACCGCGAGTTGGCACCCGCCGCCCACGCAATAGCCGCGCACGCGGGCGATGGTCGGCTTCGGGAAGGCTGCGAGCCGCTCCTCCGCCCGGGTCGGCGGGCCATCGGCGCCGACCAGGTCCTGCACGCCGGTGAGGTCGGCGCCGGCGCTGAAGGTGTTGCCGGCGCCGGTCAACACCAGCACCCGCACCTCGGGGTCGGCCGCGGCGGCGTCCAGCAGGTCCGGCAGGCGGCGCCACATCGCCGGGGTCAACGCGTTGCGCCGCGGTGGGTTGCTGATCGTGATGGTCGCCAGGTGCCCGGTCAGGGTGAGGTCGATCGTGCCTTCGTCTTTCACGGGCCGACGCTAACCAACCAGGGGCATGATGGTGCGGATGGACATCAACGACCTGTTGAGCGACGCCTTCGGGCGGCTACCCGGTTTAGTCCGCGGCGCGGTGGCCGGCCTCGACGCCGAGCAGTTGCGCCGGCCGCCGGCGCCGGGTGCCAACACCGTGGGCTGGCTCGTCTGGCACCTGACCCGGATCCAGGACCACCACGTCGCCGACCTGCTCGGCGACGACCAGATCTGGGTGACCGGGCCATGGGCGCCGCGCTTCGAGCTGACCGCCGATCCCGACGACACCGGCTACGCCCACGGCCCCGACGAGGTCCTCGGCGTGCGCCCGGCCAGCGGCAAGGTGCTCGTCGACTACTACCAGGCCGTGCACGACCGCACGGCCGGGCTGGTCAAGGCGGTCACGCCGGAAGACCTCGACCGGATCGTCGATCGCGGCTGGAACCCTCCGGTGACGATGGGCGTGCGGCTGGTGAGCGTGCTCAACGACGACGTGCAACACGCCGGCCAGGCCGCCTACGTGCGCGGGATCATCTTGAGATAGCGGAATCTGTGGCTCTGCCAGCCGGGCAACGCGTTAAAGCGTGTTGCCGTGCCAGCCGGGCAACACGTTACAGCGTGTTGCCGTGCCGGTCGCGCACCTTGAGCTTCGTCGTCGGCAAGGCGGGCGCCGGTAGCGCCTCGCCGGCGTAGCCACGCACCACCCCGAACCGGTCGCCGGCGGTCCACTCCTCCCGGGCCTGGCGGATCTCCTCGTCGCTGCGGGCGACGAAGTTCCACCACATCACCAGCGGCTCCTCGAACGGCTCGCCGCCGAGCAGGAACAGTCGTGCGCCCCGGTCGCTCGCGATGGTGGCGGTCGTGCGTTCCTCGCCGAGGTAGAGCAGGCCGCCCGGGGTCAGCTCGGTGCCGCCCACGTCGGCGGCGCCGTCCAGCGCGAGCAGGCCGTACTCGAAGTTCTTGCGCAGCGCCAAGGACAGCCGCGCGCCCGGCTCCAGCAGCAACTCGGCGCCGATCAGCGGGGTGTGCACCCGGGCGGGCGAGGTCAGGTCGCCCAACTCCCCGACGAGCACGGTGGTGGTGACGCCGGCGAGGTCGGCCGAGGGCAACTGTGCGTGGTGCTCGAAGCGGGCCGGCTGGTGCCGCGCCTCCTCGGGCAGCGCGACCCACAACTGCAGGCCGTGCATCAGTGGCGGGTGCCGCTCGGGCGACTCCTCGGAGTGCGCGATGCCGTGCCCCGAGGTCATCAGGTTGAGCTGCCCGGGCCGGATGGTCTGCAGGCTGCCCAGGCTGTCGCGGTGCAACACCTCGCCGGCGACCAGCCAGGTGACGGTCTGCAGGCCGGTGTGCGGGTGCGGGGGCACCTGCATGCCCGGCCGGTTGACCACGTCGTCGGGCCCGAACTGGTCGACGAAGCACCACGCGCCGATCATCCGGCGCGGTCGCTGCGGCAACAGCCGCCGCACGGTGGTGTAACGCCCCAGGGGCACGTCGTGCCCCGGCAGCAGGACGCTGGCGGGAAGCCCGGCCAGCGTGACGGCGCCGTCTGTGCTCACCCGTCCGAGGGTAGCCTCCTGCCGGTGGAGTTGACCGTGCTCGGTGCCCGAGGGGCCTTCCCCGAGGCCGGCGACGCGTGCAGCGGTTTCCTGGTCGAGCACGACGGGTTCCGGCTGTTGCTGGACGCCGGACAGACGGCGAGGAGCCGGGGAAACGTCGCATAACCGGCGGCCGCCGTCGACGCGGTGCTGATCACCCACGGCCACCCCGACCACTGCGCCGACCTCAGCCCGTTGCTGCGGGCCCGCTCGTTGGCCGACCAACCGCCGCCGGCCCTGCCGGTCTACGCCCCGCCGGGCGCACTCGACGCGGTCCTCGCGCTGGACCGGCCCGGGATGCTCGACCACGCACCGAATCCGATCGGCGACGGCGACCGGCTCCAGATCGGACCGTTCACCGTGGACGTACGCGAACTGCCGCACTTCGTCCCGAACAACGGCGTACGGGTCGCGGCCGGCGGCACCGCGCTGGCCTACCAGGGCGACAGCGGGCCGACAGCCGGCCTGGCCGCGCTGGCCGACGGAGCCGACCTGCTGATCGCCGAGGCGACCTACCCCGAGGCGGTCCCCGCGCACAGTGCCGGCCGGTTGAGCAGCGCGCTGGACGCCGCCGCGGCCGCGACCGCCGCCGGCGCGGGGCGGCTGCTGCTCACCCACCTCTGGCCGGGCCTGCCGGGCACGAGTTCGCTCGACGCCGCCCGGTCCGCGTACGCCGGCCCGGTGTACCTGGCCGAGGGCGGCCAGACCTGGGGTTAAAGTCGATCCCGTGGCGTTCCGTGGCTGGCCGAGTGAGGCTCTCGAGTTCTACGAGGGGCTCGAGGCCGACAACTCGAAGACCTATTGGACGGCGCACAAAGACGTCTACGAAGACCTGGTCCGCGCACCGATGACCGAGTTGCTCGACGAACTGGAGCCCGAGTTCGGCCCGGGCCGGATCTTCCGCCCCTACCGCGACGTGCGGTTCAGCGCCGACAAGTCGCCCTACAAGACGGCGATCGCCGCGACGTTGAGCCGCGGCGGCTACATCCACCTGTCCGCGGCCGGGCTGGCCGCCGGCAGCGGGATGTATCACATGGAGCGCGACCAGTTGCTCCGCTACCGCGCCGCGGTCGACGACGACAAGAGCGGCCCACGGCTGGAGCGGCTGGTCGCCGAGGCCGCCGCGGACGGCGTCCGGATCCACGGCCACGACCGGCTCAAACGGGTGCCCCGCGGCTATCCGGCCGACCACCCGCGGGCCGACCTGCTCCGCCACAAGGGCGTCGTGGCGTGGAAGGAGTGGCCGGTCGCACCCTGGCTGGGCACTGCCGCCGCCAAGCGCCGCGTGGCAGACTTCCTCCGCGCGTCCGCGCCGCTCAACGAATGGCTGGCGACCCACGTGGGCCCCAGCATGCCGGCAGCCGAATGACCGACAGGAGTCGCACCGTGTCCGACCTCGCGCCCTTCGAGTCCGTGCGGGAAGACTGGCAACGGGCGCTGGCCGTGGTGGCCCACCCCGACGATCTCGAGTTCGGCTCCGCGGCGGCGGTCGCCCGCTGGACCGGGCAGGGCAAGGAGATCGTCTACTGCCTGGTCACCAGCGGGGAGGCCGGCATCGACGGGATGTCGCCCGACGAGACCAAGGTGGTCCGCGAGGCCGAGCAGCGGGCGTCGGCCGGCGTGGTCGGCGTCTCCGCCGTCGAGTTCCTGGGCCTGCCCGACGGGATCATCGAATACGGCGTCCCGCTGCGCCGCGAGCTCACCAAGGTGGTCCGCCGGCACCGGCCGGACATCGTGATCACCAACAACTTCCGGGAGACCTGGGACGGCGCGGAGGCGCTCAACCAGGCGGACCACATGGCCACCGGGCGGGCCACCCTCGACGCGGTGCGCGACGCCGGCAACCGGTGGATTTTCCCGGAGCTGGGTCTGGAGCCCTGGGGCGGGGTCCGCCAGGTCTGGGCCGCCGGCTCCCCCGACGGCCGGCACGCGGTCGACATCAGCGGCACCTTCGACCGGGGCCTCGAGTCGCTCCAGGCGCACGAGGCCTACCTGCGCGGGCTGGGCGAGGGCGCCTTCGACCCGGAGGAGTTCCTGGAGGGCATCGGCCGCGCCGCCGGCACCCGGCTGGGCACCCGCTACGCCGCGCCGTTCGAGGTTTTCACGATCAACCTGTTCTGAGGGAGACCGTGAGCAAGCCTCGCGGCTGCTCTACGATCGTGCCCAGAGGTCGGTAGCGCCAGGCTGCGCGACCGACCCTGGAGGCCACCCCGATGTCGACTCCCGCGTCCGTTGCGGTCGAGCCGGGCACGGCACCCACGGTCGCGGGTTCGCGGCAGTGGCTGCGCGGTGACGGCTGGGTGGCGGTCGCCGCCTACCTGATCGCGCAGGCCGGGCTGCTGTTCTGGTGGGCCGCCAACTTCCCGGGGTTGTTCAGCCCGGACTCCCTCGACTACATCTGGCAGTCGACCACCGGCAACTGGAACAACCACCACTCCATCCCGTACACCGCGCTGGTCTGGCTCTCCTTGCAGTTGACCGGTGGTGTCGGCGCGCTGACGCTCGGTCAGACGATCGCGATGGCGGCCGCCGTCGCCTACCTGCTGACCGGCCTGCGCCGGCTGGGCGCGCCGGCCGCCGCGCTGCTGCCCGCCGCCGCCGTGCTGGTCGCGCTGCCCCCGGTCGGCACGTTCTTCGCCTGCGTCTGGAAAGACGTCGGGTTCGTCATCGCCGTCACGTTCCTGGTCGGCACGCTGGTCCGGTTGGTCGCGGCCGGCCGGGAGCGGCGCGGCGGTCACCTGGTCTGGCTGCTGGGCGCCGAGGCGCTGCTGGCCGCGGTGTTCCGCCAGAACGGCTTCGTGATGGTCGCGATCGTCGCCGCGGTCGGCGCGGCGGTGCTGGCCGGCGCCCGCGTCAAGATCGTCATCGCCGGGCTCGCCGCGATCGTGGTCGCGCTCGGGCTCAACCTGGCCGTGCTGCCCGCGCTGGGCGTGAAGAACGGCTTCGCCGGCGTCTCGCTCGAGGCCTTCGTCGGCGACATCGCGGTCGCCTACCGGCACGACCCGGGCAGCTTCACGGCGCAGGACCGCGCGGTGCTGGAGACCACCGCACCGCTGTCCCTGTGGGCGTCCAGCGGCACCTGCGCCAGCACCGACACGACCGTCTACGACCCGGCGTACGACCGGGACGCCTCGATCGCCAACAGAGACGCGCTGATGGGCCTGTGGTTCCGCGTCGCCGGCCGGATGCCCGGCGAGGTGCTCGCCACCCGGTGGTGCCGGGGCGCGATCGCCTGGAGCGTCACACCGCGCTACGGCCTGTCGCGCAACCCGAACCCCTGGAGTGCGAAGACCTACGTGGCCCGCGACCCCCGGATGGCACAGACCCCGTTCCGCGGCGCCGTGGTCTCCAAGCCGCTCAACGACACCGTCTTCCGGATCGCGCAGAGCGGCGTGCGGGCGACCAACGGCCGCGGCGTCGAGTGGATCGCCTGGCGCGGCGCCACGCTCGCCTACCTCACCTACGTCGTGGTCGGGTTCGCGGCCTGGCGCCGGCGCAACCCGACGCTGCTCCTGCTGGCCGTGCCGTCCGCCGCCGTGCAACTCTCCGTGCTGCTGGTCAACAACGTGCAGGCGGCGCGTTACATGGCAGCGCCGTACGTCGTCGGTGTGCTGCTGCTGCCGTTGTTGTTTGTCAAGACCTCAGCGCCCGTCGAGGAAGGCCAGGACGGCTAGCACCCGGCCGTTATCGTCTTCGGGTCGCTGGCGAAGAAGCTGGGCTGACCGTGGCAGGGGCCCTTCGCCGCGGCTCGGGGCCCCTGCCGGCGTGCGTGGATCAGGTGGCCGCCGGGGTCGGCGTCGAGCTCGGCACGGTGAGGACCGCGTCGATGAGGTAGACGGTCGCGTTCTTGGTCTTGATGTTGCCGCAGACCACGCTCGCGGTGTTGTTGACGGTGAAGTCCTCACCGCTGCCGGTGACGGTGAGGTTCTGGCCTTCCATCGTCTTGTGCGTGCCGGCCAGGTTCTGCGGTGTCAGCCGCTGCGGCACCACGTGGTATTCGAGCACCTGGGTCAGCTGCGTCTTGTTGGCCAGCAGCGCGTTGATCTGCGACTGCCCGAGCTGGTTGAACGCGTCGTTGGTGGGCGCGAACACGGTCAGGTTCTGGGCGTTGTTGAGGGTATCGGTCAGCCCGGCGGTCTTGATCGCGTTCGCCAGCGTCGACAGCTGCGGGTTGCTGGCCACCGCGGTCGCGACCGGTTGGGAGGCCATCGACGAGAGGCTGCCAGGCCCCGAAGTCGGCAGCGACGAGCAACCAGGGCCGAAGGCCGCGCCGCCACCACCGGTGGTGTTGGTCCCCGACGGATGAGGGCTGGCGGCGCCGTTCGGCGACGGGGTCGCGCCGGTTGGCGCGAGAGCGGTGGACGGGCTGGTGTCCGAGCCGCACGCCGCCATGGCCAGGGCCATCGCGGCCACCGTGACGGCGAGACCCGCTGTCCTGAAGACACGCATGATGCTGAAATCCCCTCATGTCGGTTTTGAGATGCTTTAAATAGATTCGTACCAGCATGGGCGGACCAATGAAGGCTACTTGACGTAATCGAGACATAGCGGTACGTAAGCCGAGCTAGCGGCCGACCCGGCATTCCGGCGTACCGTGTAAATGCCTCTCAATTGGCAATTGATCGGAGTTGGTGCATGGCGCGGCGGGTCGGGCTGGCCGCGTACGGCCTGTGGATGGCCGTGCTCACGGCCGTCTACTTCGTCGTGCCCGACTCCTGGCTGACCGGCATGTGGACCGCGATCAGCGTGAGCGGCGTGGCGGCGGTGTTCGTCGGCATCCGGATCAACAGGCCCCGGATGGTGGGCACCTGGTACTGGTTCTTCGCGGCCATGGTCTTCATGGCCGCCTCCGACCTCGCCTTCAACCTCACCCACGGCGGTGGCCCGGTGAGACCGCCGCTCACCCTGTCCGACGACATACTTCTGCTGATCTCGTTCGTCCTGCTGGCGGTCGCGCTGGTCAAGTTCACCCGCGCCGCGGAACCTGGCCGCGACCGGCCCGCGTTGATCGACGCGCTCGTGCTGATCCTCGGCACCGGGCTGCTGGCCTGGGTGCTGACCGTCGAGGCCAACTTCGACCAACCGGCCACCGGCGCGGTCGCCGACGTCCTGCAGGTGGCCTACCCGGTCGCCGACATCATCCTGATCGCCCTCGTCGTGCGGCTCGTCACGGCCATCCGGTTCAGCCCGGCCGTGCTGCTGCTGGTGTTCGGTACGGTGGGTTACCTGGTCGCCGACGCGCTGTTCCGGGTCGGCGGCCACTTTCCGGTCGGCAACCCACTCGACGCGGGCTATTTCGCGCTCTACGCGTTCTGGGGCGGCGCCGCCCTGGTGCCGTCGATGCGCGGTCTGACCGAGTGGCAACTGCCCCGCCCGCGCGAGGTCACGGTGCTGCGACTGGTGCTCCTCGGGCTGTCCGCGCTGATCCCACCCGGCATCCTGTTCTACGAGTCGTTGGCCTTCGACAGCGTCCGGCACGGCGTGGTGATCGCGGTCGCCTCGTTCGTGATGTTCGTGCTGGTGTTGACCCGCCTGTGGTTCCTGGCGCAGCGGTTGCGGGAGCAGATCGACCGGGAACGGGCGCTGCGGGAGGTCACCGCCGCATTGGTCTCCGCCGCCGACAACGAGGGGATCGCCGACGCCCTCGACGACGGCATCCGCCATGTGCTCGGTCCGGCCGCCAACTACCGCTTCCTACTGCTGACCGGCGCCGACCAGGCGACACCCGGGCGGCACATGGGCAACATGCCGACCGACCCGTCGCACGAGGCGATCCACCGGCTTCGCGAGCCCACCCTGATCCGTGCCGGCGACCTGCCGGCGCCGACAGTCGAGGCGCTCGGCGCCCGCCGGATCCCGGACGGGCGCCAGACCCAGATCCTGGCGCTGCCTCTGCCGTTCGGCGAGGGCGGCGAGGGGGGCGAAGAGACGATGGGCGCCATGCTGGTCGACGCCGAGGAGAGCGCACTTGTCGTCGCGCAGGACCCGCTCGCGGTGCTGGCCGGGCAGGCGGCGCTGGCCATCGGCCGGGTGGCGCTGAGCGAGAAGTTGCGCAAGCGGACAAGCGAGGAATACTTCCGGGCGCTGGTGCACAACGCGGCCGACGTCATCCTGATCGTCGACAGCAACGACCGGATCGCGTACGCCAGCCCGTCCGCCGAGGCCATCTTCGGCGACGCCGACCTGGTGGGCACCAAGGCGCTCGACCACACCGACCCGCTCGAGCGGCCCCGGGCCGAGCGGGTCTTCCGTGAGCTCCAGCGCCGCGCCGCGGGCAGCACCGACGTCAACGGCCGGGGCAGCACCGACTGGACCCTGCACCGGGTCGACGGCACCGCCGTTCAGGTCGAGATCTCGGTGCGCGACCTGCGCGACGACCCGACGGTGCGCGGGTTGGTGTTCACATTGCGCGACGTCACCGACAAGCGCCGGCTGGAGCGCGAGCTCACCCACCGGGCCAACCACGACGTGCTGACCGGGCTGGCCAACCGGGCGCTGTTCGCCGACCGGATGCAGAAGGCGATCGACGCGCGCCGCGGCGTCGTCGGGGTGCTGTTCATCGACCTCGACGACTTCAAGGTGGTCAACGACACGCTCGGGCACGCCAGCGGCGACCAGGTGCTCAAGGCGGTCGGCGGGCGGATCAGCGCGGCGCTGCGCCCGCACGACACCGCGGCCCGGCTCGGCGGCGACGAGTTCGCGGTGCTGATCGACGACGCCGCCGACCCGGCCGACGTCGAAGACGCCGCCGACCGGATCACCCGGTCGCTGCGCGAGCCCTACACCATCGGCGGCAATCAGATCAGCTGCTCGGCCAGCATCGGCATCGGCACCACGGCCGACGCCGAGGACGGCGCCGAACTGCAGCGCCAGGCCGATCTCGCGCTCTACGTGGCGAAGGGCGCCGGCAAGAGCCAGTGGCGGCGCTACCAGCCCGAGCTGCACACCACGATCGCCGAGCGGTTGGAGCTGCGGGCCGAGCTCGACCACGCGATCCACAACGACCAGCTGGCGCTGGAGTTCCAGCCGATCGTACGGCTCTCCGACGGGCACACCGCCGGCTTCGAGGCGCTGCTGCGCTGGAACCACCCGACTCGCGGCCGGCTGGCCCCGGACGCGTTCATCGACGTGGCCGAGGAGTCCGGGCTCGTCGTGCCGATCGGCGAGTGGGTGCTCAGGACGGCCATCGAGGCCGCGCGGAGCTGGCGTCGTGGGCAGCCCTACGGCGCGCCGTACGTCGCCGTCAACGTCTCGGCCCGGCAGTTCCGTACGCCCGGCTTCGTCCGGCTGATCAGGAGGGAGCTGGCCGATAACGGGCTGCCGCCGTCGTGCCTGATGCTGGAGATCACCGAGAGCCTGCTGCTCCGCGACGACGAGCAGGTCTGGGACGACCTGGCCGAGGTGCGCCGGCTCGGCGTGCGGGTGGCGATCGACGACTTCGGCACGGGCTACTCGTCACTGAGCTATCTGCGGCACGTGCCGCTCGACGTGCTCAAGATCGACCGGCTGTTCACCGGCACGATCGCGACGTCGGCGCAGCAGCGGGCACTGGTCGACGGCATCGTGCGACTGGCGCACACGCTCGGC
>NZ_JBFAPI010000019.1:0-56060 GCF_040676615.1 Asanoa sp. NPDC049573
TAGCTCAGGAAGCTGAAGAACGGCAGCAGCACCTGGCCGGTGGCGAACATGTGGTGCGCCCAGACGCTCATCGACAGCGCCGCGATCGCGATCGTGGCGCCGACCAGACCCTTGTAGCCGAACAGCGGCTTACGCGAGAAGACCGGGATGACCTCGGTGACGATGCCGAAGAACGGCAACGCGACGATGTAGACCTCCGGATGGCCGAAGAACCAGAAGAGGTGTTGCCAGAGCAGCGGGCCGCCGGCCGACGGTTCGTAGACCTTGGCGTCGAGTATTCGGTCGGCACCGAGCGCCAGCAGGGTCGCGGCGAGCAGCGGGAACACCAGGATGACGAGCAGGCTGGTGATCAGGATGTTCCAGGTGAAGATCGGCATTCGGAACATCGTCATGCCGGGCGCCCGCAGCGTCACGATCGTGGTGATCATGTTGACGCCACCGAGGATCGTGCCCAGGCCGGAGATCACCAGGCCGAAGAGCCACATGTTGGGGCCGATGCCGGGCGAGTTCTCCACGTCGCTGAGCGGCGTGTAGGCGAACCACCCGAAGTCGGCGGCACCGCTGGGCGTCGCGAACCCGAGGACTACCAGCGATCCGCCGAACAGATAGAGCCAGTACGCGAACGCGTTGAGCCGCGGGAACGCGACGTCGGGCGCGCCGATCTGCAGTGGCACGATGAAGTTGGCGAACGCGAACAGGATCGGCGTAGCGAACAGCAGCAGCATGATCGTGCCGTGCATCGTGAACAGCTGGTTGTACTGCTCGTTCGACAGGAACTGCAGCCCCGGCCGGGCCAGTTCGGCCCGCATCAGCAGCGCCATGATGCCGCCGGCGATGAAGAAGCCGAACGCCGTGGTGAGGTAGAGAATGCCGATCTGCTTGGCGTCGGTGGTCCGGATCAGGCGCCCGAGTGCGGATCCGCGGGTCTGTTCCCGCACCGGCCACGGCCGCGTCACGATCGGCTTTGGAACTACGGACGTCAAAACGTGCCCCCGAGGGTCGTCTGCCAACCAGCCTTGGGCCTAACGACCCGGACCGGCCGGCAGACGTGCCCCCGAACGGGGGAACCTCTCGGGAGGCTGTCCTCGCCCGGCTACGGATAGTCGGGCAGGTCGGCCGAGCTGGCCAGTGAGGTCGAACTGCTCACCAGCAGCCGGCGGACCGCGGCGCGGCGGAACATCGTGTTGCGCAACCACAGGCCGGGCCGGGACGACGGGGCCAGGAAGTGGCCCGGGCTGGCGCCCTTCTGCCACCGGCCGGCGAAGGAGCGCATCCATTTCTCGTACGCCGGGAAGGCCGTCGCCGGGTCACCGCCGGCTCGGGCCAGCTCCCCCGCCAGCACGTAGGCGCCGACCACCCCCGTGCCGACACCCATGCCGCCGAGCGTGACGCCCCAGGCCGCATCGCCGAGCAGCGCCACCCGGCCGGCGTGCCAGCGGGGCACCGAGACCCGGCTGATCGAGTCGAAGTAGATGTCGGACACGCCGTCGAGCCCGGCCAGCAGCGAAGGCACGTGCCAACCCAGGCCGGTGAAGGCCGCCCGGACCGCGCGCTTCTGCGCCGCGACGTCGAGCCAGCCCACGCCGAGCGCGCCCGACGACCAGACGAACAGCGCGCCCGCCCGCGCCGGATCCCGGTCGTCGGCGGCGACGCTGGCCATCCGGCCGGGCACGTTGTATTGCTGCGCCGTGGTGATCGCGCCGACGTCGTTGGGCACGTCCCAGCCGGCGATGTGATAGCCGAGGTGCTTGACGAACGCCTCCTCCGGCCCGATGGCCAGCCGGCGGACGGTCGAGTGGATCCCGTCGGCGCCGATCACCGCGTCGTAGGTCGCCTGCCGGCCGCTGCGGAACTCGACCTCGACCCCGGCGGGCCCGTCCCGCAGCGCGGCGATCGAGTCGCCGAACAGGTAGCTGGTGCGCTCGCCGCCGCGCCGGTGCAGGATCGCCGTCAGGTCGCGGCGGCGCACCTCGACGTCACCACCGGCGAACTCGGCCGGCAGCTCGAAGATCGTCTGCCCGGCTGCGTCGACCGTGCGCATGGCGCCGGCGTGCGTCTGGACGGCCTTGAGCTCGTCGAGCACGCCGAGCCGCTCCAGCACCCGCATGTGTGTCGGCCCGCGGAAGTCGACGGCGAACCCGCTGTTGCGCAGCCCCGGGGCGATCTCCACCACGGTCGTCTCGGCGCCGGCTTCGTTCAGGAAGCAGGCCAGTGCCGGCCCCGCGATCCCGGCGCCTGAGATCAACACCCGGAAGCCGCTCAGCTCGGACATTTCGTACCTCCAGCAACTGTGTCTTTCAGATACGGTTTACGATAGACACAGTTTTGAGCGCACGGCAAGCCCTAAGGTGGCGACGATGGACAAGCTGTTGTGGGAGCCTTCGCCCGGCCCGCGGCGTGGGCCGCGGCCGGCGTTCACGGTCGACGACATCGCGCGCGCCGCGATCGCCATCGCCGACGCCGACGGGCTCGGCGCGGTCACCATGCAGCGGGTCGCCGACCGGCTCGGGGTGACCAAGATGGCGCTCTACCGGTATGTGCCCGGCAAGGCCGAACTGGTCGCGCTGATGCTCGACCTCGGTCTCGGAGATCCGCCGGCGCGCGGCGACAAGGGCTGGCGGGCGGCCCTGGATGCGTGGTCGCGGGCACTGTTCGAAGAGTTCGCGGCCCACCCGTGGGCGATCGAGGCGGCCGTCGGCGCCCGGGTGATGGGGCCCAACGAGCTGGGCTGGCTCGAGGAGGCGGTCGCCGCGCTGACCGGCACCGGGCTCGACGGCAGCGAGATGCTCGACGTGGCGGTGACCCTGGTCGGCCACGTCCGCAGCCTGGCGCAGCAGACGGCCGGGTCCCCGGCCGACACCGAGGCCGCGCTCGACGAGGCCATCGCCGGGCTGATCCAGGGCCGCGAAGACCGCTTCCCCGCGCTGGCCGCCGCGATCGCCGAGGCGCGCGCCGGCGGCAAGCAGGACCAGGCGCTGGATTTCGGGCTGGCCCGCATCCTCGACGGCGTCGGCACGCTGATCGCCCACCGCGCTGGCGTCACACCTGCCCATCCCGCCCCGTGAATCGGTGGCGAAATAGTGGGTACGCACAGTCATGGGCGACCGCACCATCGACGCGTTGCAGGCGGAGCGGCGGCGCTACCCACCGCCGCCGGAGTTCGCCGACGCCGACGCCGGGCCTGGATTCCTCGACCAGGACCCGGACGCGTTCTGGGAACGCGAGGGCCGTGAGCGGGTCGACTGGGCGACTCCATTCTCGACACTGCGGGAGTGGACCCCGCCGTACGCGAAGTGGTATCTGGGCGGGAAGCTCAATGCCTGTTTCAACTGCGTCGACCGGCACGTCGATGCGGGCAACGGCGGGAAGGTCGCCTTTCACTGGGAGGGCGAGCCCGTCGGCGACCGGCTCGCGCTCACCTACGCCGACCTGCAGCGCCGGGTGGTGCGGTTCGCCAACACGCTGAAGAAGACCGGTGTCGGGCGCGGCACGAACGTGGCCATCTACCTGGGCATGGTGCCGGAGCTACCGGTCGCGATGCTGGCCTGCGCCCGCCTGGGCGCACCGCACACGGTGGTGTTCGGCGGCTTCTCGGCCGACGCGCTGGCGAGCCGGATCGACGACATGGGCTGCCAGGTGCTGATCACGCAGGACGCGGCCTGGCGGCGCGGCAAGCCGTTGCCACTCAAGGCGATCGCCGACGAGGCGATGGCCGGCGCCCTCGGCGTGCGGCGCTGCCTGGTCGTGCGCCGGACCGAAGTGGACACTCCGATGACCGCGGGCCGCGACCTTTGGTATCACGAGGCCAGCGCGCACGTCGACGACGACGCGGCCAACTGCCCGTGCGAGCCGATGGACGCCGAGGATCCGCTGTTCCTGATGTATACCAGCGGCACGACGGCCAAGCCGAAGGGCATCGTGCACACCACGGCGGGCTACCTGGTCGGCGTTGCGACCACGCACCACTACGTCTTCGACATCAAGCCGTCGACGGTCTACTGGTGCGCGGCCGACATCGGCTGGATCACCGGCCACAGCTACATCGTCTACGGTCCACTGTGTAACGGCGTGACGAGCGTGCTCTACGAGGGCACGCCCGACTTCCCCGACAAGGACCGCTGGTGGGACATCGTCGAGCGCTACGGCGTCACGGTGCTCTACACGGCGCCCACGGCGATCCGTACCCACATGAAGTGGGGTCCGGATTTCGCCCGCCGGCACGACCTGTCCTCGATCCGGCTGCTCGGCAGTGTCGGCGAGCCGATCAATCCGGAGGCCTGGGTCTGGTACCGCACCCACATCGGCGGCGACCGGGCGCCGGTCGTCGACACCTGGTGGCAGACCGAGACCGGCATGATCATGATCAGTCCGCTGCCCGGCGTGAGCACGCTCAAGCCCGGCTCGGCCGGCCGGCCGTTCATCGGCGTGGCGCCGGCCGTCGTCGACGAGCAGGGCTACCCGGTCGAGCCCGGCGAGGGCGGCTTTCTGGTGCTCCGGGAACCGTGGCCGGCGATGCTGCGCGGGATCCACGGCGATCCGGACCGCTTCGTCGCCACCTACTGGTCGCGCTTCCCGGGCAGCTACGCGGTCGGCGACGGGGCGCGGATCGACAGCGACGGCGACTGTTGGTTGCTCGGCCGGATCGACGACGTGATGAACGTGTCCGGCCACCGGATTTCGACGATCGAGGTGGAGAGCGCGCTGGTCGACGACCCGAGCGTGGCCGAGGCCGCGGTGTGCGCCCGGCCGGACCCGCTGACCGGCCAGGCCATCGTCGCGTACGTGACGCTCAAGGGCGGCCGCGAGGGCTCCCGCGAGGCGGTGGCCTCGCTGCGGCAGCACGTGGCGTCGAAGATCGGCAAGCTCGCGATGCCGGCCAACATCGTGTTCACGCCGGAACTGCCGAAGACCCGGTCGGGGAAGATCATGCGGCGGCTGCTGCGGGACATCGCGGCGGAGGGTGCGCTGGGCGACACGACCACCCTCGCCGACCCGTCGGTGGTCGAGGAGATCCGGACCAGGGCGGCCGCGGCCGGCTAGGTTCTCCGTGCACGGGACGCGCTTCGCCCGGTGGCGGGGCCGGCGCTGACCGTCGAGAATGCCAGGTGACCGTTCTTCCCGATCTTGGAGCGAGCGCCGATGGCTGAGGTGAACCCGGTCCGAGTGACCGTGTGGGGCGAGGGCCGGCACGAGAAACGCGACGCCAACGTGGCCGCGCACTATCCCGACGGGATGCATGCCACGATCGCGGCCGGCATCCGGGAACACGCGGGTGGGTCCGTCTCGGTGCGATGCGCCACGTTGGACGATCCCGAACAGGGCCTGCCGGATTCGGTGCTCGCCGCGACGGACGCGCTCGTCTGGTGGGGCCACATCGCGCACGACGAGGTTTCCGACGAGCTGGTCGACCGGGTGCAGCAACAGGTGCTCGCCGGGATGGGCCTGGTCGTGTTGCACTCCGGCCACTGGTCGAAGATCTTCAAACGCCTCATGGGTACGAGCTGCGCCCTCCGCTGGCGCAACGGCGACGATCGCGAGCTGGTCTGGACGGTGGATCCGACCCATCCGGTCGCGGCCGGCGTACCGAGCCCGATCGTCATCCCGGCGCAGGAGATGTACGGCGAGTTCTTCGACATCCCGGCACCCGACGAACTGGTCTTCGTCAGCTCGTTCAGCGGCGGCGAGGTGTTCCGCAGCGGATGCGCATTCCGCCGGGGCCGGGGCCGGATCTTCTACTTCAGCCCCGGCGACCAGGACTATCCCGTCTACCACCACCCCGACGTGCGGCGGGTGATCGCCAACGCGGCGGTGTGGACGGCCGCGCCGGCGCTTTCGGTGACGCCGATCGCGTACGCCCCGGCCGGTTGGTTCGAGGGTTCGTCGTGAGGGCGCTGGTGGTCGGGGCCGGCGCCATGGGCAGGGAGTGGCTGCGGGCCGTCGCCGACTCCCCGTCGGTCACCTTGGCCGGCGTGGTCGACGTCGACCTCGCGGCGGCGAACCGGGCGGCCGCGGGTGCGCCGGCCGCGCGGACCGTCACGGAGCTGGCGCCGGCCGCCGACTTCGTCATCGACGCGACCGTGCCCGCGGCCCACTTCGCCGTGACGACGGAGGCGTTGCGGCTGGGCCTGCCGGTGCTGGGCGAGAAGCCGCTGGCCGAAACGCTCCCGCAGGCCCTGGCCCTGGCCGCGCTGTCGGAACTGACCGGCACGCTGTTCGCGGTGAGCCAGTCCCGCCGCTACGACCCGCACCTGTCGGCGTTCCGGTCACAGATCGAGGGCCTGGGCCAGGTGGGTTCGCTGACGACGGAGTTCTACCGCGGCTCGCGGTTCGGCGGCTTCCGCGAGAAGATGCCGCACCCGCTCCTGCTCGACATGGCGATCCACGCCTTCGACACGGCCCGCTACCTGCTGGCCGACGAGCCGATCCAGGTCTATTGCGACGCCTACAACCCGCCGTGGAGCTGGTTCGACGGCGCCGCCTCAGCCCACGCGACATTCCGTTTCGCCGGCGGCGCCCGCTACCACTATTCGGCGTCATGGTGCGGCACCGGCTTCGACACGTCCTGGAACGCGACGTGGCGCGCGACGGCCGCCCGGGGCACCGCTCTGTGGGACGGCGACCACGCCCCATCCTGCGACACCGACGGCGAGGTCGTGACCGCTCCACCGGGCCCCGCCGCGCTGTTCTCGGAGAGCATCAGCGCCTCCCTGGCGACCTTCGTCGACGCGCTGCGCAGCGGCACCCGCCCGGCGACCGACGTCCACCGCAACGTGCTGAGCCTGGCGATGGTCCTGGCCGCGGTGGACTCCGCCGACACCGCCACCCCGGTGGTCATCGACAACACCCTGGCCACGGCCCACGCGACCGCGACCCAGGCGGCCCCGCCCGACCTGGCCGAAGTACTCCGCTCCTGGCCATCAGTCCGCGAAGCCCTACTGGCCGACCGCCCCACCCCGTCGACGCCCACCACCAGCACCAACACCCCGAAAGACCGGGCGCACAACCCCATTCCGGCCCAAGCAACAGACCACCCGGAACAACCCAGCACGACCTAGGAGCGGTGGTGGTGGTGATACCCGCACGCAGCGCCGCGGCGATCATCTGCAACGCCAAGGGATCGGCCAGGATCCCGCTCGACGCGGACCGGAAATCAGTGCCCGGTCAGGCACACACCGCCTCGAGGATCGACACATCTGATGTCGTCGCGACGACCCGCTCGAGCCGGAAACCGCAGGTCTGCAACAGCGACTCGTGTTCGCTGCGGGTGCGTTGCCTGCCCCCGGTGTGGATGAGCATCATGATGTCCATGGCTTTGGACCAGTCGGGCCCGGGGTCGTCGGGGATGACGCTCTCCACCAACAACAGCCGCGCATGCGGCGGAGCGGCCTTCCGCACGGCGGCCAGGATCGCCGTGGCCCGCTCGACGTCCCAGTCGTGGATCACGTCCATGAGCAGGTAGGTGTCGCAGACCGGCAGCGGGTCCTTGAAGAAGTCGCCGGCTTGCAGCGTGAGCCGATCGGAGGCGATCCCCGCGGCACGCTCGATCACCGGGGGCAGGTCGAAAAGGATGCTCGTGGTTCGCTCGGCCGCGTCCACCACCGCCCGCAGTAGATGTCCTTGGCCGCCGCCGATGTCGGCGATCGTTCCGCAGTCCGAGAAGTCGTAGGCGGCCAGGACACTCGCGACCTGGATACGCGCCTTTGAGACCATCGCGGCGTCGAATGCCCGGCCCGCCTCGGGATCACTCGCAAGGATGGCGAAGAACCCGTCCGGATTCAGCTTGTTCGTGGCCGGGAGTCCAGTCTGGAGTGAGTAGTCGAAGTAACCCAGTTGCTTCGCAGTACGTTCGGTTCCGAATGTTGCCAGGAAGTCACGCCAAGACTGGGGGTGGTCGGAACGGAGCATTCGCGACGCGCCGGTGTGGGTGAAGCGGTCGTCGCTGGCCGCGAAGACGCCATGGGCAGCGAGGAGGCGAAGCACACGACCGAGGGCCTCGGGATTCGCCCCGGTAACTTCGGCCAGCTCCTGGGCCGTCCGCGGCGTGTCGTCGAGCGCGTCCGCGACGCTGAACCTGGCCACGGAGGCCAGACAGTGCGCGACAAACAAGCCCCCAAGCGCCGCGGTCAGTGTGTCGAAGGGCCCTTTCTGTCGATCGAGCGCGGCGTGGTGATCATCACTGGCGGCCATGAAACGCCTCCGATTTGTCCCCGGCACGTGGACGGCGCAATCGTCGTCGCAATCATTGTGCGAGCCGTAAGGCGTCGACAGAGGGATAACCCCGGTTCGATCCCGACGAAGCGTGTTGACTCACCTGCGCCACGACCCGACTGCGTAGCCCTGACACGAGTCGGACCTACCGCGGCGGTCGTATGAGCACCGTGCCCGTACGGCAGCGGCACTCGTGATCTATGTGCTGGTGGTGGCGTCGCGGAGTTTGTAGCGGCTGCGTCCGGCGGTGGCTGGTGGCGTCGTCGCCACAGTGACCAGCGGATGGCGGTGGCCGGCGCGGGCGTGACCGGGGCGATGCTGGCTGCGATCCTGCGTAGTTCGGCGATAGTCAAGGCGATCAGGATGTCGTGGCGTGGGTCGACGTGGTCGGGCTGCTCGCAGGCAGGATGAACCAGTGCCAGGCGATCCAGCCGCGGCATTGGTAGTGGTCCAGCCCGATGTGGGTCTTGGCGGCCTGGAAGGGTTCTTCATTGCTCCACCGCCGACCAGCCACAGCGATAAGAGTGGCCATCGGTACTGGGCGCGGGGTCCAGCGGTGGAAGGCCAGTTCGCCGTCGCCGACGCGGCGGACCAGCAGGCTGGGTCACCCCGCCGTCGTCACTGCTGTGATCGTGTACCCAGGCCCAGTAATAGAAGCGTTCGCCCTTGAACCCGGCCCCACGTAAGCGTCGTTCCGAGGCCAGATCGCCCAGGCCAGCGGCGATGTCGTCCGGGCGCAGCCGCACCGGTTGGGTGGCCTGCACCGGCTGGTTACAGGCGATGGCCAGCACATAGCCCAGGCCCAGCCCCACTCCGGTAGCGGACCGGGGCGAACCGACCCACCCGCTCAGCCACCGCGGATGTCCCACCGCGAAGACCAGCCAATGGACTGTGTCCCCCGAGCCATGATCGTGCTCACGGCCGGCAACTAGGTCAGGTCCGGGGAGGGTGTCATGTGCTGGAGCGTAAAAGCGCTCTCCCCCAGCCCGTAGCTCCAGCGCATGACACCCTCCCCGGACCCAAACCGCAACCAGAGACGGCCGAAAGCCAAGAGAAGAACCGCAACCGATAGCCCGAAAGACCCGCGACCAACGACGAACAAAGAGTCCGGCGGGAGCGACGGCGCGCGCCCCCGACGGACCCGGGACCGTTATTGGTCCGAAAGCGGCACCGCACTCATCTTCGCGTAATCCGCGAAGCTCATGTTCCAGTCGGTCCAGCCGTTGCCGTTTTCGAGTTTGCGCTCGGTGCCCTTGACCGTGATCGGGTCGCCGATGCGGGTCTGGCCGAACAGCCACTCGCCGTCTTTCATCGAGACGTTGACGCAGCCGTGTGAGACGTTGACCGAGCCCTGCTGGCCCTCGGACCACGGCGCGGCGTGGATGAACTCGCCGCCCCAGGTCAGGCGTTGCGCGAAGTCGATGTCGGTGCGGTAGCCGTCGTCGGGGCCGAGTTCCTCGAACGTGTCGAAGACGGTCTTGCGCTTCTTCTCGATCACGATCATCGTGCCGCTGGACGACGGGGTGGTCTTCTTGCCAAGGCTGACCTTGATGGTCTTGATGACCTTGCCGTCCTTGGTGACCGTCATCCGCTTGGTCTTGTTGTCGACGGTCATCACCAGCGACGGGCCGATCTTCAGGTCGACGGTCAGGTCGTTGCGGCCGAACCAGCCGTTGCCCATCGGGAGGCCGCCGGTCTGCAGCTTGTAGTGGACCTTGGTGTTGGCCTTCCAGAACTCTTTCGGGCGGAAGTGGATCTCAGTAGGGCTGATCCACGCCCAGGTGCCCGTCTGCGCCGGCTCGGTGGTGACCTTCATCCGCTTCTGCACGTCGTCGCGGTAGTCCTCCGGGATCGCCCGGCCGAACTTGACGATCATCGGCATGCCGACGCCGACCACCGCGTTGTCGCCGAGGAAGCTGCTCACCGAGATCGTGTTGGCCGGCTTGGCCATCGTGGTGAACGTGCTTTCCGCGGTCGCGGTCTTGCCGTCGTCGCCGGTCGCGCTGACCGTCGCCGTGTAGGTCGCGCCCCACTTCAGGGCGCCGGTCGGCAGCCAGCTCTTCTTGTCGGCGGCCAGGGTGCCCTCGACCGTGTCGCCGTCGGCCGACTTGAGCTCGACCGAGGTGTCGACCGCGTCGACGGTCTCGAACGTGATCGCGGCCGACGCCGGCACGTCGTTGGCGTTGGCCGCCGGGCCGGTGATCGTGGCCTTGGCCTTGGTGTCGGGCTGCGCCGACTGGGAGCTGCCGGGCTGCGCGCCGTTCTGCCACGCAGGGCCGCCGCCCTTGGAGCAGGCGGCCGTCACCGACAGCAACCCCGCCATCACGGCAGCCGCCAGCACCACGCCACGCCGGCGGGTGGAACGGTGCCCTCGGCTGCTCAGCATGAGATCCCCTCACAAGTCCGTGGTTCGCAGCTATGGTGCCCCAAAGACGCTTGGGGACACGTCACGGTTTCGTGCCGTGTGCGGAAACACGCCAGACGAGTGTACGAACGATCGAGCTGAGCAACCGTACCCGAACGTGCCTTTAATCGGTGGTGGTCGGTGTCGGCGTGGCGTGCGAAGCCGGTGCGGCCGTCAAACTGGAGGGCACCGGCAGCGCGCTGCCCTTGATGTATTCGGACCACGTCTGGTTCCACGCAGTCCACCCGTTGCCCGGTTCAAGCTGGCGTTCGGTGCCCTTGATGGTGATCGGGTCACCCACCTTGGTCTGGCCGAACAGCCAGCTCGCGTTGTCGGGTGCGAGGTTGACGCAACCGTGCGACACGTTGCGCACGCCCTGGTCATCGACCGACCACGGAGCGGAGTGGATGTATTCGCCGCCCCAGGTCAGCCGCTGTGCGAAGTCGATGTCGGTGCGGTAGCCCTCTACCGGGCCGAGTTCCGCGATCGTGTCGAAAACCGTGTGCTCCTGCTTGTCCATCACGATCAGCGTGCCGCTCGACGACGGCGTGCTCGGCTTGCCGAGGCTGACGGGGAACGTCTTGACCAGCTTGTCGCTCTTGAAGACCTGCATCTTCTTGGTCTTGTTGTCGACCTTCATGACGAACTTTTCGCCGATCTTGGCGGTCGCCTTGCGGTCTTCGTCGCCGAACCGGCCGTTGGACAGCGGGATGCCCTCCAGCGCCGCCCGAACACTGATCTTCGTGCCGGCCTTCCAGTAGTCGGGCCCGCGATAGTAGGCCTGGGTGCCGCTGCTGACCCACGACCAGACGCCGGGCTGCGGCGGATCGGTCGTGACGAAGAGCCGGCGCTGCACGGCGGCGCGGTCCTTCTGCGGGATGCCCGGGTTGAATTCAAGAACGACAGGCATGGCGACGCCGTACGTCTTGCCGTTGAAGAGATACAGCCCGGAGCCGATGTCGTTGCCCGATTTGCCGCGCGTGGAGAACGACACCTTCTTCGTCTCCACCTGCCCGCTCGCACTGGTGGCGACCACGGTCGCGGTGTAGTCGGTGTCGTACTTCAGCGGCGCGCTCGGCACCCAGCTCGAGCGGTCATCGCGCAGCGCGCCCTTGACCGCCTTGCCGGCCTTGTCGGTCAACGTGACGCTGGTGACGTCGCCGCCCTTGACGCTGGTGCCGATCTCGGTGCTGACCGGCAGGTCCTTCTTCTTGTCGGCGGGCGTGACGGCGAACTCGAACGGCACCGGCGGCGCGGTCGGGCTGGCGGTCGCCGCCGGTGCCGCCGCGTGGTTGACGAAAGCCGGCGCCTTGGAATCCCCACCGCACGCGGCGAGGCTGAACCCGAGAGCACCGACCGCCATGGCGGCCAGGATCTGCCGGGTGGCTGCTTGACGTGTCACGAATCGGCCCATGAGCGTCCCCGTTTCTCCGCAACCTTGGGGTCATCGTGCCCCAGCCGAACCCGCCGTGTACCTCGATCCGGGAGGGTGCCAGATGGCGTCCATCACGCGCCTCAGCCACATGGTCAACGCTGAGGTGCGAACCGGTCGGAACCTCGCACGAGCGACGATTTCCCCGAAGTAACGCCTGGTCAGCACGTACCTGGGCATGCTGAGGGGGACTTTGACCGTATTCCGGGGGAATCATGCCGCTCTATCTGCTCGCGATGGACCACCGCGCGTCGCTTGCCGCCACGGTCTACCGGATCAAGGGCGATCCGAACCCCGCGCAGGTCAAACAGATCGCCGCGGGCAAGGAGCTGGTCTACCAGGGCCTGGTCTCCGCGCTGGGCCAGGGCGCCGCCTCTCCGAGCGCCGCCGTTCTGGTCGACGAGCGGTATGGGGAGCCGGTCGCCCGCCAGGCCAACGCCGCGGCCATCACGCTGGCGATGCCGATCGAAAAATCCGGACAGGAATGGTTCACGCTGGAGTACGGCACGCTGGGCGAGGGCGTCTGGATGGAACACGTCGAGGCCTTCGACCCCCGCTACGTCAAGATCCTGGTGCGAGACAACCCGACGTTCGACGTGCGCGCCCGCCGCCGGCAGATGGACGACCTGGCCACGGTCTCGCAGGTGCTCACCGAGGCCGGCCGTGACCTGCTGCTGGAGTTGGTGGTGCCGGCGACTCCCGCGCAGGAGTCGGCGACGTACGACGCGGATCTACGACCGGAACTGACCGTGCGGTTGATCGGCGAGATGCAGGCCGCCGGCGTCGAGCCGGCGATCTGGAAGATCGAGGGCCTGAGCACCACAGCGGACGCCACCCGCGTCCTGGCAACGGCCCGCCAGGGCGGCCGCAACGATGTGCAATGCATCGTGCTCGGCCGCGACGCGCCGCCCGACGACCTGGACCACTGGCTCCGGGCGGCGGCACCCGCCGGCTTCCTGGGTTTCGCGATCGGCCGGAGCATCTGGCAGGAGCCACTGGAGGCCTTCCTGACCGGCGACATCGGCGAGCAGGAGGTAGTGGCCGAGGTGGCCAACAACTACCTCCACTACGTGGGGGTATATGAGGGCGTTTGAGGCATTCGGCAGGTCGTTCGCCACCAGTTGGAAGATGCCTACAGGCGCGTGCTAACGTACGTGTCGTTGCCGATCGAGCGCCGCTAGCTCAACTGGCAGAGCAGCGGACTCTTAATCCGCGGGTTCGGGGTTCGAGTCCCTGGCGGCGCACCAGCAATAACTCACAGGGACGGCCCACATGGGACCGTCCCTGACCCCTTTTCTGACCCCTACGTCAGGCATCGAAGAGATAACCCAGCTTGTCCGCGGTCAACTTCTACGAAGCACGGGCGGTCGGCGAGCTTCGCCGCCGTCGCACCTGGCCGTTGGCCCGGGCCTACGATCTTTGTATGGCGCAGCCGGCTGACGAACGGCATGAGACCGTCGGTGACGCGGTGGCGCGACGGGTCGAAGATCGGCGTGGTGCGGCCTCGGCGTGGGTGGCGGCGTTGCGGGAGCTGGGCTCGGTCGACCTTGCGGTGTACGAGGCGGTGGCCCGCACACCTACCGCGACGCTGGACGGCCCTGTCCGTCGCCTTTCGCGCGCCGCCGACTACTCACGCCTTTGGCTGGGCATCGCCGCGGCGATCTCCTTGCTCGGCGGTGCGCGAGGACGCCGGGCGGCGGCGGAGGGCGTCCTGGCGATCGGCGTGACCTCAGCGACCGTCAACATGGGCGTGAAAAGCCTTGCCCGACGGCGTCGCCCGGGTGGTGCGGGTCCACGCCGGTTCCCGGCGCGGCGGGTGCGGATGCCGCAGTCCACCTCGTTCCCCTCCGGGCATGCCGCGGCGGGTTTCGCGTTCGCCTACGCCGTCGGCCGGCACATGCCCGAACTCGCGGTGCCGATGCGATTGCTGGCCGGTGGGGTCGCCTACTCGCGAGTGCACCTCGGCGTGCACTATCCGGGTGATGTGGTGTTCGGCTCCATCATCGGAGCCGGAACAGCGGCGATGGTCGCCGTAGCATGCGACCGGTTCAGCCTTCCTTAGGAAGCGAAACCGGGATTGGGCCCTGTATTCATCACTGGGTCGGCCGTTCGGGCGGTAGCAGCACGTGCAGGGCTCCGGGGCGAATCTCGCACACGATGGGTAGGTCGAGCTGCACCGCTTCTCCGTCGATGCCGGCCGGCAGGTGCGCCACCGAGCCGTGCACGGTGATACGGGTGGCCCTCCAGGTGATGAGTCCTTCACCGGGCGGCCCGGCCTGACCCTGTCGTAGCTCGCGGCTGAGGCGGGGAAGCACGTCCGGTGGCGGCGGGTTGGAGGGACGCTTGAGCACGACGCCGCCGAGTTGGCCGGTGTCCAGAGCGAAGCGGCGCCCGAGGTGTTGCGGCGTCGAGATGTGGTACGGGTTGTTGGAAACAAGGATCACCTGGGGAGATTCCACCGGGCCCTGCGGGGTGTCCACCATGGCCTCGACCCATTGCTGCCCGCCGAGGTAGCCGGGCGCGCTTTCGATGAGCGTGCGGGCCTTCGCCTCGCGGTACCCGGATGTCAGCAGGGCGTCCGCGTAGGCGCCGAGCGAGACGTTGTTGACGAACGTGTGCTGGCCGACCTGACCCAGATCGACCATGGCCGGAGCTTCCGCGCGCAACGCGGTCACGGCTGACGCGGGATTGGTGATGTCCAGGCCCAGATCCCGGGCGAAGTGGTTACGGGTTCCAGCGGGGATCACCACCAGCGGCAGTTGGGCCCCGGCGGCGACCGCGGCCACCGCGGCCACCGTACCGTCGCCGCCGGCGACGCCGAGAACGCCTGCCCCTTCGGCGACGGCAGCGGTGGCGAGCGACGCCGCGTCTTGGTCCGGGTCGGTCAGCCTGACCTGCGCGCCCGCCGCCCGGGCCTGCTCCACGAGCCGGAAGCGGGCCACCTTCCCGCCGCCCGAGCGCGGATTCATCACCACCACCGCGCCGCCGGCGGGCAGGTGGTCAGCGGCGTTCGCCATCGGCCTTGGCCGCCACAGCGAGTTGATCCGAGTACTGCATGGACCCTCCCCGTCTTTGGTCTCGGCTCGGCTGCTGGAACCGCCACCGTCGCCAACTCACGGCTCGACACGGGCTTCCGCTCTCGCGACACAGCCCGATATGTGCGGTCAGACATGACCTGGTCGCCTCTACCACGATACGGGCCCGGTTGACCGAACGGCCCGATAGCAGGCGGCGCTCCTCGTAACTAGTTGACACGCATCTAGTTGCACTGACACTATCTGAGCCATCCGAAGGAAGGAGCGAGACATGGGAGCGGTACGCACGGCACTCGTGATCGGGGGCGGCATCGCCGGGCCGGTCACCAGCCTTGCCCTGACCAAGGCCGGCATCCAGGCCACCGTCTTCGAGGCGCACGCCACCGCCGCCGACGGGGTCGGCGCGATGCTGAGCCTGGCACCGAACGGCTTGGCCGCGCTCGAGATCGTCGGGGCCGACAAGGCGGTGCGGGCCATCGGTCAACCTGTGCCCGGGGTGGTGATGGCCGACGGCGGCGGGAACCAGCTCGCCGAGTTCGCCGGTTTCCCCGGCCTGCCGGCGACGCTGGCCATGGCCCGGGCTGACCTGTTCCGCGCGCTTGCCGACCACGCCGTGGCCGGCGGCGTGCCGATCGAGTACGGCAAGCGCCTCGTTGCCGTGCACGAGTTCGCCGACAGCGTCACCGCGACCTTCGCCGACGGCACCACCGCGACCGCCGACGTACTGATCGGTGCCGACGGGATCCGCTCCACGGTGCGCACCCTGATCGACCGTGACGCGCCGGGCCCGCAGTACGGCGGCGTGCTGAGCTTTGGCGGCTTCGCGGCTGCCAGCGAGGTGACGGCGGCGCCCGGTGTCATGTACTTCGCCTTCGGCCGGACCTTCATCGGCTACTGGCGCCTGCCCGATGACCGCATCTGCTGGTTCGCCAGCCTGCCCCGCACCTCACCGCTCAGTTCGGCCGAGGTCCGCCGGGTCGACCCCGCCGACTGGCTGGCGCAGTTGCGCGACCTCTACGCCGGGCACGTGCCCGGCGAGACCCTGCTGCGGCACACCGCCCCCGAGGACCTGATGGTCGTGGGCCCGATGGAGCGCATGCCACCGGTTCCGCGTTGGCACCGGGGCCGGATGGTGCTCGTCGGGGACGCGGCCCACGCACCCTCGTCCAGTTCAGGACAGGGCGCGTCACTGGCCGCCGAGAGCGCCATCGAGCTGGCTCGCTGTCTTCGGGACCTGCCCGATCCCGCCGCGGCCTTCACCGCGTACGAAGGCCTACGCCGCCCCCGCGTGGAAATGATCGGCACCGACGCGGCGGCCAAGAACAAGGCCAAGGCCGGCCATGCCGGCGACCGGCCAGCCATGCCGACGCCGGAGCAGATGTTCGGCCCGGTCCACCGCCACCGGATCGACTGGTACGACACGGTCGGTCACTAACTCCTTCATCGCGGGCAAAGTGGCCTCGCCGGTCGCCAGCGGCACGCTGGCGGCGGTCGCCGGCGATCCGGCGGGCCACCCGGGCTGAGCGGAGACAACGAGCCTTCGCTACGCCCCGAAGAACCGTGCGACTAGCAGTTCGGTTCCGACGTACCCACCGCGCAGACGACGCTGACGCCCGACGAGGCGGTGCCGGACGCGGCCGAGGTGAAGACCGTCTGGGTCTCGGTGTTGAACCTCGGGCCGAACATGTAGGACAGTCCCGAGTAACCGTACGAGTTCACCGAGGTCAGCAGCGTCCCCGCGGTGTAAACGGCCGGGTCGGTCGTGCCGTAGATCCACGGGCCGCCCGACGAGCCGCCGTTCATGTTGCAGGCGATGCCCCATGTCGGTGCCCCGTACGGGTCGTCGCTTGTCGGGCCGGCGCAGTACACGAGGTCGTTGCCCTTGTACTTGCCCTCGGCGGGATACCCGAACGCCCACTTCGTCACGCTGTTGGCGATGGTCGCGGTGTTCAGGCCGTAGCCGCCGGTGGCGGCATCGAGTTCGGCGGTGCCGCTTCCGGCGATCCGGAGTCCGACCCGGGCGAAGCCGTAGTCGACCCGCACCGTCTCGTTCGACCCGAATCCGCCCGGAACGAAGTCGTCGTGGGCGGCGAGCAGGTTCGCCCGCCAGCAGCCATCCGCCCGCGTGGCGCAGTCGTAGCTGGGTTGGGCGTCGAAGTTCGGCAGGTACAGGAAGTTGTAGGACCAGCCGTCGCTGCCGTCGAAGACGCAGTGCCCGGCGGTCAGGACGACCGAGTAGCCGTTGCCGGTCGAGCCGTCGTTGACGACACTGCCGGAACAGATCCAGTCGGAGCCGCCGGAGGAGAACAGGATTCTGCCCGAGCGCTGCTGAATCGCGCCGCCGTTGGCCCATGAGGCGCCCTTGACCACGCCGCCGCCGGGGGCGGGCTTGGCGTTGGGAACCATCTTCCCGTTGTCGGTGCGGACGTAGTCGCGGAACTTCGCGTTGGCGATCCGCGCGGGGGTCCAGTAGGCGAGGACACGGGCGTCCTCTCCGCGGTCGGACGCGGACGGGTTGGCGTGCGCGGGTGTGCCGAGCAAGCCGACAGCGACGAGGACCACCGCGCCGATACGCGCGGCGATCCGGACCGTAGATCTCACACATCCTCCAGGGGGTCGTGGAGTTGTTGGTACTCGGATAGCGCACGCATCGACGAACGTGTTTCACCCCGCCGGACAATGACCGCCATTCATGCGATTTCGGCGGCAGTCGCCGTGGCCCGCCGGCGGCCTACGATGTCGCCCTACGCGTTCACAGGGAAGGCGACATGTCTGCAGGCAACACTGTGGAAAGCCTGATCGCTCTGGCTGATCGCCTACGAGCCACGTCAGCGCCGATCCAGGACCGTCTCGAGCTGGTCAGTGGTTGCGACGGTCTGCCGTGGCTCGCCCATGTTCCGGCTGCCACCGAATCGTGCATCAGCATCCTCGCCCAGTCCGACGCGGCGACCCGCTCGATGCCGTGCGAAGTTGGTATCTCCTCGATGGAGGTGCCCAGCGCCCTGGCCACCTTCCGCCGTTGGTGGCCGGAGTCGTTCATCGCCATGGGCGATCCCGGGCAGCCCGATCCGCGCGAGCCGCTGAAGCCCGGAATCGTGCAGTGGCGCTTCGACGGCGTCAACGCGTCGCCGGCGTTGGCCCCGCCGAGCACCGCTGGTGCTGCGGCCATCGCGGCCCACTTCGCCGGCCTGCCCTGGGAGCCACCGCCGCTCATCTACGACGCGGCCGCTCCTCTCGCGGACGTCGCGGTAGAAGACCTGCTGGCCAGCATGGTGCACCCACCGCCGATGCCGGCAGGCCGGTGGGATCGCCTGCCGGGCCTGTGGGAACGCTACATCCAGGCGTGGTGCTGCCTCGGTCTGCTGCACCATCAACGGGAGCAACCGTGGTCCACGTCGACACGGCGACAGATGTTGGTCGAGCTGGCCTACGGCGTCGAAGACTGGACTACCGAAGCCGCGCTCTACGCACTGGTCGCGGCGGCTTGGGTGGATCCGGCGTGCCGCTCGGATGTCGCCGCGCTGGTCGGAGAACGGTTCCTGATGATGCGTGCGGCGGCCGAGACCAGGCCCGTCACCATCGGCGTTTCCGTGGCGCAACTGGCTTTCATGACCCCGCAAATGCCACGCGAAATCCGTCGCCGCGCGTGGGAAGTGACCGCCGCGCATCAGAAGTGGCCAGGCAATGACAACCCTCTACCTGACGAATCGCCTGCGCCACCACCGCCGCGAAGGTCGCTGCTGGGCCGGCTCCGACGCCGTTGAGCTGGCCGCCCCGCAACAGTTTGCGGGGCGGCTCGCATCAGCCGATTCTGACCGGGGTGGAAAGCAGCTGGTTGTCTGACGGGAGTGCATCCCGGTTGTCCGTCAGCGTGGCGGTGGCCCGGAAGGTGATCTTACCGACGGCCGCGTCGTCGTTCGTGACGGTGTAGTTGAACGAGAACCGGGTGGTCTTGCCCGTCGTCGACACGCTCACCAGTTGGGTGGACGATCCGATGTTGACAAAGCCGTCGGGGCCGCCCTTGTCGAGAGTCACCCGTACGTTGTCCGGGTAGCGGGTGTTCTTGACGTAGACGTTGATGCTGATGGTCTGGCCGACCCGCGCGGTCGCCGGCGCGTTCAGGCGGTCGATCGAGACATCGTGGGTACGCACCCGCACGGGCTCCGTGGCCGTGTCACTGCGCCCGTCGGTCGTCCGCACGGTCAGCACGACGGTGTAGTCGCCGTCCGCGGCATACCGGTGGCTCGCGTACTGCTGCGTCGAAGTCGTGCCGTCACCGAAATCCCAGAGGTACGAGGAGATGCCGACGCCCGCCGGGTCCGTGGCGTAGCTGCTGAACTGCAGCGTGTCGTACGCGCTGGGATCGGACGGGTAGTAGGAGAAGTACGCGATCGGGTCCGGCGCCTCGTCGAGCCTGAAGGTGATCTGCTCGATGGTGTTCGCCTGGACCTGGAAGTAGTACGTCGTTCCGGCCTGGGCCACGAAGGTCAGCGGGTCGGAGCCGTACGTGGTGCGACATCCCACCCGGACGAGGTTGTCGAGCGATGTACCGGTGTAGGCCGCGATGCCCGGGTAGTAGGCGTCGGTACTCGCCGTGATCGGCCCGGTGCTGGTGGCCGTGTACGGACGTTGAACGTCAGCGGTCCACCACCGTCAGATCCGATGCCGCAGCAGCGGGCGATCATGAAGTAGTAGGTGGTGCCGCCGGTCGCGGTGCGAATCCTGACTCCCCGTCCAGGCGGAGAGCACCGTGTCGTACCCGCTGCCGAACGTGTCGGCCTGGATGCGCGTGGTCGAGGATGGCGCGTACGAGTACCACACCGAGCCGTTGCTCGAGCAGTTGGTGGGATCGGTCGGGCTCCACGTGGCGTCGGTGGTGTCGAGGGTGGTGGAAAAGGGCAGGGTGTCCACGGCGACGGCCGCGGTGAACTCGTCGTTCGTTGGCGCGGCGATCGCCGCTGTGGACCCCACGACGACCAGAGCGATCACCCCGGAAAGGGCGACCCCAGCCGTACGAGATGGCGCTTGACCACTGTCTCCTCCTGGGCCTTGACTACGTTGTCATATGGCAAGCGCCAGAGAAAACAGGATCGTTACATATGTCGATCTCGCGATTCAGGCGAGTGTCACCGCGGTCCAGGAGACCGGCGGAAGGGTTATCCGCAGTCGGCCGTCGACAATGGAGTGTGACGTGTTCGGCCCGAGGCCGACGCGCTCCGGGTCGTCGAGCGTGTTCTTCGCGTGGATGTCGTCGTCATGGAGGGTCTGGGCGTCGACGACCTCGACCTGGCCGAGGTTGCTGACGTCGACCGTCAGCTCGACCGGCTCGGTGAGGCTGCGATTGACCATGAAAACCGCGGTGTCGCCCGTGCTCGCATCGTGCGTCGCGACCGCGTCCACCACGCCGACCTCGCCGTGGAGGGCGGTGTCGTAGGTCGGGCTCTCCAGCTTGAGTTCCAGGGTGACCCCGCGGGCGAGCTGAGAGGTCAGGGCGAACGGGAAGAACGTCGTCTGCCGCCAGGCCGGGCCGCCGGGCTCGGTCATGATCGGCGCGATCACGTTCACCAACTGCGCGAGGCTCGCGGACGTGACCCGGTCCGCGTGCCGCAGCAGCGAGATGAGCAGGTTGCCGACGACCACCGCGTCGGCGACCGAGTACGCGTCCTCCAGCAGGCGCGGGGCAACCGGCCAGTCGTCGATCCCGGTGATGCGGTCGACCTCGGCATAGCGCGAGTGGTACCAGACGTTCCACTCGTCGAACGAGACGTTGATCGTCTTGCGGCTGCCGCGCATCGCCTTGACGTGGTCGGCGGTGGCGACGATCGAGTCGATGAACCGGTCCATGTTCACGGCGGACGCGAGGAAGCTGGCGTAGTCACCGTCGTGGGGCTCGTAGTAGGCGTGGCACGAGATGTAGTCCACCTCGTCGTACGTCGCCTCGAGCACGACCCGCTCCCAGCGCGCGAAGAGCGGCATCTGCGCGTTCGAGCTTCCGCACACCACGAGTTCCAGCGTCGGGTCCAACTGCCGCATCGCGCGCGCGGTCTTGACCGCCAATTGCCCGTACTCGTCGGGACTGCCGTGCCCGAGCTGCCAGGGTCCGTCCATCTCGTTGCCCAGGCACCACATACGGATGGCGTACGGCTCGACCGCGCCGTTCGCGATCCGCTGCTCGGAGAGCGTGGTGCCCGAGCGGATGTTCGCGTACTCGAGCACGTCGAGCGCTTCCTGCACCCCGCGCGTGCCGAGGTTCACGGCGTACATGAGCTCGCTGCCGACCTTCTTGAGCCAGCTCGCGAACTCGTCGAGACCGATCTCGTTCGTCTCCGTGGAGTGCCAGGCGAGGTCGAGACGCCGGGGCCGGTTCTCGCGCGGACCGACCCCGTCCTCCCAGCGGTATCCGGAGAGGAAGTTGCCTCCGGGGTAGCGGATCGTGCTCACACCGAGTTCCTTGACGAGCGCGATCACGTCGCGCCGGTACCCCTCTTTGTCAGCGTCGGGGTGCGAAGGCTCGTAGATGCCGTCGTATACGCATCGCCCCAGGTGCTCGACGAAGGAGCCGAAGAGCCTGCGGTTGATCGGCCCCACGACGAAATGCGGGTCGATGGTGAGATGCGCGGAGATCAAGGTGTCCTCGGTTTCGCTAGTGACTGATCGATGGTGGCGATGCGAGCGGGCTACTTCAGGGAGCCAACGGTCAGCCCTCCTCGCCAGTACCGCTGAAGGGAGAGGAACGCGATGATCAGCGGGATGATCGAGACCAGCGAGCCGAGGATGATGATGCTCCACAGGTTGGTTCCCGCGGCGCCGTACGTGGACGCGGTCGACTGCCAGAGCCCGATCCCGACCGTCACCGGGAAGAGCCGGTTGTCCACGAGCATCGCGAGCGGCAGGAAGTAGTTGTTCCACGACGACACGACCGACAGCAGCAGGACCGTGACGATCACCGGTCGCAGGAGCGGCAGCGCGACCTTGACGAACGTCCGGAACTCCCCCGCGCCGTCCACGCGTGCGGCGTCCAGGAGCTCGTCCGGCACCGCGTCACGCGCGTAGAGGTTGACGAGGAACACGCCGAACGGGTTGAGCAGGGTCGGCAGGATCACCGACCAGATCGTGTCCGTCAGGCCCGCCCGGGAGAACAGGATGAACGTCGGGATGACCAGCGCGGTCGCCGGCACCATGACCGCGCCGAGCAGGATCGAGAAGGAGGCGCGGCGGCCCACGAAGCTGTATTTCGCGAAGCCGTATCCGGCCAGCACCGACAGCACCGTCGCCCCGATGCCCCCGGCGAACGCGTAGAGGGCCGAGTTGGCCAGCCAGCGCGCGTAGAGCCCGCCGTTGTAGGTGAAGAGCTGCTTCAGGTTCTCGACGTAGTCGATGTTGGGGGCGAACCAGAGGGCGCTCGTGCCGCCGAACAGCGCGGCCGAGTCCTTCGAGCTGTTCACGATGACCCACCAGAAGGGGATCAGGAAGTAGATCACCAGCGCCGCGAGCACGAGATGCAGCGGGATGTGCCGCGGTGTCCGACGAACTCGCCTGCGCTCGATGTGGTTGGCGCTCATGACAGGAAGTTCCCTCGCTTGCGGGTGGCGAACATGAAGATGTAGACGCAGACGAATACCACGGCGCCGAGCGCGAACGAGATCGTCGAGCTGTAGTTGTTGTTCGCCAGCGTGAACGCCTGCTGATACGCGTACATGTTCGGCGTGAAGTCATCCGGGATGGCGCCGGCGGCGAGTTGCTGAAGGATCTTCGGTTCGTTGAAGAACTGCAGCGTGCCGATGAGGGCGAACACGAGGATGAGGACGAGCGCCGGTGTGAGCAACCGGATCTTGATCCGGACGATGATCTGCCACCGGGAGGCGCCGTCGATGCGGGCGGCCTCGTAGAGGGTCGGATCGATGCCCTGCAGCGCGGCGTACAGAATGATCATGTAATACCCGGCCCACTGCCAGGTCACCACGTTGAGCAGGCCGTAGAAGATCATGTTGCTGCTGAGGAAGTCCGGCCCGGCCGCGCCGAAGGCACCGAAGACGTCCGCGATCGGGCCGAAGTTCTTGCTGTAGAGGAAACCCCACATCAGGGCCCCGATGACGGTCGGGATCGCGTACGGCAGGAAGATCATGAGGCGCGAGAACCGGGCGAACCTGCTCGTCACCTCGTCGAGGATCAGCGCGATGGCCAACGAGATGGCCATTTGGATCGGGATGAGCACCAACGAGAACCGGATGACGAACCACACGCCCTTGAGGAACGAGGGATCGTCGAACGCCTTGAGGTAGTTGTCGAAGCCGGCGAAGGTGGTCCCGGTCATCAGCGTCTTCTGGAACAGGCTCAGATAGAGCGCGTAGCCGATCGGGAGCACGAGCAGGGCGAGGAAGACGATGCCGAAGGGTCCGACGAAGAGCCAGCCGATCATGTTCTGCCGTGCGCTCGTGCGTTGCCGTCGTTTCCTCGTGCGCGCGGTGCCGGGGGTCGAGGCGGTCATGCCGTCGTCCGGGAGGGGCGTGGGTGGGCGCCCCTTCGTCGGGACGGGGCCGCTGGTCGAGGCGGTCATGATGTCTCCGGGTCTGGGAAGACCCGGCTGGCCGGCCCGGGAATGCACGGACCGGCCAGCCGGGTCAGGTCACTTGACGGTGAGCCCTTGCTCTTTCGCGTACTTCACGACGTCTTCCTGCAACGCGTCCGCGGCCGCGGAGCCGGTCTTGGACCCGTCGTTGATCGCGGCGATCTGCTTCGTGAAGGCCGTGTAGAAGTACTGTCCGATCGGCGTGTAGGTCATGCCCTTGTAGGCGTTGGCCGCCGGGACGTAGACCTCCTTGTTGGCCTGCTGGCCGTCGAAGAAGGCGACCTTGGCGTCGATGAACGCCGGGTCCTTCAGCACCTTGAGGTTGAGCGGGAAGATGATCTGGTTCTCCCAGCCGTCCTTCAGCGACGCGTCGTCGGCGTAGACCCCGAACGCGACCTTGGCCGCGAGCGCCGGGTTCTTCGCCTGGGTGGTCACCGAGAATGCGGAGCCACCCCAGTTCACCGACACCGGGTTGGCCGGGTCCCACTGCGGCAGCGGGGCCGTGGCCCACACTTTCGCGTCGGCACCCTTGCCCACGCCGGCACCCTGCAGGTAGCCCGGCGCCCACGCCGCCGAGAGGTAGGTGGCGTACTTGCCACCGATCACACCCGAGATGTACTCGGGGGTGAACTGGTCCTGCTTGCCGACCAGGCCCTTCTTGACCAGCCCGGCCCAGTACTCGAGGACCTTCTTGCTGGCGTCGTCGTTCAGCTTGATGCCGATCTCACCCTTGTTGGCCGGGTCGTACGTGAACGGCTGCGCGCCGTTCTGGTACAGCAGCGCCGTGACGTAGGCCGGCTGGTTCGCCGGGAAGTCGCCGAAGAGCGGGCCGCCGGCGTCCTTCACCTTCTGCGCCGCGCTCTCGTACTCGGCCCAGGTCGTCGGAGGGGTGATCTTGTACTTGTCGAAGATGTCCTTGCGGTAGATCATGCCCATCGGCCCACCGTCGATCGGAGCGCCGTAGACGCCCGAGCCGACCGAGAGGTCCTTCCAGGCGCCGTCACTGAAATTCGCCTTGACGTCCTGGTAACCCTTGTCGGTGAGGTCCACGAGGGCTTTCTGCACCTGGAAGGTCGCGATCCGGTCCGCCTCCAGCATGACGACGTCGGGAGCGCCCTTGCCGGCCGAGATGGCCGTCTGGAACTTGTCGTATTCGTCGCCACCGGCGCCGGCGTTCGTCCAGCAGACCTGGACGTCGTCGTGCGCCTTGTTGAAGTTGTCGACAACCAGCTGCGTGTTCGGATACCAGGCCCAGAGAGTGACAACGGGTGCGTCGGGCTTGGAGATGGTGTTGGTGCAGTTCGTCGGCTTCTCGGCGTTACCGCCGCCGTCGTCGCTGCCACCGCATGCCGCGATCGCGCCTGTCAGCAAGAGGGCCAGCGACGCAGCGAGGACTTGCTTCGTCTTCACTGTTCGATTCCTTTCGGATGCGGGACGTCATCATCGGAGCAGGCGCATCCGCGGACCGGGTGATCGCGAAGGGGGACTCTCCGCTTACCCGCCCCGCGTCCTGGACGCGTTTCTCGCGTTGTATTTCCAACGTTGTAGGAGCGACTATCGCGGAGCGCACGCGCGCTGTCAAGACTGCGAGACACCGCCCAATGCGACCGCCGCAGGCATAGACGCCGGCAAGAGAGACGTGCTTGTGGCGCACAGGGCCGCCAAGAACGCGCCGCTACACTCTTTCAAGACCGCTTCTCTGCGGGCGCCGCGCGATGAGGGAGATTCCAATGGCCGCCACCATGCACGACGTCGCGCGCGTCGCCGGGGTATCGGTCAAGACGGTTTCGAACGTCATCAACGACTATCCATACGTGCGCGACGCGACCCGCGAACGGGTGCGCTCGGCGATCGAGGCGCTCGACTACCGCCCCAATCTCTCGGCCCGCGGGCTGCGTTCAGGGAAGACCGGGGTCATCGGGCTCGCGATCCCGGAGCTGCGGCAGAACTACTTCGCCGAACTCGCGGACGCCGTCATCCGTGCGGCCGAGCGGCGCAACGTGGCGGTGCTCGTCGACCAGACGGGCGCCACGCGGGAAGGCGAGATCGAGGTGCTGGCCGGACACCGGCTGCGGCTGACCGATGGGATCCTGTTCAGTCCCGAGCAGCTCGGTCAGGACGACATCGCGCTGCTGCGGGTGCCGTTCCCGCTGGTGCTGCTCGGCGAGCGGATGTTCGACGGCCCCACCGACCACGTCACGATGCACAACGTGGGATCGGCCCGCGTGGCCACCGAGCACCTGCTGGAAATCGGCCGCCGGCGCATCGCGGTGATCGGCGCGCACCCGACCCATCCAGACGACATCCGGTCCGCCAACCTTCGCGTACGCGGCTACCGGGAGGCCCTGGCCGCAGCCGGCATTCCCTACGACCCGGCACTCGTGCGGGTCGCCGCCCCGTGGCATCGCGAGAACGGCGCCGCCGCCATGCGCGACCTCCTGGCCGACGGCGTCGAGTTCGACGCCGTCTTCACCTTCAACGACACGCTCGGGCTCGGCGCGCTGCGGACGCTGGGACAGGCGGGCGTTCGCGTGCCGGAAGACGTCGCGTTGATCGGGCTCGACAACATCGACGAGGCGCGCTTCTCGGTCCCGTCGATGTCGAGCGTCGATCCGGGTCGGGACCAGATCGCGGAGGTCGCTGTCGACCTCCTGATCGAGCGGATCAACGAGAAGGGCGACCCGGCACCGCCGCGGCAGATCCTTGCCGACTTCCGGGTCGCGGCGCGTGAGTCCACGGGATTCGTGGATCCGGAGCCGGGCATCGCGTCGGCCGTGAGTCCGTCGGTGTTGGCGGAGCACCCTGCCGTCCATGGCGGATGACTAGCTGACGTCGAGAAACCAGACCGGCCGCGCCACCTCTCGGTGACGCGGCCGGTTCCTTACGGGTTGGTTAGGACGCGAGCCGCCAAGGTCCGTAAGGTGTCTCGGGCGACTGGTTGCGGGTCCACCACTGCGCCACGTAGCGCTTGCCCTGGTAGACCACGACATCGCCGCTCAGGAAGATCCGCGTCGGCGTCCAGATCGCGGTGCCGTCACCGTCGACCAGCATCTCCTGCCACGGTCCGTAGGGATCGCCCGGCGCCTGGTTCCGCGTCCACCACGAAGCCAGCCAGGTCGAGCCGTGATAGCTCACCTGGTTGCCCTCCGTGTATACCGTGGACGAACTCCAGGCCGGCACGTCCCGCACCGTGATCGTCACCTGCTTGGTCCCCGACAGGCTGTATGACTTCGTGCCGTCGCTGGCCTTGAAGGTGACCGTGTAGGTGCCCGCCTGGTTGTAGCCAGGAGTCCACGAGAACTCCCGCGTCGCCGGGTCGAAGGTCGCACCCGCCGGCAGGCCATCGGCCGAGTACGTAAGCGCGTCACCATCAGGATCGGTCGCCGCGACGGTGAACGTCAGCTTGCGGTTCTCGTCGACCGACTGCGACTCACCGCCGGCGGCGAACACCGGAGCGCCGTTGACGAACGCACCCCGCTGCCACAGGTAGTCGCGCGCGAATGTGGTGAACAGCTGGTTCCAGGTGTTGAAGTCGTGGGCACCGGCGACCACGACGTTCTTCACGTTCGCGTTGGTCAGTGCGGCCACCTGGCTCGGGTTGGGCAACCCGAAGTCCCATGCCCCGCCGCCGAAGAGGATGTAGGGCACGCCGAGGTTCGGCGTGGTATTGCGGACGCCGACGCCACCGCTCCACACCCCGTAGTAGCCGAACTTCGTCGCGTCGAAGTTGATGAGGTTGGAGGTGACCGCCGCACCCGCCGACAGACCGGCGAACGCCCGGTCCTTCGCCTGCGTCGAGACGTGGTAGTTGCTCTCGACGAACGGGATCACGACGTCGCGCAGGTTGGGGTAACCCTGTGCGGAACTGCCGAGGTAGTTCGTGTTCGTCGTGATGACGACCGCGGGCTCGGTAAGTCCGTCCTGGAGCAGGTTGTCCATGATGACGGGCACGTCGCCCATGTTCATCCAGTCGGACTGGTCCTGGCCGCCGCCGTGCTGCATGTAGATCGTCTTGTACGGCTCGGCCCGGTCAGGGTCGTAACCGGGCGGGACGTAGACGCCCACCGTCCGCGAGGTCGTGCCGATCTGGATCGGCACGTAGCTCCACGTGCCGTGCGGAGCGTTCGGCCGGTAGAGCTCGATCTGCCGCGCGGCCAACGGCGCGAAGTTCTGCTTCTCCGCGTCGTAAGGCACGAAGACCTTGTTGAACGCGCGTCGGGCAGTGCCCGTCAGGCCGTCCGGGGCGTAGATCGGCGAGTTCGCCGGGTCCGTCACCCACAGGCTCGTGTTGTTGTCCACATAGAACCAGTACTGGTTCGCGCCCGCGGCCAGGGGCACGTCGGTCACCCAGTAACCGTCGCCCGCGTTCGTCATCGGCACGTCGTAGCCGCCGCCGCCGCGCATCATGCCGGGCCGGTACTGCTGCGGCTGGTAGACCGTGGTGTCCGTGGGGTCCGCCCAGTTGCGCAGCAGCATGTCCCCGACGAACCGGACACTGGTTGCCGTCGGGTTGTAGTAGACGAAGTGCCCCGTGTAACCCGTCGGCGAGCTCGGATCCGCGATGACATGCGGACCAGGCGTCAGGGAGACCCCGTCCTCGGCATGCGCCACGCCCGACATGCTCAGCACCATCGCCGAAGCTAGCGCGACAGCCGCGACCGACTTGCGGACCAAGGCGCGATTGCCCGAGTCCCCTCCGGGTCGTCTCCGCAATTGCAGAACGCGTATCAACGTTCCTCCTTGAACGGCCGGTGAGCGCCAAACGGCGCCCGAGACCAAAGCTATCGTCGATTTACGACGTTGTAAAGACAGTATTTACAACACCCGATCTGGCCTTTATAAAAACGTCGAACTAGCCGGGGCCGAATACATCGACCCCGGCTCTCATTTCGATATGGAACGGCTACGAGATCAGCGTCCAGGGGCCACTGAGGACCCCCGGCGTCACATTTCGTGTCCACCATCGAGCCTGGTAGACCTGGCCTTGATAGGTGACCTTGTCACCGGCGTGGTAAATCGTGGTAGCGGTCCAGTTGGGCGCGCCAGCGGGCGTGGTCACGACCTCGGTCCACGGCCCGTTCGGGTCACCAGGAGTCTGATTGCGGGTCCACCACTGGGCCCGATACAGCCTGCCCTGGTAGTAGGCCTGGTCGCCGGCGTTGAAGGTTCGCGACGCCGTCCACGCCGTCGATCCGTCCGCCGTGACCGCCAGCTCCTGCCACGGCCCGAACGGATCGCCCGGCGCCTGGTTCCGCGTCCACCAGCTGGCCTTGTAGAGCTTTCCGTTGTTGATGACCAGATCACCGGTGTTGTAGGCGGCCGTCGACTGCCAGGCGGCGATCGTCTTGATGGTCACCGGCTCCGACGTGGCGCTGCCGTCCGGCCGACCGGCAGCGCTCGCTGTGACGGTGACCGCGACCGCTTTGCCGGAAAGATCCGGCGTCACCACCAACTTGGCGCTGGTGGCACCGGCGATGGCCTGGCCATCCACCGACCACTGGTAGCCGAACGTGGTGCCGTCCACGTCCCAGGTGCCAGGCACGGCGGTCAGGACCGCGTTCACCTCGGCGGGGCCGCTGATGGACGGCGCCGTCTCGGCCACCGGCGCGGGCATGTCGCGGACCGTGATGGTGACCTCTTTGCTGGCCGACAGGCTGTAGGACTTCGTCCCGTCGCTGGCGGTGAAGGTGACCGGGTAGGTGCCCGCCTGCGTGAAACCGGGAGTCCAGGAGAACTGCCGAGTTGCCGGATCGAAGCTGGCGCCCACCGGCAGTCCGCTGGCCGAGTAGGTCAGCGCGTCCCCATCGGGATCCGTCGCCTCGACGCCGAACGACAGCTCCCGGCCCTCGTCGACCGACTGCGACTCGTCGCCGGCGGCGAACACCGGGGCGCCGTTGACGAACGCCCCTCGCTGCCACACGTAGTTCCTGGCGAAATTCGCGAAGAGCTGCGGCCAGGCGTTGAAGTCGTGGCCACCCGCGATCTTGTCGAACTTGTAGTTGACGAGACCGTTCAGCGCGTTGAGCTGCGCCTGGGTCACGCAGAGGTTGAGGTTGTCCCACGCACCGCAGCCCAAGTAGATGTAGGCCTGCTTGATGTTCGCGGTGGTCGTGCGCGGCGGCGGGGTCCAGCTGAAGGCGCCGTAGTAGCCGAAGCGCAGCGGGTTGTTGTTGATGATGTTGATCGTCATCGACGCGCCCATCGACAGGCCGGCGAACGCCCTGTCCATCCGGTCCTTCGAGACGTTGTAGTGGCTCTCGACGAACGGGATGACGATGCCTTCGAGGTTGGTCGTGTACGGCGAGGCACCCAGGTACTGGGAATTCGTCGTCACGATGATCGCGGGTTCGGTCTGCCCGTCGGCGATCAGATTGTCCATGATGACCGGCACGCTGCCGATGTTCATCCAGTCGGACTGGTCCTGACCGCTGCCGTGCTGCAGGTAGATCGTCTTGTACGGCTCGGCCCGGTCGGGGTCGTATCCCGGCGGCAGGTAGACGCCCAGGGTCCGGGTGGTCGTGCCGATCTGGATCGGCACATAGCTCCAGGTGCCCTTCGGGGTGTCCGGCCGCGGGTTCGCGATCACCCGCTCGGCCAGCGGCGCGTAATCCTGCTTCGCGGCGTCGTACGGCACGTTGACCCGGTTGAAGGCGCGCCGGGCGGTACCCGTCAGACCGTCCGGGGCATAGATGGGGGAGTTCGCCGGGTCGGCCACCCAGAGGCTGGTGTTGTTGTTCACGTAGAACCAGTACTGGTTAGGGCCCGCGGCCAAGGGCACGTCGGTGACCCAGTAGCCGTTGCCGGCATTGGTCATCTGCACGTCATACGCGCCGGCGCCGCGCATCAGCCCGGGACGGTACTGCTGCGGCTGGTAGACCGTCGTATCGGTCTGGTCGGCCCAGTTGCGCAGCAGAATGTCAGCAGCGAACCGCACACTCGTGGCAGTCGGGTTGTAATACACGAAATGCCCCGTGTAACCCGTCGGCGAGTTCGGATCCGCGATGACATGCGGACCGGGAGTCAAATCCACCGCGTCGTCGGCGCTCGCCACACTCGCCATGCTCAGCACCATCGCCGAAGCGAGCGCGACAGCCGCGACCGGTTTCAGAGCCCCTCGAAAGCGCTTAGTCAGGTGCAAGACTCTCACTACCCTTCGTTGACTCGCGACCGCCAGGGGAGGGCGAACGTGTCCAGAGGGGCACCCCCGATGACTGACGGTTGGCGCCACGTTACAGTCGCTTTACGACGTTGTAAAGAAGTTCTTTACAACGTCGTACTACGCCCGCCGAATCATCCTCGACGTGCCCGAGGCTGCTCCCCGAGTCGGACGCTGATCCAGATAGCGGTAACTCCGTCCAATCAGGACGCAATCCCGCGAACATGACAGCCCGTGGCCGACCGGTCACACAGCAGCGGCGATCTTTACTACGCTCCCGTCGTCACAACCCAGCGATGAATGGGAGTACGTAAATGCGTATCCACGCTCGGTTCCGACGAAGGACGCTGGCCGCCGCCGTGATCGTCGCGGTCGTCGGGCAGTTGGCATTGTTCGCGGGCGAGGCGTCGGCGGAGGAGACGTCTCGATGGCAGGACGATGTCGCGAAGATACCGACGACTGCTTACACGCGCGACGCGCGGCAGTCCATCACGGAGGCCATCGACGGGGTACGGCCCTATCTGGGTGACGGGCTGGGCGACAGCCGGGTCGACGCGGTGGCCGCCGACGTCGCCAACCGCTACTTCGACGGCGCGCGCTTCCGCGGTGCCAGCGACGGCAGCGCGGCCTTCGACAACCTCAAACACCTGGCGTCCTACCTCAAGAGCCGGCTGAGCGGCGCGAGCGCGCCCAACGGCGAGGCCGAGCAGGCCCACGCCACGGCCCTGGTCAGGATTCTCACGGCGATCCGGCTGCTGTCGGACGCCGCGATCCAGGACGCCGAGGCGACCATCGGGCCGTTCCGGGCCAACCCGCCGCCCGCGCCCGCGCCACCGGGCCTCAGCGGGGCGTTCGGCGACCTCGACGCAGCCAGGTCCGGCCTCGACAAGGCCGACACGATGCTCGAGAAGGCCAACCCCACCCCGGCCACCGTGCACGCGGAGAAGGCCTGGTCCGACGGCTTCAACGTGCTGACCCGCCTCGGCATCACCTACGACGGCGACCACGACTCCGACGGCGTGATCGACGGGCTCGAACTGGTCTTCGGTGCCAGCCCGCTGCTCGTCGACTCCGACAGCGACGGGCTGACCGACAAGTTCGAGATCACGAAACTTGCCGGTTTCACCATGCCGGGCCGGCTCGACACCGACAACGACGGCGTGCCGGACGGCGCCGAAGACGTCGACGGCGACGGGCTGACCAACCTGCGCGAGCAGGAACTGGGCACCTCGCCGACCGAGGCCGACACCGACGGCGACGGGGTCAGCGACGGCGCCGAGGTCGACCGGGGCACCAACCCGTTGGTGCCGGACGCTCCCCCGCCGCCGGTCACCGGCACCGCGCCACCCATCGTGCCCGTTCCGACCGACACCGACACCGACGGCGACGGGCTGCCGGACTTCACCGAGGAAGACGACTGGGAGACCGACCCGCTGCGGGTCGACACCGACGGCGACGGGCTCTCCGACGGCGTCGAAGCCCTCGACTACCAGATCGACCCGCTGCGCGCCGACACCGACGGCGACGGGCGCGACGACGCCTACGAGATCGCGCACATCGAGGACCAGGGGCTGGACCCGACGGTCCCCGACGAAATCGTGAGCAAGTGGACGTACGTCAGCGATTTCCTGCTCGGGTTCTTCGCCGGTGACTTCAGCCCACGTGACTCGATGGCCTGGTTGTCGGGCTATCTCTGCTCGGGCGGGCTGAGCTTCGTCCCGGTCGTCGGCTGGATCCTCGGTGGGCTCGCCGATCTCCGCGACACCATCGCCGGGGTCATCCACCAGGACTGGGTCGGCGCCGGGCTGAGCATCATCGGGCTGATCCCCTACGGCGGTGACGCCGTCGCCATCCCCGGCAAGGCCGCCAAGTTCGCGCTGCGCTACCTGCACCGGCTCGACTCGACCATCCGGTTCGTCGCCAAGTGGGACAAGATCCCAGACAGCGTCAAGCGGCTCACGATCCGGGCGATCATGCTCGGCAACTACGCCACGCTCTCCAGCAGGATGTCGGAGGAGGTCATTCTGCGGCTCGCCCGGATGCCCCGGATGAGTCTTCCGCGCCTCGCCGACGCGCTCTCGAGCGCCAACCACGTGGCCGGTGCCGTGCCCACACCGTTCCTGCGCAACGCACCCGACGGCGAAGACTTCGTGGCCGGCCTGCTCTCGGGCACGGTGTTCCGCAACCAGCAGGGTCGGATCCCCATGCCGAACATGCCCAGGCCCGGCTCGGCCCGCGAACCCGACGACCTGGTGGAGACCGTGGAGGGCTACTTCCTGCACGAGGTCAAGACCGGCCTACCGGGCCACCCGGACACCTACCTGAAGCAGTGCGAGCAGGACGGTCACCTCAACCGGAACCGGCCCGTCGTCGCACCGGGCCGCCCGCCGAGGGCGGCGAAGCAGATCATCGGAGTGCTCTGGCACTTCGTGCCGAAGCAGTGGCCGGTCGACCACCCGATCTTCTCGCAGTCCGACGGCCTCGGTCCGCCGCAGGACCTGCTCGACTGCCTGAAGAGAAACAACATTCCCTTCACGATCCACCCCGCGATCTAGTACGTCCTCAGCAGTCCTGCCGGGGCCGCGGTGCCGACCCGGCCTCGGCAGGACCGTTACGATTGCCGCCATCCCGGATGAGGGCGAGGTGCCGACCCGTGTTCCGTCGCCGACATGGCCCACCTGGCGTGCGGCCGCGCCGAAGCTCCGACGGATGGGACCAGTTCGACGGAGACGCGCTGGCCGAGACGCCGGCGGTGCGGGCCGCGCTGGCCCGAGCGCCGCAGACGTTCCTCGCCATCGTCTTCGAGGCCGACGACATCGAGTCGGAGGCGATCCCCCGCGCGGAACTCTGCTCCTACCTGTCCGTGGCGACCAGAGACGGCACCTGGTGGGGGCTCGGCCTCGAAGACACCGCCAAGGTCGTCGTCGACCTGGATCAAGACGATCTCAAGCGGGCGCTGGCCGGCCAGCCCGACGTCGCCGAGGCCGAGCACGAGGAGCGTGAAACGTTCCAGGTCGTGCTGGCCCGGCAACTCACCGCCGACGAGGTGCTCGCCCGGTTCGTCGACGCAATCGCCGCGGCACACCGCGAGCAGGCACGCCAGCGCGGCATCACGGTCGCGGAGTGACGGCGGCCGTCACGCCAGGCGCTGCCCCGCGAGCCATTCGTCGAAGGTGGTGGGCATGACGCGGGCGCCCTCGCCAGGCAGCAACACGTTGCCGGCCGCCGACGAGTCGAAGATGGCCGACCACGACGGCACGAGCTTGACGGTGTGGCCGCGCGCGTCGTTGGTGCGCCGCGCCATGTCGACCAGGTCCTGCGGGTCCGGGCCGGCGACGTCGGCGTAGCGGCCGCGCGGTTCGCCCACCGCGACCTCGGCGAGCACCCGGGCGACGTCCTGCGGCGCGATCGGCTGCACGAGCAGCGGCGCGATCGGCGCGACGCCGTCCTGCTCGGTCCAACTGGCGACCATGGCGGCGAAGTCGTGGAACTGGGTGGCCGGGACGATCGTCCACGGCACCGGGCCGGCGGCCACCAGGCGCTCCTGCTCACGCTTGCCCGCGTAATGCGCGTTGCCCTCGATGCGGTCGAGCCCGACGATCGAGAGCAGCACGTGGTGCCGGACGCCGGCCCGCTCCCCGGCGGCGAGCAGGTTGCGGGTGGCGGTGCCGAAGTAGGCCACCGTCTCCGCACGGTCGGCGGGCGGCGCGCTGGTGACGTCGATGACCGCCGCGACGCCGGTGAGCGCCTCGTCGAGCCCGGCACCCGTTGACAGGTCGACACCCAGCGAGCGGCTGACGCGTACGACGTCGTGCCCCTCGGTTTCGAGGGCGGCGACGGTGAGCGTGCCGATGTTCCCGGTCGCCCCGGCGACTGCGATCCGCATGATGATCTTTTCCTCTCGTCTGTTGCCAGGGGAGACGCTATCTCGGACTTATTAGATCCGCAATATCCGGGATAAGCTGGTCCGGTGAAGCTGCCGGTGAGCACCGAATGGTTGTTGCATTGCGCCGCGACGCTGGCGCAGCTCGATCCCGGGGCGAGCGCGTCGGCGGCGCAGCTCGCGACCTACTTCGACGTGCCGGCGGCCTATCTCGCCAAGCAGCTACAAGAGCTGGTCAAGGCCGGCGTGCTGGTCGCGACGACCGGTCCGCGGGGCGGCTTCCGGCTCGCCCGACCGCCGTCCGAGATCACCCTGCTGCGGATCGTGGAGGCGGTCGACGGCACGTCCTCGCCCTACGAGTGCCGCGAGATCCGCCAGCAAGGACGGGGAGCGCTGCGTCCGGAGGAGTGCCGGAGCATCTGCGTCCTCGCCGAGAAGATGGCCGACGCCCACGACGCATGGCGGCGCAGCCTCGCGAGCGTTTCCCTCGCCGACATCGTCGCCACGCTGCCCGCGACGGCACCGGCCCGCACCCGATCCCGCCTGAGGCCGGCCTAATACGATCGCCGGCATGTCGTTGCGCCCCGTTCAGGTGAACATCAAAGCCGTCGATCCGGCGGCGGTCGGCCGGTTCTGGGCGGGCGCGCTCGGCTGGACCGCGTTCAGCGGCGAGACCTCCTACGTGGGCCCCGGCGACGACCTGGTCTGGCCCGACCCGGTCGTCCTCGGCATCGACATCGTTCCCGTCCCGGAGGCCAAGACGCCGACGAAGAACCGTCTGCACCTCGACCTGGCCACCACCTCCGCGGCCCACCAGGCGGCACTCGTCGCGCGGGTGGAGGCGCTCGGCGCCAAGCCGGTCGACGTGGGCCAGCGCGACGTGCCGTGGACGGTCCTGGCCGACCCGGAGGGCAACGAGTTCTGCGTGCTGGAGCCCCGGGACGCCGATCGGGACACCGGCCCCATCGCCGCGGTCGTGGTCGACTGCGTCGATCCGCGGGCCATGGCCCAATTCTGGGGAAAGGCGATCGACTGGCCGGTGCGCGAGGCCACCGACAACCACGCGGTGCTGCGCGCCGCCACGGGCCCACGCCTCGAGTTCCTCCGCACGCCCGGCACCAAGACCGTCCCCGACCGCGTCCACCTGGACCTGCTCCCCTACCCCGGCGACGACAAGGCGGCGGAAGTGACCCGGCTACGCACCCTGGGCGCCACCGACCTCGACCTGGGCCAGGGCGACGTCCCATGGACCTGCCTGACCGACCCCGAGGGCCACGAGTTCTGCGTCCTGGCCCTGTCCTGACCCGGAGACCCCATGCCCGCCGACCTGTTGCTGGTCACCTGCGTCAAGGACAAGCTCGACGCGCCGGCCGCCGCGGCCGACCTCTATGTCGGAGCCCTTTTCCAGAGGCAGCGGGTGTACGCCGAGCGCCAGGCCGTGCCCTGGTTCATCCTGTCCGCCGAGCACGGTCTCGTGGCACCGGACGAGTGGCTGGCGCCCTACGACCGCTACCTACCCGAAACCCCGGCGAGCTATCGCACCGCCTGGGGCGCCTGGGTGGTCGAGCGTCTCGCCCTCCTGACCGGCAAGCTGGCCGGACGCGTCGTCGAAGTGCACGGCTCGGCGTCCTATGTCGACGCCTTCGCAAGGCCGTTGCGGGCCAAGGGTGCCACCCTCCTAGACCCGCTGCGGGGACTGAGCCTCCGGAAGCGACTCGACTGGTACGACTCGGGCGGCATCAGCACCGGGCCCAGGATCGAGGTGTCCTATGTCGACGCGGCCGATTTCGTACATCTGCTGCGGTCGCACGAGGCCGCGGTCGGTCCGGCCGAATTCCTGGCCACACAGGGCGCCGGGTTGCGGGTTCCGGGTCTCTACAGCTGGTGGGTCGACAGCGCCGGCGCCGCCGACCTGTCCCGCGGGCTCGGGTTGCCGGTCACGCCGGGGCTGATCTACGCCGGGCTCGCCGGCGCCACCCGGTGGCCCAGCGGCAAGCGGTCCACGAACACGCTCTGGGCGCGCATCGCCACCATGCACCTCGGCGGAAACCACGAGTTCTCCACCTTCCGCCGCACCCTGGGCGCGACCCTGGCCAACGCGGCCCGGAGCGACCGCATAGACGAAGCGCGGCTCTCCACCTGGATGCGTGACCGCCTGAGGATCGTCACCGTCCCCTACGAGGCTGCCGACACCCTTGGCCGGCTGGAGGAGGTCGTGCTCAAGGCGCTCGACCCACCGTTCAACCTCAAAGGCATGTCCCGCACCGCCATCCGGGTGCGGCTCACGCGACTGCGGAGCCGCTACGCCTCTGTCCACCATGGACAGGCGCTCGACAGCTGACGACAGCGGCCGGATTCGGCCCACACACGGCGCTACGGGTGCTGCTCGCGTGCGATCTGTGCCATGGCCGCCAGTTCGACCGAGGTCCGGCCCGCCTCATATGCCAGGGCGACCTGCTGCGGCGCCAGGTCGACGACGAGCCGGTGGACCACGTCCGGTCGTGTGTAGAACCGTGCCGTCGACTCCGGCAGGATCACCACGCCGCGTTCGCCGGCCACCAACTCGAGCTTTTCTTCGACAGTACGGGTCCGCGGGCGCGGTCCAGGCCGGGCGGCCTGCCACTCGGGCACGGCGGCGGGGTCCTGCAGCAGCTCCAGTTGGCCGAGGTCGAGGATGCTCACCGTCTCGCGCGCGGCCAGCGGGTGCGCGGCGGACAGCACGACCACCCGTGGCTCGGTGTAGAGCGGGACCACCGTGAGCCCATGGGGATCGATGGGAAAGCGTACGAAGCTCGCGTCGACCCGCCCGTCCAGAACCATCTCCACCTGGTCGTCCCACGACGTGCGCACGACGTCGACGGCCAGGTCCGGGAAGCGCTCGCGCAACGCCCGCACGGTCTCGGTCGGCAGGATGCCGGGCATGAACCCGATGGTCAGCCGCGACCCACCACGGGCGGCCTGGCGCACCCGGCGCTGTACCGCGGCCGCCGACCGGAGCATCGACCGGGCGTCGTCGACGAACCCCGCACCGGCCGGCGTCAGTGCCGTGCCGCGGGTGGTGCGGACGAACAGGTCGACGCCGAGTTCCTTCTCCAGCGCCTTTATCTGCCGGGTCAGCACGGGCTGCGCGATGTGCAGCCGATCGGCCGCGCGGATGAAGTTGAGCTCCTCCGCGACGGCGACGAAGTAGCGCACCTTCCGCAGGTCAAGATCATCCAACAGCGTGACCGCCGCCTTTCATACCTCGCGAGTATCAACTCTGCCACGAACAGGTATTAGCCGACCGGCCCGGCCCGCGCGACCGTTGAGCGGCACAGACAGACACTGCGAAAGGTCGATGAACGATGCTCGAAGGAACCCGCGTTCTGGTCGTCGGCGGCACCTCCGGCCTCGGCCTCCGGGTCGCCCAGGCGGCCGCCGAGGCGGGGGCGACCCCGATCGTGGCCTCCCGCAACAAGGACAACGTCGATCGCGCCCTCGACACGCTGCCCGACCGCGCGGTCGGCACGACCGTCGACCTCACCGACCCGGACTCGATCGCCGGACTCGTCAAGATCGCCGGGCCGATCGACCACCTGGTCTACACGGCCGGCGAACCGTTGCGGCTCACGATGCTGGCCGACCTGACGCCGGAGATCGCCCGGAGCTTCTGGGAGACCCGCTACTTCGGCGCGCTGAGCGTGATCCGCGCGGCCACCGCTGACGGCGCCATCCGCGACGGCGGCTCGGTCGTGCTCACCGGCGGCAACGCCGGCGCCCGCCCCGCACCGGGTTGGGCCCTGGGCGCCAGCATCTGCGGCGCGTTGGACGCCCTCACCAGGCAACTCGCCCTCGAGCTCGCGCCGATCCGGGTCAACCTCGTCGCGCCCGGCGTCACCCGCAGCCCGCTCTGGTCGGCCCTGTCACCGAGCGACGAGCAGACGATGTACGAGAGCCTCGCCGCCAGACTGCCGGTCGGCCGGGTCGGAGAGCCGTCCGACGTCGCCCTCGCATACCTGTACGCCATGACCCAACCGATGGCAACCGGCACCTCAATCCTCGTCGATGGCGGCGCGGTGCTCGTCTAGATCGTGTCCGGTCGACCATCACGCGCCGAGCCGTCTCGCGGGACACCACCAGGCCGCGGTTGGGCCCTACGCCGCCAGGTGGCCCGGGACCACCCACGGACCGGATCTCCCGGGACACCACCAGGCCGCGGCTAGGCCTCGACGCCGCCAGGTGGTGGCCCGGGACCACCCACGGACCGGGTCTCCCGGGACACCACCAGGCCGCCGTTGGGCCCGACGCCGCCAGGTGGCCCGGGACCACCGACGGACTGGTGTTTCCCGGGACGCGGTCACGTTGCGGCTGGGTGGGGCGCAGGCCGCGACCATCGGCGGGCACGGCCTGAGCCGGCCGCGCCGCGTAGCCTGTCATGGGCAGGAGGGGCAGATGACGGAGACGGTGCTGGCCGAAGTGCTGGCCGAGCTGGCGGAGCTGGACGATCCGAAGGCCCGCGCGGTCAACGAGCGGCACGGTGACGACCACGGTGTCAACCTCGGCAAGCTACGGGCGGTCGCGAAGCGGCTGAAGACGCAACAGGACCTCGCGGTTCAGCTCTGGCAGACCGACGACACGGCGGCGCGGCTGCTGGCGCTCCTGGTCTGCCGGCCGAGGGCGTACGACCGTGGCGATCTGGATCTGATGTTGCGCCAGGCTCGTGCGCCCAAGGTGCACGACTGGCTGGTCAACTACGTGGTGAAGAAGAGCCCGCACGCCGAAGAGCTCCGCCGGGCCTGGTTCGCCGACCCGGACCCGGTGGTCGCGAGTGCCGGCTGGGCGCTGACCACCGAACGCGTCGCCAAGAAGGCCGCGGGCCTCGACCTCGTCGGGTTGCTCGACGTGATCGAGGCGGGGATGGCGACGGCTCCGGACCGCCTGCAGTGGGCGATGAACCACTGCCTGGCCCAGATCGGGATCGAGCACCCCGAGCACCGCACCCGAGCGATCGCGATCGGCGAGCGGCTGGGGGTGCTCAGGGACTACCCGACCCAGCCGGGCTGCACGTCACCGTTCGCGCCCATCTGGATCACCGAGATGGTCGCGCGGCAGGGCGCTGCCGTTGGCAGAGCGAACGCCTCGCCGGGCCGCTGAACGGCGACCCGCCGGGCTCGTTCCGGGAACGATGGGCGACGTGGTTCAACTTCCGCATCGCGGCGACCCGGGACCGCAACCGAGCGCGGCACAAGCGCCACCGCAACCGAGCGCGGCACCAGGCGCGCCACCGCACACGAGCGCGGCAGCGGCCGCCACCGCAGCGGACCGCCTAGTTGTCGCACCAGACGATGTCGAGTTCGTTGCCCTCCGGGTCGGCGACCGTGCGCCGGTCCGGTGCGTCCTCGCCGACCACCCGTCCGCCGGCGGCCACCGCCGCCGCGACGTGGGCCTGCGACGCGTCGTGCGGGACGACGAGTTCTATGTGGACGCGGTTGCGATGCCGCCGCCGCTCGGGGTCGGACCCGTCCATCTCCTGGAAGAACAGCACCGGGTTGAGCCGGCGTGGGTCGACGATGTCGGTCACGTCCGGGCGCGGGTCGTGCCCGTAGCCGAGCGCCGACGTCCAGAACGCGCGTACCGCGGCCACGTCGACCGCGTCGATGCCGAACTGGACGAAACGCAGCCGGGTCGGGTCGGCGGCGAGGCCCAGATCGCGGGCCGCCAGCTGGATCCGGCCGGCCAGGTCGACGAAGCCGGGAATTGCCCCGCCAGCCGGGTCTTCCCACAGATCCTTCCCGCCGTCGATCGTCACGCCGTCTGGTCGCAGGTCGACCGACAACGGTAGGCCCGCCTCGTCGGCCAGACCCGCGACGGCCGACGCGAGCTGCGCGGCCCGCCGCGGCGAGCCGGTGGGATAGAACGTCATCGCGCCGAACAGCACCCGCCAGTCGGCGGTCTCCGGCCCGTCGGTGAGTCGGTCGCCCGGGACCAGGTCGACCTCGTTGCCGTCGTGGTCGGCGAGCCGCACTCCGTAGGGACCTGACGGCGCGCCCCCGATCGCGGCCCGGGCCGCGTCGACGGCGTCAGGCGTGCGCACCACATCGACATGGATCCGGTCACGCGGTGCCCGCCGCACGCCGTCACGGAACGACACCATCGGATCCCGCCGCAGCGGATCGCCCAGCCCATCGTCACCGGCACCGACACGGGCACCGACCGGCTCGTAGCCGAGCACCGTCTGCCAGAACGATCCGACCGACGGCCGATCCCCGGCATCGATGACGAGCCGCACGTTCTGCAGCACCGCGGGGTCTGCGGCCAGCCCCAGATCCCGGGCCGCCACCGACATCGATCGGGCCAGCACCGGATCGGCCCGGTTCAGCCGCACCCGCACCCCACCCGGTCGCAGGTCCAGGTCCAGCACCCCGACGCCATCCACCAGCTCGGCGATGCGACCGACCAGCACCGCACCCGCGGTCAACGACGCCGCTTCGAACCAGGCGGCCGGGCCGGTGTCGAGCACACGCCAGTCTCGAACGTTCACCGTGACTCCCTAGGGGCACGAACGATGCCGGGAACCATACAAGCATGTGCCTGTTCAGATGGCGAACAGCAGAGCCGCGCTCACGAGCACCACGACCGCGGTGGCGAAATGGATCCCGAAGGCGACCGCCCTGGTGCCGCCGTTGCGCAGCACGATCAGCGTGTCGCCGAGTGGGACGAGTGCGACGACGAGCATGAACCAGGCCGCGGCATAGGGGCTCACGAACGCGATCAGAGCCAGCCCGAGAATGCCGTAGCTGAGATCGCGCAGCCCTTTGACGGTCAGGTAGGCGCTGGGCCTGGCCGGCACACCGTATCCGGTCGCCGCGGCCTCGGGACGCAGCAGGAATCGGGCGCCGATAAAGGCGACCAGCAGGTCAAGAACGACGGCCAGGGTGTACGCGACGGGGCTGAGCATCAGCGTCTCCAATTCTAGCGTTGCTAGCGAACAGGTCGACGCTAACATAGCGACGCCACGCAAGCTAGCGGTGCTAGCATGGCGGGCATGTCGATACACGCGCGCCGGGAGCGCGAGCGGGCCGAGCGGGAGCGGTTGATCGTGACGGCGGCCCGCGAGCTCGCCGAGGCCGAGGGCTGGGAGGCGGTGACGACGCGACGCCTCGCGGACCGCGTCGAATACAGCCAGCCGGTGCTCTACAGCCACTTCAAGGGCATGGACGCGATCGTCGCGGCGGTGGCGGTGGACGGGTTCGCCGACCTCGCCGCCGAGATGCGGGCCGCCCGCACGTCGACCCGCGGCCCGAAGCGGGCCCTGGCCAACGTCGCCGCCGCCTACGTCGCCTTCGCCGAGCAGCGGCCCGCGCTCTATGACGCGATGTTCAACCAGACGGTGAGCCTGGCGTTCGCCACACCGGAGACGCCTGCGGCACTGCGGGCCGGCTTCGACGAGTTGCGCCAGGTCGTCCGGCCCTTCGCCGCCGACGACAACGAAGACCTGCTGGCGGAGGTGCTGTGGAGCGGCCTGCACGGCCTCGTGTCCCTCACCCGGGGCGGCCGGCTACCACGCGAAAACCACGACCGCCGACTGGCGTTGCTGCTCAGCCGGCTCGCCTGACAGGACCGCCGACGGCGCTGCGTGCCGGCGGGAAGAGAAGGGCAGTCACTGCCGTCGCGGCGCGACCGGCGCGGAGAGGCCGGCGCTGAACAGCCGGTCGTCGACCTCGTGCAGCGACAGCTTCAGCGCGCCCAGCGCCACCGAGTCGGCTCCGAGCGTGGAGGCCCGCACCTCGGGCATCCGCAGACACAACCGCTGCAGTTCGTTGCGCAACGGGTCGAGCACCAGATCCGCCGATCGCGAGAAGCCACCACCGAAGATGACGACCTGCGGGTCCAGCGTCAGCACCAGCGCGGCAGCGCCGACGGCGAGGTCCTTGACATAACGGTTCACCGCCGCCTTGGCCGCTCGGTTGCCGGAGCGGGCCGCGTTGAACACCCACGCCGCGGCGTCATCCGGGCCCACCGTCGACGGGACGCCGGGACAGTTCTGCAAGTGCTCGGGAGCGTTGAGCCAACGAACCTGCTTGAGCGCACCGATCTCCCCCGCCGCGCCACCGAAGCCGCGGCGCAGAACGCCGTCGATGATCAAACCTGCGCCGTTGCGCATGCCAGCCAGCAGATAGACGATGTCGTCGGCGTCGCTCGCCGCGCCCTTCCAGCGCTCGGCCAACGCGGCCAGCTTGCAGTCGTTCTCCACCAGAACCGGGCAGGAGAAACGGACGCCCAGGTGACTGGCCAGGTTGACGCTCTTCCAACCGGGCAACGGCGTGAAGAAGCTCGTCTGCCCCGAGGCGTCGACCGCGCCGGTCACCGCGACCGTCACCGCCCAGATGTCGGACGGCACTTTGCCCGCCGACGCCACGCAGGCGTCGATGACACTGTCGAGTTCGGCGAGCCGGGCCTGCGGACCCGCGTCGGGATCGACGGAGTGGCGCACCGTCTGCACGATGTTGCCGTCGAGATCGGCCAGCAGCGCCAGTATCTTGTGGACGCCCACGTCGACGCCGAGCACGTGGCCGGCGCCGGCGTGGAACTGGTAGCGGCGCGCCGGGCGCCCGACCGCGCTGCTCGCGCCGGGCTCGAGCACCCGGGCCCAACCGTCGGTGACCAGGCCCTGCGCGATGACGTCGACGGCGGGACGGGACAGGCCGGTGCGCTGCGACAACTCGGTGACCGTCGATGGCGGGTGGTCGCGCAGCGCACGCACGATGCTCAGCGAGTTGAGCTCGCGCAGTCGCGACAGGTCCGTCCCGGTTGTTGCCAGCTCTGTCACGCCTGTCCCTTTGACTCCTGCGGTCGTGCCCGCCTAATACGCTTTAATCTTTACAAAATGCGTGGGTAACCGCAAGCCGACGGACCGTCACGAGATCGGGTACGCGCCCGACCCGGGCGTGATCGCGGCGGCGAAGTCCGCCTTGCGCCCGTCGATCGTGTACTCGTAGCGCCCCACCCGGCGGATCTCCGGCCGCGCCGACAGGTAGGCGCGCATGCCGGCGAGCTCCGTCGGAGTGAGCCAGCTCGGCGGGTCCGAGACGGCCCGGAAGCGGCAGACGTCGGCCAGGTCACGCAGCCACCCCAACTGCTGGTCGGTGAGCAGGTTGAGCCGGCTCCGGAAATAGACGACGTCGGGGTCGACCTCGGCCAGCGGCTGGTGCCACAGCCGGTGCACGGCGTTGACCACCGCGTTGCGGGCCATGGCGTCCGACGGGTCGTCGCTCGCGTAGTTCTGCCACATCGGCGCGACGTCGGGCCCGCTGCGCAGCCCGTCCAGGATCCCCAACGACGGCAGCAGCATCGCCCCACTGCCGAGCAGGTAGACGTCGTCGCCGGCGGCCTCGCGGATCAAGGCCAGTGCGGCACGGTACGTCGACTCGCGCTCCGCGTCGTCCGCGCGTACGCCGAGGGCCACCCCGGCATTGATGAAGTCGAGCTTCAGGTATTTGAAGCCCCACTCGTGCACCACCCGCTGGGTCAGCTCGCCGAGGTAGTCCAGTGTGGTCGGTCGGGACAGGTCGAGGGCGTGATAGCCGGTCCCCCAGTTGTGCCCTGCGATGACGGGCTCGCCGCGGGCGTCGCGCAGCAGCAGTGCGGGGTTCTGCTGCGCGGTCTGCGACCCGGGCAGCGCGATGAACGGCGCGAGCCACAGGCCCGGCGTCATGCCCGCGTCGGCGATCCGGTCGGCCAGCGCCTTCATCCCGGACGGGAACTTCTGGTTGGGCTGCCAGTCGCCGACCAGCTGCTCCCATCCGTCGTCGACCTGGACGACATCGAACGGCAGGCCGCGCAGGTCGTCGATGTCGGCCGCGAGCTGCTGTTCGGTGATCGTCTCGTAGTAGGCGTACCAGGAGCACCAGACGTTGCCGGCCCGGCGCGAACGACGGCCGAGCCGGGAGGCCAGCTGACGGGTGTACGCCGCGAACACCTCCTCTTCCGGCCCGAAGGCCAGGAACCAGGGGTGGGCACCGTGCTCGTACCAGCCGGCAAGGGTGTCGAGGTCGGCCGACAGGCGCGGGCTGCCCAGCCCGAGCGCGCCGAGGAGCAGGACGTTGCCGTCGCCGGTGTCCAGCGCGGCGACCGCCGACGAGTGGTGCCGTGCCGGGTCGTCCCAGGCGTCGTCGTCGGCGGTGAGCCGGCGCTGCGGGTTGGCGATCCGCAGCGGTGGCTCGGTCAGCCGCCGCCATCCGCACGGGCTCCAGGAGTTGTGCCCGTGCCGGTAGAACAGGGCATCGCCCAGTCCGTGCAGCAGCGCGACGCGTCCTGGCGGCAGGACCAGGCCGCCGTCGGCTGCTTGCGGGCTGCCGGGGCCGTCGTGTTCGAGGGCGAAGGTGCGGCCGGCCAGCTCGATGAGCAGTGCCATGTTTCTCCTTGGCGGGTGAGGTGCGGGTGCAGGGGGGTGCGGCGGGTCAGAGGCGGCCCGCCGCACCCGGTTCCGGAGGTCGCGCCCTACTTGAACAGCGCGTTGACCTGGTCGTTGGCCTTCTTCAGGGCCGTGGCCGAGTCGGTCTGGCCGAGCACCGCCGACTGGATCGCGTCCTGCACGATCTGGCTGACCTCGCTGCCGTGGTCGGTGATGGGCAGGAAGAACGTGCCGCCCTGCGCGGTTGCCTCGTCGATGAACGGCTGCACGTCGCGGCCCTTGCTCTCGTGCGCGGCGAGCGCCTTCTCGCTGGCCGTCTTGATGGCCGGGAAGACCACGGCGTTGCCGCCGACGATGTCCTGGCAGTCGGCGGAGGCCAGGAACTTGACCCACTTCCAGGCCTCGTCCTTGTGCTCGGTGCCGGCCCAGATCGCGTCAGAGAGGCCGTTGATCGCCGACTTGCGGCCCTGCGGACCGGCCGGCAGCGGCGCGAACGCGAACTTCAGCTTCGCGGTGTCGCCGAGGTAGCTGTTGATCATCCAGGAGCCGGTGATGGTCATGGCGCCCTTGCCGGCGTTGAGCAGCGCGTCGTTGGCCAGCGTCGAGGCCTTGTCGAGCCGCGGGCTGTAGCCCTTCTCGATCAGGCTCTTGTACCAGTCGATGACCTGCGCGAGCCGCGGGTCGTCGTACTTGTACTGGGTGCCCCACGGGTTCTTGTCGAGGTAGGTGAAGCCGAGCATCGCGGCGAAGTTGCCCCAGCCGTTCTGGCCCTGCGAACCGTCCTTGAACTCGGGGAGGAAGCCGAACGTCTTCACCTTGGTCTTGTCGAACGCCGGGTCGAGTCCATTGTGGCCGGCGGTGTCGACGGTGGCCTTGGCGATGACCTGCTCGAAGGTGCCGCCGTCGGTGGGGTTCCAGGTCAGGTCTTTCAGGCTGGCGGCGTCGATGCCCTGCGCCTTGAGGTGGTCGGTGTTGTAGACCACCGCCATGGTGTCCCAGTCCTTCGGCAGCCCGTAGCGCTTGCCGTCCTTGGTGAACAGGTCGGCCAGGCCCGCCTGGTATTGCGAGAGGTCGACCTTGTCGGCGTCGACGAACGGCTGTAGGTCGAGGATCTGACCCGAGGTGACGAACTGCGGGTAGTAGGAGCCCTGGTTGGTCCACACGTCGGGCGCCTGGCCGGCGGCCACCTGGGTGGTCAGGTTCTGCCAGTACTGGTCCCAGGCCGACTGCGTGATCTTCACGGTGATGTTGGGGTTGTCGGCGTGGAACGCGTCGGCGCAGGCCTGGTAGGACGCCTTCTGGTTGTCGTCCCAGAGCCAGTAGTTCAGGGTGACGGCCTCACCACCGGCGTCGTCGCCCGACGACTTGGAGCAGGCGGCGGCGAGCCCGGCCACGACGACCAGCGACAGGAACATGGCGCCGGCACGTGATCTCCGGATCATTTCATCCTCTTCTCTGCGGGTGGGTCACTTGCTTCCGGTGAAGTTCAGCGACTGGACCAGCCGCTTGCCCATGACGACGAGCAGGATCAGGACCGGCAGGACCGACAGCGTGGAAGCCGCCATCAGCCCGGTCCAGTCCGGTGCGGTGTTGGGTGACTGCTGGCGGAACACGCCGAGCGCGACGGTGACGAGCCGGTTCTCTTCGCCGCGACCGACCAGCAGTGGCCAGAGGAAGTCCTTCCAGGCCCACACGATCGTGGTGAGCCCGATGGTGATCAGCGGGCCGCGGCTCATCGGCAGCGCGATGCGCCAGAAGATGCCCCACGGGCCGTTGCCGTCGAGGATCGCCGCCTCCTCCACGTCGCGCGGCAGCGACAGGAAGAACTGGCGGAGGAAGAACACCGCGAACGGCGTCATCAGGATCGTCGGCGCGACCATGCCGCCCATCGTGTTGATCAGACCGAGATCCTTGACCAGGATGAAGTTGGGCAGCAGCGTGAAGATCGGCGGCACCATCAGCGCGGCGATCAGGATCGCGAAGACCGTGTCGCGGCCCGGGAAGCGCAGCCGGGCGAAGGCGTAGCCGGCCATCGCGCAGAACAGCGTCTGGAAGCCGGCGATCAATCCACAGTAGATCGCCGAGTTGAGCAGGTAGCGGGCGAAGTTGATGTGCGCGCCCGAGCCGCCGGCGGCACGCGCCTGCGCCTCCGTGGTCAGGCCGAGCACCCGTGTGAAGTTGATGAACGTCGGGTCGTGCGGTAGCAGGGTGGCGTTGTCGGTGTAGAGGTCGGCGGCCGGGGTCAGCGCGGTGCGGATCATCCACCAGAACGGGAAGACCGTCACCACCAGGAACACGATCATGACCACCCACGCGAATGCCCTGCTGGCACTGAAGTTCTTCCTGCGCATGCGTCAGTCCCCCTACGCCAGGTCCGAGCGGGACGCGCGCAGCAGGCGCATCTGGATCGCGGTGAGCACGCCGAGGATCAGCGCCAGGCAGATCGCCGCAGCCGCGGCATAGCCCATGTGGAAGTACCGGAACGCCTGTTCGTAGATGAAGTAGTAGATGACCCGCGTCGCGTTGACCGGACCGCCGAACGTGGTGACCGCGATGGTGTCGAAGATCTGGAACGACCCGATCAGCGAGACCACCAGCACCAGCGCCAGGACCGGTCGCAGCAGCGGCAGGGTGATCCGGCGGAACATCCGCCACTCGTTGGCGCCGTCGATCGCCGCACTCTCGTAGAGGTACTGCGGCACCTGGAGCATCCCGGCGTAGAGCAGCAGCGCCGTGTAGCCGGTGTAGGCCCACGTGTTGATGGCCGCGATCGACGGCATGGCCCAGGTGTCGTCGGTGAGGAACCCGATCGGGCCGATGTCGAGCGACGTGAGCAGGTGGTTGACGAACCCGAGGTTGGTGTCGAGCAGCCAGGTCCACAACAGGCCGACTGTCACGTTGGGAACCAGCCAGGGCAGCAGCAGCGTGGCCCGCAGCACGGTCGACCGGGTCAGCCGGTGCATCAGCGCCGCGATGCCCAGGGCCAGGATGGTCTGCGATCCGATGTTGAGGATCACGTACCAGACGGTGACCAGCAGCGAATGCCAGAACTCACCGTCGTGCGCCAGCTCGGTGTAGTTGTCGGCGCCCACGAACGAGGGCGTGTTGAGCATCGTGTAGTCCGTGACCGAGTACCAGGCACCGCGCACGGCCGGATAGCCGTAGAAGACGACGAAGCCCACCAGCACCGGCGCCAGGAAGAACCAGGCCGCGCGGCGGTCGTCGCGTCGTTTCGTCACACTCATCGATCGCCTCTGATCTTTGTCCGGCTCGGCTCTTGCCAGCCGACCCGTTCCCGAATAATGATGTAGACCTTCGAAATTTTGTCAACACCTCTTCGTATTACGTCGTTAATGCCGAGGGAGACGACCACCCCATGATCTTGAAAAGAGCGCTCCGCGTCATCGCCCTGCTGACGACGCTCGCGGTCGCCGTGGGCACGCCCGCCGCCGCCGAGCCCCCGAGCGGTCCGCAGTGGACCCCACTGACCTACGCTTCGGCGCCCGCGGACAACCCCCTCAAGGGCTTCATGCCGTACGCCGGCAGCTACCAGACCTTCCCGTACAGCATGGAATGGTTCTATCTGCCGCTGCGTGACGTGATGACCGGCCCGCACCAGTTCCGCTGGGACGCACTGGAGCGCCAGCTCAACGACATCGCGAGCCGCGGGCACCAGGCCGTTTTCCGCTTCTACCTGGACTATCCGGGCAAGCCGAGCGGCGTGCCGCAGTACCTGCTCGACCAGGGCCTGGTCACACACCAGTACGCCGAGAACGGCAACAACGGCGTCAGCGTCTCGCCCGACTACGACGACCCGCGCCTGGTCTCCGCGCTGGACACGTTCATCACCGCCCTCGGCCGGCGCTACGACGGTGACCCGCGAATCGGGTTCATCACGCTCGGCCTGATCGGCTTCTGGGGCGAGTGGCACACCTGGCCCTACGACGGCTATACCCAGCCGGAGAACTGGATGCCAGCCAACGACGTGCTCGTCGACGTCCTCGGCCGTTACGAGCGCGCGTTCGACAAGACCAGGCTGCTGGCCCGCTATCCGAGCCAGGACAACAAGAACCTCGACATCGGCTACCACGACGACTCGTTCGCCTTCGAGACACTGCCGGGCCAGTCCTGGCACTTCGTGCAGCGGATGATCGACGAGGGTACGACCGAGAAGTGGCGCCAGGAGCCCATCGGCGGCGAGCTGCGCCCGGAGATCCAGTCCTGCCTGTGGGACCAGCCGGTCAGCTGCGGCCAGTACCAGGACTTCGCCGAGTCGGTCGCCCAGACGCACGCCTCGTGGCTGATCAACCATGCCGCGTTCGCCGGCGCGGGCTACACCGGTGACAACTACTTCCGGGCGCTGGCGGCGTCGAAGTCGCTGGGTTACGAGCTGACCGTCACCGAGGCCGCGCTCGCCCGCGACTGGGTGTCGGTGCGGGTGGCCAACCGCGGCGCCGCGCCGTTCTACTACGACTGGCGGGCCGAACTCGCCGCCGTCGACAGCCAGGGCCGGATCGTCAAGCGATGGAAGACGCCCTGGGCCATGACCGGCATCCAGCCCGGCCAAGACCCCGCGACGCTGTCGACCCGGATCGACACACACGGCCTGCGCGCCGGCCGCTACGGCATCGTCATGCGCGTGGCCAACCCGCTGCCCAACGGCATCCCGTTGCGGTTCGCCAACACCAGCCAGGACAACCAATCCGGCTGGCTGCACCTCGGCGCCGTCACCATCCGCTGACGGCACCCGCACCTGTTCCTGCCCCCGTCCCGAAGGGAACACGGTTCATGCCATCCATCCGAAAGCTGCTCGCCACCACCGCCGCGGCGTTGGCCCTGGTGCTGGTGTCGAGCTCCGCGGTCGCCGCGCCGGCGGGCCCACCGTCCCGCCCGCCGGCCGGTCCCGGCCCGGACACCAGCCTGGCCACCCACACCTACGCCTACGCCGACGCGCCCGTCGGGCAGCCCCTCAAGGGCTTCGCGCCCTACTACTTCCCCGGCGACAACCTGTCCACGAAATACCCCGGTGGGCTCACCTGGAGCTACTTCGCGCTCAACGAGGTGATGAAAGACCCCAGCAGTTGCTCGGTCTTCGACTGGAGTGTCTTCGAGAAGGCGCTCGACGAGGCCGCCGTCTGGGGGCGCCAGGTCGCCTTCCGGTTCTACCTCGAGTATCCCGGCGGCAGCGGCACCCACCCCGGCAACGGCATCCCGCCCTGCCTCAACGGCAAGATGGCGTTGCGGACCAACGGTTTCTGGGGCACGGTCAGCCCCGACTACGACGACCCCGACGTGGTCGCCGCGCTGGTCAGCTTCATCAACGCGTTCGCCGCGCGCTACGACCACGCCGGCCCCGGCGGCACCGCCGACCCCCGCATCGGCTTCATGACGATGGGCCTGGTCGGGCTCTGGGGCGAGTGGCACACCTGGCCCTACGACCGCGACACGGCCGACGGATATCCGAACCTGATGCCGACCGACACCACCATCCGCACCATCATGGGCGCGTTCGACAGCGCGTTCGACAACATCCAGATCGAGACACGCTATCCGTTGGCCGGCACCGAGAACGCCAACATCGGCTTCCACGACGACTCCTGGCCCTACAAGGAGTGGCGCGGCAACGCCCTCAAGGGCATGACGCTGCCGGTATCGATGGGCGGCTGGGACGACGCGTTCCTCCAGTTGCAGCTCAACACCGGCACCGAGAACCGGTGGGTGACGAACTCGATCGGCGGCGAGGCCCGCCCCGAGATCCAGGGCAGCCTCTACGCCAACTGGCCCGCCGGTGGCGGGCAGGTCGACGACGTGCTGGCCGCGACCGAACTGACCCACATCTCCTGGATGATCAACCAGACCGGCGCCGGCGGCTACAGCGCGACCGACCCGAAGGTCGCCGCGGGTGTCCGGAAGATGGGCTACAACCTGCACATCCCGCAGGCCAACTTCAACAGCACGGCTTCGGGTACGTTCAAGGTCGGCGTCACCATGCAGAACAACGGTGTCGCGCCGTTCTACTACCCGTGGACGACCGTCATCGGCCTGCGCGACGCGTCCGGCGCGATCGTGAAGACCTGGGACACCAACTGGGATCTGCGGCAGGTGCAGCCGCTGAAGATCCGGGCGTTCCCCGACTGGGGTGTCGGCGCCGACCCGACATACCTCGACTTCGGCCGCCCGGTCAACTTCTCCGCGAGCCTCAGCACCGCGGGCGTGCCCGCCGGTTCCTACAGTCTCGTGTTGAAGGTGCGCAACCCGCTGGAGACGGTCACCCCGGCGGTTCTGCGGGCCCGGCCCGCCGCCAGCCGGCTGACCGACTGGATCATCGACCAGTGGCGGCCGGCTCTTCCGCTCTCGTTCGCCAACGCCAACCAGGGCACCGACGGCTGGGTCAACCTCGGAAGCATGAGCACCGGCTCGTGTACGGGCGACTGCGCCGCCCCTTCGGTGCCGTCGGGGCTGGCGGTCACCGGCGTGACCAACACGAGCGTTTCGCTGTCGTGGTCGGCGGCCACCGACAACGTCGGTGTGACGGGCTACCAGGTGTTCCGCGACGGCGTGCTGGCCGGTTCGCCGACCGGGACGACGTTCACCGACACGGGACGTTCGCCCGGACAGACCTATCAATACACCGTGCGGGCGAGGGATGCCGCGGGCAACATCTCCGGAGCGTCGACGGCCGTTCCCGGGACCACGAGCGGGTGTGCGGGTGACTGCACGGCGCCGAGCACGCCGACGTTGTCGTCACCGGGCAAGACCGACACCACGGTCTCGCTGTCCTGGACCGGATCCACCGACAACGTCGGTGTCACCGGATACGAGGTTTTCCGCGGCGGAACATTGGTCGGTTCGCCGACCGGGACATCGTTCACCGACAGCGGGCTGACCGCGTCGACGGCCTACAGCTACACGGTCAAGGCCCGGGACGCGGCCGGGAACCGGTCGGCGGCCAGCAACACGGTCACGGTGACGACGAACGCGGGAACGCCGCCACCGACGGGTCTGGTGCTCGACAACTTCGACGGCACACCGGCGTACCCGTCGTCGGCTCAGAATGATCTCGGCAAATGGACCGGGGCCAACTGCTTCCTCGACGGCGGCGGCTCCGGCGTCGTGACCGGCGGGGCGTTGAGCCTGCGCTACAACAACTGCGGCTGGTTCGGCTCCGACGTCGGCGTCGACCTGTCCGCGTACACCTATCTGGTCGTGCGGGTGAAAGGTCTCGCCGGCGGCGAGCAGAGCCATTTCAACCTCGGGCTCGGCGGCACCACCAAGGTATTCGGCGACTTCACCTTGGACGGTGGCGGCCACCCGGTCATCACCACCGCCTATCAGGACATCCGCATTCCGATGACCGCCAACGGAATCAACCGCAACTCGCCGTCGCAGCTCGCCATGGGCTTCTGGTACGGCGGCAACTCGACCATCACCATCGACCACATCACCTTCCAGTAGGGGAAGGCATCACGATGCTTGCTCGAACCCTGCGGCTGCTCACCGTGACGACGCTGCTCGCCGGCGTCGCCGCGGTGGCGGTCGCCGCACCGGCCCAGGCCGCCACCGTCAGCTACGGCGCCGATCTCGGCACCGCGTTCGCCAATCCGGAACGCGGCTACCACAACCGCTACGAGATCATCAACGATCCGGCGGTCAACGACTATGTCAACGCCGCCACCATTCCCGGCTTCAACCCGGACCTGCTCGACCGGACCTTCGCCCGGGCGAAGACGAACGGCAACACCCTGCTGCACAGCTACGTCCATCTCGACAAATACAAGACCCAGCCGTTGCCGCAGGCGCTGCTCGACAACCTGGCCTCCGGGCTGGCGGCGGTGCGGGCCGCGGGCATGAAGATCGTGCTGCGGCCGGCGTACACCTGGGATGGTTATGTCAGTGTCGACGAGGCGCAGATCCTCGCGCACATCGCGCAACTCGACGCCGTCATCACCGCCAACGCCGACGTGGTGCTACACCTGGAGACCGGATACCTCGGTGCCTGGGGCGAGTGGCACACCGGCGGCCTGACCAACCCGTCGTCGGTCGAGGAGGCACCGGCGCGCTATCGCATCGTCAAGAAGATCGCCGACACCACGCCGGCCAGCATGCCGATCGTGATGCGCTACCCGATCTACATCAAGGAGGTCACCGACCCGACCTCGTGCGTCGTGCCCGGTGGGTGCGACCTGACGCAGGCGCAGGAAGACCGGATCGGCTTCCACAACGACTGTTTCCTGGCCGACTACAACGACATGGGCACCTACGACAACCCGTCCTGGATGGGCTGGTACTACATCGAGCAGAAGAAGCAGTGGATGTACGACCTGGCCACCTCGACCGGGCAGAACAAGATGGTCGGCGGCGAGACGTGTGGCGCCGACGGCTACAACGACGCGGCGTGCGTCAACGCGCAGACCGAGATGCAGAAGCTCAACTTCACCGAGATCAACGAAGACTATGCGGCGGTCAACACCGACAAGTGGAAAGCGGCCAACCTGGCCGCCAGCGGGAACGACCCCGCCGAGACCTGTTTCACCCGGATCAAACGCAAGCTGGGGTATCGGCTCCGGTTGCTGGACGCGACGTTCCCCACCACCGTCGCGCCCGGTAGCAGCCTGGCGTTGACCGCGCACCTCAACAACGACGGCTGGTCGGGCCTGATCAGGTCGCGGCCCGCCTATCTGGTGCTGGACAACGGCACCAACCGCTACAACCTGCCGCTCAGCGGGGTCGACCCGCGCAACTGGCTGGCCGGTGCGAGCACGCTCACCTCGAGCGTCACCGTGCCGGGCGGCGCGGTCGCCGGCACCTACAAGCTGGCGTTGTGGTTGCCGGATCCGGCTTCCGGGTTGCAGAGCCGGCCGGAATACTCCGTGCGGCTGGCCAACACCGGGACGTGGGATGCGACCAAGGGCTACAACGTGCTGTCGACCTCGGTCAGCGTCGGCACCTGCACCGGTGACTGTGCGGCGCCGTCGGTGCCGTCGGGCCTGACGGTCTCGGGTGTGACCAACACGAGCGTCTCGCTGTCGTGGTCGGCATCCACCGACAACGTGGGTGTCACCGGCTACCAGGTGTTCCGCGACGGTGTGTTGGTGGGCTCGCCCACGGCCACGTCGTTCACCGACACGGGGCGGTCGCCGGGGCAGACCTACCAATACACGGTCCGTGCTCGGGACGCCGCGGGCAATGTGTCCGGGCCGTCGTCGGTTGTTTCCGGGACGACCTCGGGATGTTCGGGTGACTGCACGGCGCCGAGCACGCCGACGTTGTCGTCACCGGGCAAGACCGGCACCACGGTCTCGCTGTCCTGGACCGGATCCACCGACAACGTCGGCGTGACCGGCTACGAGGTGTTCCGCGGTGCGACGCTGATCGGATCACCGACCGGCACGTCGTTCACCGATACGGGTCGCACGGCCTCGACCGCCTACAGCTACACGGTCAAGGCCCGGGACGCGGCCGGGAACCGGTCGGCGGCCAGCAACACCGTCACGGTCACCACCGACGCGACGGCCCCACCGCCGACGGGTCTCGTGCTCGACAACTTCGACGGCACACCGGCGTACCCGTCGTCGTCTCAGAATGATCTCGGCAAATGGACCGGGGCCAACTGCTTCCTCGACGGCGGCGGCTCCGGCGTCGTGACCGGCGGGGCGTTGAGCCTGCGCTACAACAACTGCGGCTGGTTCGGCTCCGACGTCGGCGTCGACCTGTCCGCGTACACCTATCTGGTCGTGCGGGTGAAAGGTCTCGCCGGCGGCGAGCAGAGCCATTTCAACCTCGGGCTCGGCGGCAGCACCAAGGTATTCGGCGACTTCACCTTGGACGGCGGCGCGCATCCCGTCATCACCACCAGCTATCAGGACATCCGCATCCCGATGACCGCCAACGGAATCAACCGCAACTCGCCGTCACAGCTCGCCATGGGCTTCTGGTACGGCGGCAACTCGACCATCACCATCGACCACATCACCTTCCAGTAACCGGCACGGCGCTGCCCGCGTGTTTTCAAGGAGTTCTGTGTGAGAACCATCGTCTTCCTCGGCGCGGGCAGCGTCGTGTTCGCCCGCGAGTTGCTCACCGACCTGCTCGGATATCCCGAGTTGGCCGGTGTGCGGATCGTGCTGCATGACATCGACCCCGCACGTCTTGCGACAGCGTCGGCGCACGGCGACCTGCTGCCGGCTAGCCTGCGAGCATGATCGATCTGCTTGTGGTCGGGGACGCGAACCCCGACGTGGTGCTCGCCGGCGTACCGTCGTCGCTGGGTTACGGGCAGCGCGAACAGCTCGTCTCCGCGGGCGAGCTGACCCTCGGCGGCTCGGCCGCGATCACGGCCTGCGGGGCCGCGCGGCTCGGGCTGCGGACGGCCTTCGTCGGCCGGGTCGGCGACGACGCCGCCGGCCGGTTCTGCCTGGACGCGCTGCGCGCGCGGGGCGTCGACGTCACGGGTTGTGTCGTCGACCCGGTTGCGGCAACGGCGTTGACCGTGGTGCTGACCGCCGACGGCGGTGACCGGGCGATCCTCACCGCACCAGGTTGCCTGCCGCTCCTCGGCGTCGACGACGTAGACCCGGCGCTGGTCGCGTCGGCGCGGCATGTCCACGTCAGCTCCTATTTCCTGCAGCCCCGGCTCGCGGCCGGCCTGCCTTCGTGGTTCGCCTCCGTGCGGGCCGCCGGCGGGACGACGTCGCTGGACACCAACGACGATCCGTCAGGCCGTTGGGCCGGCGGCGTCGTGGCCGCCCTGGCGCAGACGGACATCTTCCTGCCGAATGAGGCGGAGGCGCTGGCGTTGGCACGTTCGCTGCGCGGTTCTGGCCACGACGCGGCGGCGCCTTCACTGGCCGGTCCCGGCGACGACGTGGCGGCAGCTCCAGGTTGGTCGGCCGGTTCTGCCGACAAAGCGGTGGCGGCCGCGCGTGCGCTGGCCCGTTCCGGCGACGACGCGGTTGCGGCGCCTTCGCTGGCCCGTTCCGG
>NZ_JBFAPI010000019.1:56155-130351 GCF_040676615.1 Asanoa sp. NPDC049573
TCCGGCGACGACGCGGTTGCCGCGCCTTCGCTGGCCCGTTCCGGCGACGACGCGGTTGCCGCGCCTTCGCTGGCCCGTTCCGGCGACGACGCGGTTGCCGCGCCTTCGCTGGCCCGTTCCGGCGACGACGCGGTTGCGGCGGCGCGTTCGATGGACGGTTCCGGCCGCGACGCGGTGGTGGCGGCGGCGCGTGCGCTGGCCGGTAGGTCGGCCGGGATCGTCGTGGTCAAGCGCGGCGCTCTCGGAGCGCTGGCGTGGAGCGCCGACGGCCCGATGGTCGCACCCGGTGTCTCGGCGACGCCGGTCGACACGGTCGGGGCGGGCGACAGCTTCAACGCCGGCTTTCTGGCCGGGCGCCTGGGCGGCGCCGACCTCGAATCCAGCCTGCGGCTCGCGGCGGCCTGCGGCGCCTTGTCGACCCGGGCCGCAGGCGGCACGGATGCACAGCCAACCCTCTCGGAAGCGAGAAGCGCATGGAACTGACGGATTACACCCCGGTCCCGGCCATCCGCCGGCCCCTGACCCACGTGCCCCGCGCGTCGGCGCCGGCCGTCGACGTGCACAACCACCTCGGCCGGTGGCTCGGCGACGGCGACTGGATGGTCGACCACGTCCCCGCGCTCATCGACCTGATGGACGAGGTCAACGTGCGCACCATCGTCAACCTCGACGGCCGTTGGGATGCCGAACTGGACGCCAACATCGCGCGGCTGGACCGGGCGTACCCCGACCGCTTCCTGACCTTCTGCCACCTCGACTGGTCGCTGTTGCGGGGTCCGGACCCGACCGCCGCGCTGATCGCGAGTCTGCGCCGCGCACGCGATGCCGGCGCCCGCGGTGTGAAGGTCTGGAAGGACCTCGGCCTGACGGTGACCGACGCGAACGGCGCTCTCGTCCTACCCGACGACCCGCGCCTGGCCGACGTCTTCGCGGCGGCCGGCGAGTTGGGCCTGCCGGTACTCATCCACACCGCGGACCCGATCGCGTTCTTCGGCCCGCTCGACGCCACGAACGAACGGTTCGAGGAACTGTCCGAGAATCCCGACTGGTGGTTCGGTGCCCCGGGCTATCCCACCTTCGACCGCCTGATGGCGGCGCTGGAGACCGTGGTGGCGGGCGCACCCGGCACCACGTTCGTCGGGGCGCACGTCGGCTGCGCCGCCGAAGACCTGGCCTGGGTCGACGGCATGCTCACCCGCTACCCCAACTTCCACGTCGACCTCGGCGGCCGGTTGGCCGAGTTGGGCCGGCAGCCCCGGGCCACCCGGCGCCTGGTCCTCGCCCACCCGGACCGCGTCCTGTTCGGCACGGACGCCTTCCCACCGACCCGCGAGGCCTACGAGGTGTATTGGCGCTTCCTGGAAACCGAGGACGAGTGTTTCGAGTACGCCCCGGGTTCGCGCGTGCCGCCCCAGGGGCGCTGGGACATCTCCGCGGTCGGCCTGCCGGAGGACGTGCTGACCCAGGTTTACGCGGGCAACGCCGCCCGATTGCTCGGCCTGCCCGGCTAGATGGATCGGTCCGGGCCGGACCCACCCCGGGACGGCGTTAGGCGGTCAGTTGCCGTAGTGCGGTGGCACGGGCGGTCGCGGTGCGGGTCGCGAGGTCACGGGTTTGGGGGTCGGTGCCTGACGTAAGTTCCTGCTCAGCCAGCCGGTGGCTCTGCTCGAGATAGCCCTCGAGCTGCTCGATGACCGCCCGGTCGAAGGACGGACCGGAGAGGCCGGCCACCCGGGTCACCTCCTCGGGGGGCACCAGGCCGGGCATCGGCATGCCCTCGTGGGGGTTCTCCGCCGGCAGCCCGGCCTGGTCGTGCAGGCTGTGCAAAGTGGACAGCTCGGCCGTGGCGGTGGCTTCGACGTCGGCGCTCAGCTTGGTCAGGGCCGCGTCGTCGCCGCGGGTCGACACGAGGGCCAGCAACGGCAGGACCTGATCGTTCATCGCGATGCTGATCTCGATCCAGGCCAGGTCGGTACCGCCGAAGTTGGTGGTGGCAGCGGGAACCACTTCCGGCGCGGGCGACGCCTCGGGCGTGCACCCGGCGATGGTCGGCAGGAGTGCCATGGCGATGAGGAACGCCACGCGCCGCGAAGCCGTCCCCATGTCTGGACCCTTCGACTGGCGGTGAAGACGTGGGAGTCAGTGCTCGTAGCCGTCGTTGTCGCACTGGCGGCGCCGCAGGACACAGTTCTTGGTGCGCTTGTTCATCGCGTCGGCGTCCCACATCAGGAAAGCGTCGCCGTGCATCGAGGACGCGGTGCGGCCGGTCGGGTCGGACGACAGGTAGTAGCCCTGCGTGGTTCCCTTCACGCCGTACTGGATATCGAACGTCAGGGACGGAATGCGCACCGGGTGGTCGGCCGGGCAGCCCTTGTCGGTCCCGTATGCCACGTGCTTTTTGTGGTCCGGGCTGTCCAGGTGCTCGCCGTCCCAGCAGTCCGGGTATTGCAGCATGTAGTGCAGCGTCGCGTAGCTGTCGGGGTCGCAGATCGGCCAGTTGCCGTTGCTGCTGCGGGCCACGCCGTCGAGGTTTCCGGGGCCGTAGAAGGCGCAGTAGAAATGGCCCCGCGCGCCGCGCGGTGTCGGCACCTTCTTCTTCGCGTCTCCGGCGATCATGCGTAGCCCGGTGGGGATCGGCATCATCCCGGTCGAGTTGGTGCGGATCGAGCGGTAGTAGACCCGGAAGCCGGTGGGCTCGACCGGCTTCTTGGTGGCGGCGTCGTAGAGCGTCGGCACCCAGTAGGACGAGTGGTCCAGCACCGGCTTGCAGGTCGTGGCGGTGAACCTGGTCAGGTCGCCGGCCGTGGTGTCGGCGTCGACCGCCTTGTTGCCGAAGAACGAGTGCATGTGCGACGCACCGGCCAGCCCCGGCAGCACGATCGGGTCGTCCGCGAGGCGGTGGCTGTAGGTGCAGTCGGCCCGGAACTCGGCGATGGTGGCCACGCCGGCCGGCACAGGGTCGACCTTGCGGGCCTGGTAGGCCGCCACCTGCGCGTGCCAGGCGGCCTTGTCGACCGGGATCCAGCCCCCTTTCGGGGTGGCCGGGGGCTTCGCCGAGGTCGAGGCGGCGGGCCGGCCACCGGTCGGGGTCGGCGTGGGCGAGGTGCCGGCGGCCCTGCCAGCCGCCGCCGTCAAGGGTGCGGTCAGCGCGTTGGCGGCGTTCTGCGTCGACGCGGGCTCGGCGCCGGTCAGGTGTATCGCCATCGTTGCGACCGCCACCGCCGCGACGGCCAGACTGCCCCAACGGACGGCACCACCCCGCTTTGTCCGCGTTTCGGGCACGGGCATCTCGGTGTACGACACGGACCGCAGCCTAGGCACGTCGTCACGCTTGGTCCTATGGTCTTAAGAATCTCCTAAACGCGCTTTGGCCGTACGGCGGGAATAACAGTTTTTGCTCGCGACTTTCGGCGGACGACGGGTGGTTGAATGGCCGATCCGGGGGAAGGTGGCGCGGTATGGCGAAATTCCTTTTCACCGCCGCGTACACCGCCGATGGCCTTCGTGGGCTCCTCAAAGACGGCGGGAGCGGCCGGGTCGACGCCGCACGGAAGGCGGCGGAAAGCGTCGGCGGGCGGCTGGAGGCGATGTATTACAGCTTCGGCGACCGAGACGCCTACATCATCTGCGAGTTGCCCGACAACAGGGCGGCGGCCGCGCTGTCGCTCGTCGTCGGAGCCAGCGGCGCCGTCGACACCAAGACCGTGGTCCTGCTGACGGCCGAGGAGGTCGACGGGGCGGCTCAGGCCGCGGTCGACTTCCGCGCACCCGGCGCGTGACCGCTGCCTGCGCTATCCCACATCGAAGAGGGTCAACGGCGCTTCGACGGGTACGGGTTCGGGCAGGCTATCCAGCTCCGGCACCCGGCGTCGCACTTCGTCGTGGAACCGGCGCGCCAACGCGGGCGCGTCGGCGTTGTCGGGCGTATGGATGAACACGGTCGGTGAGCGCCCCTCCCGCAGCCAGCCGGCGGTGATCTCGACCCACCGCTGCCAACCCTCGACGGTGGCGGCGGTGTCGTCGCGGCCGAGGTAGCGGACGATCGGCTGGTCGGTGAGCGCCCTCGTACGCAGTGGCATGCGGGGTTTCTTGGTCCAGGCCTCCCGCTCGGCCGCGCTGGTCGGTGGCTTCGCGAAGAACGCGGTGGTGTCGAACGGGATCCACTCGGCGCCGTTGAGGGCGTGTTCGAGTCGCCGCGGGTCGTGGAAGAAGGCCGGGTGGCGGACCTCCACGGCGTACCGGTAGTCGGAGGGAGGTCTGCGCAGGAACCTGGCGAGGGTGCCGACGTCGTCGGGCGTGAAGGAGCCCGGGAGCTGGACCCAGAGGGCGTGGGCGCGCGGCCCGAGCGGCTCGATCGCGTGGAGGAACGCACTGAGCGGTTCGTCGGTGTCGACCAGGCGGCGCTCGTGGGTGATCACCTTGGGCATCTTGAGGACAAATCGAAATCCCGGGCTGGTCTGGCGCGCCCAGCCCGCGACGGTCTCCCGTGCCGGCGTCGCGTAGAACGTGGTGTTCCCCTCGACGGCGTCACACCATCCGGCGTAATGCCGGAGCCGCTCGTCGGTCTGGGCGGGCTGGAACCGCCCGTGCCACGCCTTGAGCGTCCACATCGCGCAACCCACCTGAAGGCGCATCCCCACACGGTAGGCGAGTCCCCGAAACTTGGCCTTGACGGTTGCCACCGTTACAGCAATAGTAGCCATTGTAACCACTGGTTAGTGGAGGATCTGATGGTCACGCGGCGGCCGAGTTACCTGGACATCGTCGACGACATTCGCGGCCGGATCATCAGCGGCGACCTGGCCCCCGGCGCGACGCTGCCAACCTGCCGGGAGATGTGCCAGACCTACCAGGTCAGCCGCCAGACGATCGGCAGCGCCATGATCGTGCTCCGCACACAGGGCCTGGTCGTCGGCCAACAGGGTCGGGCCGTCTACGTGACGGCGGTCCCGGATCGTCGCCTGCCGACCCAGGCCGCGGGCAACGATCAAACCTGACGCGGTCCCGGGCGCGCCCGTTGTCGCGGGTTTCGAAAACTCGTGCCGGCGGGCCGGTGGCGGCCTAGTCTGCGGTCGGGAGCCGTCATCGGCGGTCGAGGGCAACGGCCGTTTCTCGTCACTGCGGGTTGATCGCCCGCGTCAGGATGAGGAGCGAGAGCTCGTGAGGCTTCCCAAAGCACTACATGCAGTGTGGGCGGTGATCGCCGCCGTGGTTGTCGCGGCCACCGTGCTGGTCGCGTCGCCGGCGCAGGCCGCCTCGTTGACCGAGGTCACCAACTTCGGCACCAATCCCGGCAACCTCCGGATGTATCTCTACGTCCCCAACAACGTCGCCGCCCGGCCGGGGTTGCTGGTCGCCGTGCACTACTGCAGCGGCAGCGGGCCCGCCTTCTACAGTGGAACCGAATTCGCCCGGCTGGCCGACCAATACGGTTTCATCGTCGTCTATCCATCGGTGACCGCGAGCGACGGCTGTTTCGACGTCGCCTCCAATGCCACCCTCACCCACAACGGTGGCAGCGACTCGCTGAGCATCGTCTCGATGACGCGCTACGTGCAGCAGAACTTCAACGCCGACCCGAACCGCACGTTCGTCACCGGTGTGTCCTCGGGCGCGATGATGACCAACGTGCTGCTCGGTGCCTACCCGGACGTCTTCCGGGCCGGCTCCGCCTTCGCCGGGGTGCCGTTCGGCTGCTTCGCCGGGCCGGGCAAGTGGAACAGCCAGTGCGCGCAGGGCCAGCTCACCCGCACCGCCCAGCAGTGGGGCGATCTGGTGCGCAACGCCTACCCCGGGTACACCGGCCCGCGACCTAGGGTGCAGCTCTGGCACGGAACCAACGACGAGACGCTGTCGTACGTCAACTTCGGTGAAGCGATCAAACAATGGACCAATGTGCATGGTCTGAGCCAATCCCCGACGTCGACCGACACTCCGCAATCGGGGTGGACCCGCACCCGCTACGCCAACGGTTCCGGTCAGGTCCTGGTCGAAGCGACCAGCATGGCCAACACCTCGCACAACCTGCCGGTGCAGGCGTCCGCCGCGATCGCGTTCTTCGGCCTCAACGGCGGCGGCCCGACGAACCCGCCCCCGACCACGCCGCCGCCCACCACGCCGCCGACGAGCCCGCCGCCCGGGCCGGGTGGGTGCACCGCCGTGTTCCAGGTGACAAGCTCATGGCAGGCGGGGTACGTGGCCGCGGTGCGGGTCACCGCCGGTAGCAACGGCGTCAACGGCTGGCGGGTCGGCCTGCCGATGCCGGCTGGCACCACGATCGTCAACTCCTGGAACGCTCAGCTGAGCGGTTCGGGCGGCGCGACGCAGGCGACCAACCTCAGCTACAACGGGCGCCTCACCACCGGCGGGGCGACCGAGTTCGGGTTCCAGGCCAATGGCGCTGCGCCGAGCCCCGTACCAAATCTGACCTGCACCGCTCTTTAGCCGGATCCGGCACCGAGGAAGCGCAGGCCGGTGGCACGCGAGCAGTGCCCGGTCTGCGCGTTCCTCGGGTTGGCGAGCACCGTCGCGACGGTCGCCGTCGCCCGGGTGGGCGATCCGGGGTCGGTGACGACCGTCAGGCGGTGAGGCCGGCCTTGAGGGCGGCGGCGATGCGGACGACGCGCTCGGCCTGGTGCCGGGCCGCGTTGCGGGTCTCGTCGCCGACCGGGTCGGTGCCGCCGGCGGTGTGGTGCGAGGTGCCGTACGGGTTGCCGTCGACGAACTTGACCGCGTCGGTGTAGCCGGGTGCCACCACGATGCCGCCGAAGTGGTAGATCGTGTTGTAGAGCGCGATCAGCGTCGACTCGTGGCCGCCGTGCCGGGTCGCGGTGGAGGTGAAGCCGCTGTAGACCTTGTCGGACAGCTTGTTCTGCGACCAGAGCGGCGACAGGCTGTCGAGGAACTGCTTGAGCTGGGCCGCGACGTTGCCGAACCGGGTGGGCGAACCGAAGATCACGGCGTCGGCCCAGTCCATGTCGTCGGGCGTCGGCGCCGGGATGCCGGCCGTGGCGGCGTGGTGGGCGGCCCAGACCGGGTTGGAGTCGATCGCCGACTGGGGTGCGAGTTCGGTCGCCTTGCGGATCCGTACTTCGGCGCCGGCCTTCTCGGCCGCGGCGGCGATCTCGTTGGCGATCTCGGTGCCGGTGCCGGTCGACGAGTAGTAGATGATCGCGAGCTTGACAGGGTCAGACATGGCTCTTCTTCCGCGCTGGGGGGCTTCGTGCGAAATGAAGCCTAGCCAGCCGAGGATGACACGTCACCCTTACGAAGTGGGTGATGCATCACCCTCACGATCGGCGATGTTCTCCAGCACGGCGGCCGAGATGGCCGCGAGGGCGTCGACCTGGCGCGGGCTCAGGGCATCGAAGAACAGCCGGCGTACGAACTCCGCGTGTGCGGGAGCGGCCCGCACGATGGCCGCCCGGCCGGCGTCGGTGAGCGCCACCACGGCGCCGCGGGGCTCCTCGGGACAGGCGCGCCGCTCGACCAACCCCCGCTCGACCATCCGGGAAATCTGGTGTGTGACCCGGGTTTTCTCCCAGCGGAGGAGTTCGCGCAGTTCGAAGACGCGCAGGCAGTTCTCCGGTGCGTCGGACAAGGTGGCGAGCACGCCGTAGTCGGCGACCGAGAGGCCGAAGTTGGTCAGCAGGTGCCGGTTCATCTGCCGGCGCACGTCTTCCTGCACGGTGAGGAAGCCGCGCCAGGCGGCCTGCTCCCGGTCGCTCAACCAACGCGGCTCGGTCATGCCGCCAGTCTAGCTGTTACGGGTGATGGATCACCCTCTTTGGCCTACGAGATCGTGGAAGCGGAGCGCCGGCACGGGCGCTCCGCTTCGCGGAGGTGTGTCAGGCCTGCCCGACGTGCTGCCGCTGGCGGCCCAGGCCCTCGATCTCGAGCTCGACCACGTCGCCGGCGGTCAGGTAGGGGAACCGGCCGGAAAGGGCGACGCCCTGGGGCGTGCCGGTGTTGAGCAGGTCGCCCGGCTCCAGCACGGTGAGCTGGCTGAGCTGGTGGATCAGGGTGGCCACGTCGAAGATCATGTCGGCGGTGGACGAGTCCTGGCGCGGCTCGCCGTTGACCCACGACCGCAACCGCAACGCCTGGGGGTCGGCCAGTTCGTCGGCGGTGACCAGCCACGGGCCGAGCGGGTTGAACGTCTCGCAGCTCTTGCCCTTCGACCACTGGCCGCCGCTCTGCTTGATCTGCAGGTCGCGCTCGGAGACGTCGTTGGCGATCGTGTAGCCCGCGACGTAGGAGAGCGCCTCTTCCGGCGAGTCGAGATAGCGGGCCCGGCGGCCGATCACCACGGCGAGCTCCACCTCCCAGTCGGTCTCCTTGGAGCCGCGCGGGATCAGCACCTGGTCGTCGGGCCCGACCACCGTGTTGGGCGCCTTGTAGAACATGACCGGCTGCTCCGGCGGCTGGGCGCCCGACTCGGCGGCGTGGGCCGCGTAGTTCATCCCGATGCAGAGCACGACGCTGGGCCGGGCGATCGGCGCACCGATCCGCTGCCCGGTCGCGTCGAACGCCGGCAGCGAACCCGCCGCGTGCGCCGCGCGCACCCGCTCGATGCCGTCGCTCGCGAAGAACGCCGGGTCGATGTCGGCGGTGATCCCGCCGAGGTCGAAATACTGACCAGACCCGTCGAGTAGAACGGGACGTTCGGCGCCGGCCGGCCCGATCCGCATCAGTCGCATGCCGCTTCTCCTTAGTTCAGGCGGCGACCAGGCCGCCGTCGATGACCAGCTCGGTGCCGGTGACGAACTCGGCCTCGTCGGACGCCAGGTAGAGCGCCGCCGCGGCCACCTCCCCCGGGGTGGCCAGCCGGCCCATCGGCTGCCGGGCGACGAGCTGGGCGCGGGTCGCCTCGGGATCGTCGGTCGCCGCGAGGAGCCGGCCGACCCAGGGCGAGTCGACGGTACCCGGGCACACCGAGTTGGCCCGCACCCCGGTCCCCGCGTACTGCACAGCGACCTGCTTGGTGAACGCGATCACCGCGCCCTTGCTGGCACAGTAGGCCGCCCGGTCCTTGAGCCCGACCAGCCCGGCGGCCGACGCGGTGTTGACGATGACGCCGCGCCGTTGCCGCAACATGTGCGGCAACGCGTATTTGCAGCCGAGGAACACGCCCCGGGTGTTGACCGCGAAGACCGCGTCCCATTCCTCCACGGTGCAGGCGATCGGATCGGTGACCGAGGAAAGCCCGGCGTTGTTGCACAGCACGTCGATCCGCCCGGTCTCGGCGACGGCCTGCTCGACGGCCGCGCTGACGTCGTCGGCTCGGGTCACGTCGACCTTGAGCGCGGTGCTCCCGGTCGGGCATCCTTCCGGGACGAGGTCGGCCGCGTACACGAAGGCGCCCTCGGCGAGGAAGCGCGTGGCCATCTCAAACCCGATCCCGGACCCCGCACCCGTCACCAGGACTGTGCGTCCCTCGAACCTGTTCACCGCATCTCCTTCCAGGGCCCGGCGAACGTGGTGTCCTCCAGCGCCTCGAGTTCCAGCAACCTGTTCCATTTCGCCGTGCGCTCCGACCGGTGGGTCGAACCCACCTTGATCTGCCCGGCCCGCCAGCCGACCGCGAGATCGGCCACCCACGCGTCTTCGGTCTCGCCCGACCGGGCCGACACGATCGTCCGGTAGCCGGCGTCGCGCGCCGCCCCGACCACTGCCGCCGCCCCGCTGACCAGCCCGTTCTGGTTGGGCTTGACCAGCACGGCGTTGGCCACGCCGGTCGCGACACCGCGCGCCAACCGGGCGGGATCGGTCACAAAAAGATCATCACCAACCAGTTGGACGCGTGACAGGCGGGCTGTCGCCGTCGCCCAGCCGGCCCAGTCGTCTTCGGCCAGCGGGTCCTCGACGGAGAGCACGGGATAGTCGGCGCACCAGGCGGCGACCTCGTCGGTCAGCTCGGCCGCCGACAGCTGCCGGCCCTCGCGGCGCAGGTGGTAAACACCGCCGTCGAAGAACTCGGTCGCGGCGAGGTCGAGCGCCAGGCCGACCCGCCCGCTCAGCCCGGCGGCGTCGATGCCGTCGACCACCAGCTCGAGCGCGGCCCGGTTGGTCGGCAACCGCAACCCGAGCCCGCCCTCGTCAGCGACCAGCGCAGCCGCGGCGTGCCCGCGCCGGCCGGCCAGTTCGGCGCTGGCCGTGCGGACGGCGGCGGCCCACTCGATCGCCTCCCTGAAGCTGGTCGCGGCATGCGGGATCACCAACACGTCTTGGATGTCGATGGCGCTGCCCGCGTGCGCCCCGCCCGAGACGACGTTGACCATCGGCATCGGCAGCAGCAGCGGCCCGTCGCCGGCAAGCTGCCGGGCGAGCGACACGCCGGCCGCGGCCGCACCGGCCCGGGCCGCGGCAACCGACAGGGCCAGGACGGCGTTGGCGCCGACGGTGGCGAACGGCGGGGCGTCAACCGAGAGCAAAGCATCGTCCACACCGGACACGTCGACGCCGATCACCGCCGCCGCCAGAACGCCCTCCACACGGGACACCGCGGTGCGCACCCCGCGGCCGCCATAGCGGGTGCCGCCGTCACGCAACTCGACCGCTTCGTGCGACCCGGCCGACGCACCCGACGGCACGGTCGCGATCGCCGCCGCTCCCCCGTCGAGCACCACCCGACAGGCGACGGTCGGCCGCCCACGCGAGTCGAGCGCCTCCCAGGCCCGCACCTCCCGAACCCGCGTCACCCGCCTGCTCCCGCCGACTCAACCACCGCCCGAAAACCGCCCCTCATCCGGCCGCCTCCCCGACGCCGACCGCCGCTACCCGCCCGAACCACGAACCCGCACGTCCCTTGGACGCCGCTCATCCAGCCATCTCCCCCACCCGACCGGCGCAACCCGCCGACAGATCGCCGCGTTCGCGGCCGCGTAGGCCTGGGGCGCGGGTCATTCGAAGGCATTCCACAGCTCCTCGATCGCCGGGCTGACCGGTGCTGCCAGCGCGTCCGCCGCCAAGGAGCGGACCCGGTCGCGTTCGGCCGGGGTCAGGTAGGTGGCCGGCGACTTGCCGTCGACGCGGGCCAGCAACAGGCACGCGGTGTGCCAGCCCAGACGGGGCGAGGTGACCGGGCCGTACCCGGTCAGGAAGGCCGACGCGGCCGCGCGTAGGGAAGCCGCGGCCGCCGGCCGGTGCGCCGCCTTGAGCAGGAGGTGGCACTGGAGGAAAGCCAGGTCGAAGACCGCGGCGCCGACGTGGGCCACCTCGAAGTCCAGGACCCACACAGGACCGTCGGGACCGACCAGGACGTTCTTCGGTGAGAAGTCGCCGTGTACGAGGCACTCGCGCGCGGTGGTCAGGTCGGTGACGCAGGCGTCGATCGCGGTGGCCAGCGCTGGATGCCGGTCGCGCACGACCCGGTGGAACGGGGCCACCCGTAGTTGCTCCAACGCCTCGTAGTCGGCGAAACGCTCCGCGATCTCCGGGACGCCCGAGGTCTGCCGGTGCCAGGCCGACACGATGCGCCCGAGCGAGAGGGCCACGCCCGCGAAGCGGGCGCCGGACGGGGGCTCGTCGAGCAGCACGCTCTTCCAGGGCTGCCAGCCGGCGGGCGCGGCGGTCATCGTGAGGACCAGGTCGACCGGGTCCACGTCGACCGGTGCCGGGGTGTGCGCCGGGGTGATGCCGTGCAGCAGGGCCAGCGCGGCCGCCTCCGTCAGCAGGCGTTCCGGTTTGGCCAGCCACTCCGTCGCCACCGAGAGGCGGTCCAGCGCCTGTTTGACGACCAGGCGGCGGTCTCCCGCGTAGACGAGCACGACTGTGCCGGAGACACCGCCGGTCAACAGGGTGGCGGTCCCGCCGCCGGTGAGGACCCCCCTCCGCCGCAGGTGGTCTACCGCGTTCGCGACGGTGAGCATCAGTCGGTGAAGTAGTCGGGGTGGTCGTGTCGCAACGCCGGGGCCTGGGCCGCCGCCCGGCGGGCGTGCGCGCGGACCAGGTCGGTGCCGCCGGCCACGTCGCCGCGGTCCAGGGCGTCGACGATCGCACGGTGCTCGGCCAGCAGGTCGCGCAGCGTGCGTGGGTCGGGAAGGCTCAGGCGGCGGACGCGGTCGAGTTGGACCTTCATCCGGACCACCGCCTGCCAGGCGCCGGGGTGGCCGCTCAGCACGAAGATCTGCTCGTGCAGCGCCTCGTCAGCCGCGAAGAACTCGTCCAGGTCTTGGGCTCGCACCGCCGCCCGCTGGCGGTCCAGTTGGCCTCGCAGGGCCGAGACGTCGTCGCTGCCGCAGGCGCCGGCGAACGCCGCCGTCTCCAGGTTCTCGCGGACGAAGCGGGCCTCCTCCACGTCGCGCATCCGGATCAGGGCGACCCGGGTGCCGACCTGGGGCACCACCTGGACCAGGCCGGCGTCGGCCAGGCGGGCGATGGCCTCGCGCAGCGGCGTGCGGCTCACCCCCAGCTGCTCGGCCAGGTCGGTCTCCGACAGCGTGGCTCCCGGGGGCAGGCGCAGGTCTCTGATCGCCGCGGCCAGCGCCGCGTAGACCTCGTCGGAAGCCCGGCCGCGGGTGCGCGGTACCGGCATCAGCATTCGCCGACCTTGGCACACTAGTGCACTTGTATGCAAGCTCAAGATCGGTAGAGCGCCCGGCGCAGGGCTTCCGTGCGTTCCGCGACCGAGCGGCGGCTGATCGCGGCCGACGGGAAGAACTCCCAGCCGTGGAAGGCGCCGGGGAAGACATGCAGCTCGGTCGGCACGCCCGCGCGCATCAGTCGCGCGGCGTAGTCGACGCACTCGTCGCGGAACACCTCCAGTTCGCCCACGCAGACATAGGTGGGCGGCAGGCCGGACAGGTCGGTCGCCCGGGCAGGGGCCGCGTAGGGCGACACGTCCGGACCCCCGGCCAGGTCGCCGAGCACGGCCCGCCAGGCGTAGCGGTTCGACGAAGCGGTCCAGCCCATCGCCGGGTCGTCGAACGCGCCGCTGGACTCGGTGACACCTCGGTCGTCGAGCATCGGAGCGACCAGCATCTGGTACGCGAGCGCCGGACCGTCCTCGTCGCGGGCGCGCAAGGCGGTCGCCGCGGCCAGCCCGCCACCCGCGCTGCCGCCGCCGATCGCGATCCGCGCGGGGTCGACGCCGAGCGCGACGGCGTTGCCGGCGAACCAGCGCAACGCGGCAACGCAGTCGTCGACCTGTGCCGGATAGGGGTGCTCCGGCGCGAGTCGGTAGTCCACCGAAACGGTCACGCAGGGCAAGGAAGCGGTGTAGCCGACCGGGGCCGAGTCGCTCCGTGCGCTGCCGACCAGCAACCCTCCCCCGTGGATCCACAACAAACCAGGCAGCGGTCCGGAAAACCCGACCGGCCGGAACACCCGCACCGGCACCGACCCGGCCATGACATCCGAATGCGTCACCCGGGGGTCGCGCATCGCCTCGGGTTCGACCAGCCACGGCTCGCGAGCAGCCGGCAGCTCGGCGTACGACCGGGCGCTCAGCTCCTCGAACGGCGCATCCAGAGCCGAAAGAAACGCAGCAAGCTCAGGGTCCAGATTGGGATGAAATGTCATGCACCTTCCACCTTCAGCGCGGCGCTCACCACCACCCGGACGTCGCGGAGGTGGTCGGTCATCAACCGGCGGGCCTTCTCCGGGCGCCGGCCGGTCACCGCCGCCAGTATCGCGCCGTGCACCTGATGGTCGTGATCGCGGTCGCCGTAGAGGTCGAGGATGTGCCGTTGCTCCTGGTCGTGCAGGTCGATGAGCGACTCCAGCACCTGGGCCAGCGCCCGGTTGCCGGCCAGCCGGCCGATCGTGCGGTGGAACCCCATGTTGGCCTGGTGCAACCGCTGGTCTTCGGCCAGCGCCTCGGTGGTCCGCGAGAACGCGACGGTCAACTCGGCAAGCTGCGCGTCGGTGGCAAGACGGGCGGCGGAAGCGGCCAGGTGCGGCTCGATCAGTTCCCGCGCCTCCAGCAGGTCGACGATCGCACCAGGGTCGAGAGCCAACCGGTTCGGGTTGACCATGATCAGCCGCGACACGTCGGCCTTCACGTAGACCCCGGAACCGTGCCGAAGTTCGACCGCGCCGGTCGCCTCCAACCGGCGCAGCGCCTCGCGCACCGTCGGCACCGCGACCAGGAAACGCGACGCCAGCTCGCGTGACGATGGCAGCCGGTCACCGGGCCGCAACCCCTCGTCACGGATCTGGGTCAGGATCCGCCCGGTCAGCTCGTCGAGCAGCCGCGGACGGGGCACGGGCGAAGCACTCAAGGACACCGGAAACCTCCACGGCCAAGGGTCCACATTGTCACCCACCGCGAGGGCAGGAGAACAGCGCTATCTCGTGAGCAGACCTCTAGACAGCTAGAGAACAAGTCATCTAGTCTCTTGCACACTTAACGCAACGGAAACAAGAAGGAGCACGCGGCGTGACGGTCGAGGGAACGCGGGCAGACGTCGGTCTACGGCCGAGCCTGTCCGACGCGCTCATCGCCCGGATCGTCGAGCTGATCCGCGCCGAAGGCCTCGGGCCGGGCGACCGGCTGCCCGCGGTGCGGGTGCTGGCGGAGCGGTTCGCCGTTGCCACCCCCACCATCCGGGAGGCCCTGCGCCAGTTGCAGGCCACCGGGGCGATCGACATCCGGCACGGCTCGGGCATGTATGTGCGCGCCGCGCTGGACCGGGTGGTCATCGCCAACCCCAACCCGCCGGCGCTCGGTGGCATCCAGGCCGCGCAACTGCTCGACGCGCGGCTGCTGATCGAGCCCTACCTCGCCGGCCTCGCCGCCCGGAACCGCGACGCGGGGTCGACCGCTCGGTTGCACGAGTTGCTCGACCTGGCCGAACAGCACCTCAACGGCGACGACGGCCAGTTGCACCACGCGAACACCATGTTCCACCTTCAGGTCGCCCTGGCCAGCGGCCACGGCATCCTGCACGAAGTGCTCGACTCGTTGCTCTCGGTGCATGCCGCGGAGCAGCGGGCGATCCTGCACATCTTCGACGACCGGGCCCGCGATCACGAGGAGCACCGGAGCGTCCTAGCCGCCATCGACGCGGGCGACGAACCCCTTGCCCAGCGCCTGATGCGGCGACACCTCGAGGACGTGGCCGACGTCGTACACCGCCGGCTGCCCTCCTTCCGCCAGCCGGCGGACCCCCAACACATCGACGAAAGGTTGGAACGTTGAAACGCTTCCGCCTGGCGATCGCGGCACTGGCCGTGGTCACGTTGGGCCTCACCGCGTGCGGTGGAGGCGACGACGACAAATCCGCCTCCAGCGCGACGGAGGTCAAGCTCTACAACGACAAGGGCGCGTGGAAGACCTACTTCGAAGGCGTCGGCAAGCTCTCGAAGGAGCAGATCGGGCTCGGCGTCACGCCGGTCGGCTACACCGACGAGCCCACCTACGAGGCGTTCATCAAGGCCTCGTTCCGCACCAACAACAAGCCGGACCTGTTCACCTGGAGTACGGGCGGCCGGCTCAAGGAGATCGTCGACTCGGGCCAGGTGGCCGACACCAGCCAGCTCTGGAGTGACGCGATCGCCAGCGGCGACGTGTCCAAGGAACTCGAGCCGTACTACACGATCGACGGCAAGCAGTACTGCGTGCCGGCGAACGTCTCGTACTGGGTGATGTTCTACAACAAGAAGGTCTTCACGGACGCCGGCGTGCAGCCGCCGACCAGCTGGGCCGACCTGATGTCGACGGCCGACAAGCTCAAGGCCAAGGGCGTCACGCCGTTCTACCAGACCTCCGTGCTGTTCAGCTTCGTCTGGTTCCAGCAACTGCTGATCGGCTCCGACCCGCAGCTCTACAACGACCTGGCGACGGGGAAGGCGAAGTTCACCGACCCCAAGGTGGTCGCGGTGATGCAGCAGTGGAAGGACATGGAGGACAAGGGCTACTTCAGCGACCCGGGCAGCAAGGACCAGCCCGAGGTGATGCTCAAGTCGGGCAAGGTCGCGATGGGGCTCTTCGGCACCTGGTTCAACACCAACATGACCACCCAGGGCATGAAGCCGGACAGCGACTACGGCACGTTCGTCGTGCCCAACGTGACGCCGAGCCTGCCGAACACCACGGTGGCGTTCGAGAGCGGCCCGCTGTGCTCGCTGACCAAGGCGCCGAACCCGGACGCCAGCAACAAGTTCCTGAAGTGGTGGATGGGCGCCGACGCGCAGGACCAGTGGGCCAACAGCCGCGGCGACGTCTCGGCCAACCCGAAGGTCCAGATCAAGGACCCCGGCCTCAACCAGCTCAACAAGGAGGCCGGTGAGGGCAAGTACACGCTGGCCAACCGCTACTTCGAAGCGGTGCCGCCGGCGGTGCTGACCGCCTCGCTGGACGGCTTCGGCGCCTTCATGGTCGACCCGGGCAGCTACCAGAAGCAGCTCGAGACCATCCAGAAGGCGTCCGACGACTACTGGAAGTCGAACTGATGACGGCGACGACGAGCACCGGCCCCCAACGGAGCCGGAGGATAGGCACCGGCTGGAGTGCGCTCGGGTTCATCTCGCCCGCGGTGCTCGTCGTCGCCGGACTGCTCTACGCGCCGTTCCTCTACACGGTGTTCTACAGCTTCACCGACTACGACGGGCTCACCTCGCCCAAGTGGGTGGCGCTGGACAACTTCAAGAAGTTCCTGGACGACCCGGCGCTGACCACCTCGATCCGCAACACGCTGTTCTGGGTGGTCGGCACCACCATCGTGCCGGTCGCGATCGGCCTGCTGATCGCCCTGCTCAGCTACGGGATCAAGGGCGGCACGGCGCTGCGGTTGCCGTTCATGCTGCCGTACGCCCTCTCCGGTGCCGGCCTGGGTGTGATCTGGGGCTTCATCCTGCAGAGCGACGGCGCGGCCAACGACCTGCTGCACTTCCTGCACCTGCCGGGTGCCGACATCTCGTTCCTGCAGCAGTCGCCCTACAACACGATCGCGATGATCGTCGCGATGACCTGGCAGCAGAGCGGGGTCAACGCGCTGCTGTTCCTGGTCGGCCTGCAGTCGATCCCGACGCAACCGCTGGAGGCGGCCCGGCTCGACGGCGCCGGCGGCTGGAAGATGTTCCGGCACATCACCTGGCCGCTGCTGGCCCCGCTGACCACCGTCGTGGTCGGACTGTCGCTGGTGGCGAGCCTGAAGACCTTCGACATCGTCTGGGTCACCACGCAGGGCGGTCCCGGCCGCTCGTCGGAGACGCTCGCCGTGACCATGTACCGCGACGCCTTCGTCTCCAGCGACTACGGCTACGGATCGGCCGTGGCACTGGTGCTCACCCTGGTCACCGGCGCGGTCACGATCGCCTACCTGCGCTTCCAGATCCGCGGACAGGAGAAGCTGCGATGAAGGAGAGCAAGCTGGGCTGGGTGGCCCGGCGCGGCACGCTGGCCCTGCTCGGGCTGATCTGGCTGATCCCGGTCTACCTGTTGCTGGTCAACGCCTTCAAGTCGACCGACAGCTACGACGCCGACAAGATCTGGGTGCCCGACAAGAGTTTCGGCCTGTTCGCCAACCTGCGCGACGCCTGGGACACCGTGGGGCTCGGCCAGAGCATCGCGAGCACCGCGCTCTACAGCGTCACGGGGCCGGCCCTGGCCGTCGTGATCGGCGCGATGGCCGGGTACGCGATCGTCGTGCTCCGCCTGCGCGCCGGCTTCTGGTGGTTCCTGCTGCTCTTCGGCGGCACCGTGTTCCCGACCCAGATGCTGCTGATCCCGCTGTTCCTCGGCTACAGCTGGGCCGACCTCTACGACCGCCGGGTCGGGCTGGTGCTCATCTACACCGCGGTCAGCATCCCGCTCGCCGCGTTCGTGATGCGCAACTTCTTCACCGGCGTGGCCTACGAGATGTTCGAGGCGGCCCGGGTGGAGGGCGCGTCGACCTGGCACATCTTCCGGAAGATCTATTTCCCGCTGGCCCTGCCGGCGCTCGGCGCGGTCTTCATCCTGGAGTTCGCGTTCATCTGGAACGACCTGCTCTTCGGCCTGACGCTCTCGCAGAGCGATCCGGTGCGGCCGGTGATGACCGCGCTGTCGGCGCTGTCCAGCGCGTACGCCGGAAGCTCGGTGCCCGTGCTGCTCGCCGCCGGGCTGGTCATGTCGTTGCCCACCGTCGCGGTCTTCCTGGCCGCCCAACGGATGTTCGCCCGGGGCCTGGCCCTGGGCCAGTTCTGAGAACCTTAGGAAGGACAGCATGACCAGCCGTTTGCTGCGCGCCCGACTCGGCTCGCCTGGCTATGAGGACATGCGCGCGACCCTGCGGGCCGCGGGCACCGCGACCGTCGCGGAACGCGATGGCGTGACCGTGACGGCGGCCGCCCTGCCGCTGTTCCGCGACGACAACGAAGGCGGCCTGCGCCAGGCGGTGCGGGTCACCGTGCAGGGCGGCGACGGAGGCACCGCGACGCTCGCCGACGGCGACCGGATCTTCGACGCCGGCACGGTCGAGGACGGCCGGATCGACCTCTGGCTGCCCGAGGTGACCGAGCCGCGCGAGGTGACCGTCGAGGCCGCCGGCCTGTCCGGCCGGTTCACCGTCGAGCCGCAGCGCAAGTTCACGGTGCACGTCATGCACCACTCGCACCTCGACATCGGCTACACCGACCGGCAGGGCGTGGTGCTCCGGCACCACCTCGACTACCTTGACTCGGCGGTCGAGCTGTCGACCAGCACCGACGAGTGGCCCGACGACGCCAAGTTCCGCTGGACGGTCGAATCGGCACTGCCGGTCAAGCGCTGGCTGGAATCGCGCGACGACGCCGCCGTGGCCCGCTTCATCGAGCTGGTCAAGCAGGGCCGCATCGAGGTCACCGCGATGCCGTTCCAGCTGCACACCGAAGCCTGCTCGGTGGAGGAGCTGCACCGGATGCTGCGCTTCACCGACGAGCTGCGGGACCGGCACGGGATCCCGGTCACCTCGGCGATGCACACCGACGTACCCGGCGCGGTGGTCGGTTTCGTCGACGCGCTCGCCGCGAGCGGTGTGCGCTACCTGTCGGCGGCGCACAACTGGGCCGGGCGCTCGGTGCCGTTCCTGACCGGCGGCCAGGAGCTGGGCCGGCCGTTCTGGTGGAAGTCGCCGGCCGGCAACCGGGTGCTGGTCTGGTTCACCGACAGCTCGCACGGCATGGCCTACATGGAGGGCAACGTCGTCGGCCTCGCGGAGAGCTTCGCCGCCTCGGTCGACCTGCTGCCCGGCTACCTGCATCAGGTGGCCAACAAGCCCGTCCCCTACGGTTCGGAGGCGTTCGGCTGGAGCGTGCTCGACGTCGAGGGGCTGACCAAGAAGCCCTACCCGCACGACCTGCTGCACCTGCGGGTGCAGGGCGGCAACGCCGACAACGCGGGCCCGTCGATCCTGCCGCCGTCGATCGTGCGGGCCTGGAACTCCTCGTACGCGTACCCGAAGCTGCGGATGGCCACCAACAGCGAGTTCTTCGAGGAGGCGCAGCAGCGCTTCGGCGACAAGATCGAGGAACACGAGGGCGACTGGACCGACTGGTGGGCCGACGGCCTGGGCTCCGGCGCGCGGCCGCTGGGCTACGCGCGCAAGGCCCAGCACGCGGTGCGGCACGCCGAGACGCTGCACCAGCTGGCCGGCGCGGCCGGTGAGGCGGCGCCCGCGGTCGAGGCGATCTACGAGAAGCTCGGCCTGTTCGACGAGCACACCTGGGGCGCCGCCAACCCGTGGCACGACCACGAGGACGGCTTCGACTCGGGCGGCATGCAGTGGGCCCGCAAGTGCGAGATGGCCTACTCGGCCGCCGACGACGCCGAGGACCTGCGGCGGGCCGGCGCGCACCGGCTCGGCGCCCGGTTCGCCGCGCCGAACGGCACGCTGGCCGCCTACCTGGTGACCAACCTGGGCCACACCGACCGCACCGACCTGGCCACCGTCTTCGTGCCGGCCAGCACGGTGCCGTTCGAAGACTCGCTGTCCATCGTGGACTCGCGCAGCGGTGCCGTGGTGCCGCACCACGAGGAGGAGCAGAACCCGATCGACTGGCCGACCCGGCCGGGCGGGCGCTGGGTCAGCTTCGTGGCCACCGACGTGCCGGCCACCGGCCACGTGCGGTTCGACGTCGTCGCCGCGACCGAGAAAGCGCCGAACGCGATCGACCTCGGCCAGACCTGGCAGGTGCAGAACGAGTTCTACCGGGTCGACGTCGACCCCAGGCAGGGCACGATCGCCTCGGTCTTCGACAAGCGGGCCGGGCGTGAACTGGTCAACCAGGACGCCTATGCCGGCCTGAACCAGTATGTCTACGACAAGTACTCGACCGCACCGCACATCAACCACCTGACCGGCCACATCGAAGCGACCGACGAGCACCTCACGCTGCTCGGCGGCCGGTCGATCGGCCGGCGGCCGTCGATCGTGCGGGCACAGCGCACCGCCGTCGGCGAGACGCTGGAGATCGAGCTCGACGCCGAGGGAACCGGCTGGCTGCGCACCACGATCACGGTGACCTACGGTGTGCCGCGGGTCGACATCACCAACCGCATGGAGAAGAACGGCACGCCGGCCAAGGAGAGCGTCTTCTTCGCGTTCCCGTTCGCGCTGCCGGCACCGGTGGCGTGGGAGCTGACCGGCGGCGTCGGCGGCCCCGAGGTGCCGACCGTGCCGGGCGCCGCGCAGCACATGACACCGATCCGGCACTGGGTCGCGTTCGACGACGGCGAGCTGACCGCCGCGTGGGCGACGCTGCAGGCGCCACTGACGATGTTCGGTGACCTGTTCCTGCCGTACGCGCCCTTCCCGCCGACCGTGAAGCCGGAGCCGGCCGAGCCCGGCACCGTCTACTCCTGGGCGCTCAACAACATCTGGGACACGAACTTCCCCGCACAACAGCAGGGCGAGACCACGTTCCAGTACGCCATCGCGTCGCGCTCGGGTGCGGACCCGCGCGAGCTCGGCGCGGCTGCCGCGGCGGGGCTGGCCGACCCGTTCGTGGCCGCACCGGTCACCGGCGGGGCCGAGGCACCCCCGGCCCCGCCGGTGCACCGCTGGGCCACCGTCGACCACCCGCTGGTGAGGGTCGCCGGCTTCGGCCCGTCACGGCGCGGCCACGACCTGGTCGTCTACCTCGCGTCGACAGCCGCCGAGGAGGTGACCGTCACCCTCGGGGTCGAGAACCTGACCGCGGCCGCGGTCGGCACCAGCCTGGAGCGAGACCAGGTGGCGCTGGACGTGACCGACGCGAGCACCAGAGTGCCCGTCCCGGCGGGCGGTTTCGTGGCCGTCTCGATCGACCGGTCGGAGGCCTGACCGGTATGAAGATCGTCGACATCCGGGCCACCACCGTGACCGTGCCGCTCGAGGCGCCCCTGCGGCACGCGAGCGGCGCGCACTGGGGCCGGTTCGTGCGCACGATCGTCGAGGTCGAGGCCGACAACGGCCTGGTCGGCCTCGGCGAGCTGGGTGGCGGCGGCGAGAGCGCGGAGGCCGCCGTGCGCGGCCTCCGCGACTACCTCGTCGGCCACGACCCGGTCAACCTGGAAGCGCTGCGGTTCGCCATCGCCAACCCGACGGCGAGCCTCTACAACAACCGGATCCAGCTGCTGGCCGCGATCGAGTTCGCCTGCCTCGACCTGGTCGGGCAGCACCTCGACGTGCCGGTGCACGACCTGCTCGGCGGGCGGATCCGCGACCGCGTGCCGTTCGCGTCCTACCTGTTCTACCGCACCTCCAACGCGGCCGGCAGCGGCGAGGTGCGCACCGCCGAGCAGCTCGTCGAGCACGCCCTGGCGCTCAAGGCGGAGCACGGGTTCACCGTGCACAAGCTCAAGGGTGGTGTCTTCCCGCCGGAGTTCGAGCTGGCGGGCTACCGGGCGCTGGCCGAGGCGATGCCGGGCGACCGGTTGCGCTACGACCCCAACGGCGCGTTGTCGGTGGCCCAGGCCCGCCGGTTCGGTGCGGCGATCAAAGATCTTCCCAACGACTACTACGAAGACCCGACCTGGGGGCTCAACGGCGTACGCCAGTTGCGCGACCTGGGCATTCCGCTGGCCACCAACACGGTGGTGGTCAACTTCGAGCAGCTGGCCACCAACGTGCGGGACCCTGCCGTCGACGTCGTGCTGCTGGACACCACGTTCTGGGGCGGGATCCGGGCCTGCGTCAAGGCGGCTGCGGTATGCGAGACGTTCCAGCTCGGCGTCGCCGTGCACTCCTCCGGGGAGCTGGGCATCCAGCTCGCCACGATGCTGCACCTCGGCGCCGTGCTGCCCAACCTCTCCTACGCCGCCGACGCGCACTATCACCACCTCACCGACGACATCATCGCCGGCGGCAAGATGTCCTATCAGGACGGTGCGATCGCGGTGCCGTCCGGGTCGGGGCTCGGTGTCCGGCTCGACCGCGACAAGGTGGCGGAATACGCCGAGCTCTACAAGGAGCTGGGCGGCTATCCGTACGACCGCGACCCGGCGCGCCCCGGCTGGTATCCGTTGGTGCCCAACGAGCGTTGGGCCGATCCCGCGATCGCCACGTGAACGCCCGTTGGCGGCCGGCCCGCAACTGGGGCGCCCGGGTGCACGAGGTCACCGCCCACGGCCACCCGGCCGTGGTGCTGGAGAACGAACTGCTCCGGGTGACCGTGCTGCTGACCGGCGGGCACGTGGTGGAGTTCAACCACAAGCCGCGCGACCGCGACCACGTCTGGCTGGCGCCGGACGCGGTCCGGCCGCCGGCCTCCGGCGGCGCGGCCGCCGACGACGTGGCCGCGTTCCTCGACAGCTATCCCGGCGGCTGGCAGGAGGTGCTGCCCAACGGCGGCGCACCGGCCCGCCACCGGGGCGCGGCCCTGGCCCAGCACGCCGAGCTGACCGGATTGCCGTGGGACTGCGAGGTGCTGGTCGACGAGCCCGCCGAGGTCGTGGTGCGGCTGAGCGTGGCCGCCCGGCGCACCCCGCTGCACCTGAGCAAGGTGCTCCGGCTGCGGGCCGGCGACGCGACGCTCTGGGTCGACGAGGAGCTGACCAACGCCGCACCCGTGCCGGTCGAGGCGATGTGGGGACAGCACCTGGCCTACGGCGCGCCGTTTCTGCGACCCGGGCACCAGATCACGCTGCCCGACGGCATCCAGGTGCACCCGCACCCGGAGCCGATCAACCCGCCGGTGCGGTCGGTGCGCGCGGGCGGCCCGTACCCGTGGCCGGTGGTTCCCGGGCCGGACGGCGACGAGACAGACCTCAGCGTGATCCCCGAGCAGGGCGGGCCCAGCGAGATCGTCTACCTCAGCGGCTTCGGCGACACCGGCTGGTACGAACTGCGCGACCCGGCCGACGGCACCGGCATCCGGGTCAGCTGGGACGCGACCGTGCTGCCCTACCTGTGGCTCTGGCACGAACTCGGCGCGACCACCGGCTACCCGTGGTGGGGCCGGGCCTACGTGGTCGGGCTGGAACCGTTCTCCAGCCACCCGACCGAGGGACTCGCGCGCGCCGTCGAGAACGGCACCGCGCTGACCCTCGCTCCACACGCGACACTGCGCCTGCACTGGTCGACGGGAGTGATCTGCGATGGGTGATTTCGACGGCAAGGTGGCCCTGGTCACCGGCGGCACGCTGGGCATCGGCGAGGCGGTCGTGGAGCGGTTGGTGTCCGGCGGCGCGTCGGTCGCCTTCTGCGGTCGCGAGGCGGACGCGGTCGCGGGGCTCGAGGCGCGCTTCGGGGACCGGGTGTCGGGATCCGTCGCCGACGTGGCCGACCCGGCGGCGATGGAGGGGTTCGTCGCCGGGTCGGTCGACCGGTTCGGCGGCCTCGACATCGTGGTGACCAGTGCCGGGATCCAGCGCTACGGCACGGTCGAGGAGACCTCCGACGCGCTCTGGGCGCAGGTCCTAGACGTCAACCTCAAGGGCGTGTTCCTCACCTGCCGGGCGGCCATGCCGCACCTGCGGGCCCGCGGCGGCGGCGCGATCGTCGCCGTCTCGTCGGTGCAGGCCTACGTGTCACAGCACGGCGTCGCCGCGTACGCCGTCAGCAAGGCCGGCATCAACGCGCTGGTGCGGTCGATGGCCCTGGACCACGCCGCCGACCACATCCGGGTCAACGCGGTCTGTCCCGGCTCGGTCGACACGCCCATGCTGCGCTGGGCCGCCGACCTCTACAAGGGCGACTCGACGGTCGAGGAGACGGTGGCCACCTGGGGCCGCACGCATCCGCTCGGCCGGGTCGCCCGCGCTTCCGAGGTGGCCGAAGTGGTCGCCTTCCTCGCCAGCGACCGCGCCTCGTTCGTCACAGGCGCGGAATACCGGGTCGACGGCGGCCTGCTCGCCGTCAACCCGGCCGCACTCCCCCAGTAGTCGCAACTGATGGAGGAAAAAATGAACCGTCGGACCCTGCTCGGAGGCGCCGCCGGTGCCGCCGGGCTGGCTGCCCTCGGCGTGACGGCCACCCCGGCCGCCGCCGCAGGCAAAGCCGCACAGCCGCCCGTGGTGCTCTCGGCCACCCCCAACACCAAGCTCAACAACCTCTTCACGGCGTACGCCAACACCGGTGTCGGTTGGACCGGCGCGGACAGCACGTACTCGGCGAAGCTCTCCGGTGGCCGGGAGATCTGGATCTTCTCGGACACCTTCCTCGGGCCGGTCAACCCCGACGGCGGCCGGCCGCTGACCGCGCCGTTCATCAACAACTCGGTCATCGTTCAGCGCGGCGACGAGCTGTCGACCGTCACCGGCACCGTCGACGGCGAGCCGGCCGCGATCTTCCGGCCCCAGACCGAGGGCAACTGGTACTGGATGGGCCCGAACCTGGTCACCGGCAACGTCTGGCAGCAGGTCGTCAACGAGTACGAGAAGACCGGCCCGGGCGGCTTCGACCTGGCCTATGTGAACACCGCCGTGGCCCGGGTCGACACCGACCGGCTGGACCGCCCGGTGAGCTACCACCCGCTCCCCTCGCTGCCGCCGACCATCAGTTGGGCGGCCTGGCTGCAACGGGTCGGCGCATTCACCTATGTGTACGGTGTCGAGGACCTCGGCGCCGAGAAGCACATGCACGTGGCCCGGGTGCACGGCACCGACCTGCGCGGCGCCTGGCAGTTCTGGACCGGCGACGGTTGGTCGGCCGACCCGACCGCGTCGCGGCGGGTGCTCACCGGCGTGGCCAACGAATACAGCGTGACGCCCTGGCGCGGCCGCTACCTGCTGGTCACGCACGACACCACGGAGCTCTTCAGCGCGAAGATCGTCGCCTACGTGTCGGACCAGCCGACCGGCCCGTTCACCGGCAAGACGGTCATCTACACCACCCCGGAGACGGGGCCGAACGGCAGCTACGGCAACCCGAACATCATCACCTACAACTCGCACATCCACCCCGAGCACAGCACCGACCGGAAGCTGCTGCTCACCTACAACGTCAACACGCTCGCCAACGACGACCACTACAAGGACGCGAGCATCTACCGACCGCGCTTCGTCGACGTGGAGCTGTCGTGAGGCTGCACCCGGACGCGCCGGAGCCCTACACGCTCTTCGACGGCCTGCTCAGCAGGCCCCGGCTCGACCACGCCGAGTGCGTCGTGGTCGCGCCGGACGGCGCGCTGTGGTGCGGCGGTGAGGGCGGGCAGATCTACCGGATCGACGGTGACCGGATCGAGGAGGTGGCCTCGACGGGGGGCTTCCTCCTCGGCCTGGCGCTGGGCCCCGACGCGCTCTACGCGTGCGACCTGGCGCTGCCCGGCCTGTGGCGGCTCGATCTGGCGACCGGCACGCTGGCCCGCTTCGGCGCCGACATCCCGGGTCACCCGCTGGTCAACCCGAACTACCCGGTGCTGATGCCGGACGGCGGCCTGCTGGTCTCGGACAGCGGCCGGGCCGGCGAGCCCCGGGTGGGCCTGCTGCGCTACGACCCGGACGGGCGGGGTGAGGTGTGGCTCGACGAGCCGCTCGACTTCGCCAACGGCCTGGCGTGGAGCCCGGACCACCGGACGCTCTACGTCGCCGAGTCGTGGGGCTACCGGGTCGCGGCGATCGACGTCGACGCGGACGGGCGGCCGGTCGGGTCGGCCCGCACCTACGCGCAGACGCCAGGGTTCATTGTGGACGGTCTGGCCGTCGACGATGACGGCGTGCTCTACGTCGGGGCGTACGAGCCGAGCGCGGTGCTCCGGATCCCGGCACCCGGCCAGGTCGAGGTCTTCGCCCACGACGAGACCGCGCACCTGCTCTGCCACCCGACCAACCTGGCGTTCCGCGGCCGGGAACTGGTCGTGGCCAACTTGGGACGCTGGCACCTGACCGGCTTCAAGCTCGGTTAGGCGTTCGCGGCCTCTTCGCTGCTGAGGATCTCGGCGGCCGCGTCGGCCACGGCCGGCGCGTCGGGCCCGGTGACCGTCACCGCCACCTCGGTGCCGGTCACCGCGCCCATCGCCATCACGGCGAGCACGCTGCGGGCGTTGGCCTTCTTCTCGCCCGCGACCAGCTCGATGGTGTTCTCCTTGTGTTGCCCGGCGAGCTTGGCCAACTGGCCGGCTGGCCGGGCGTGCAGCGGCTTGGGCAGCAGCACCGACCGCTCCGCGACGGCGTCGGCGTCGCCGTCCTCAGAACTTGGCGGCATCGCGGGCCTCCTCGGCGGCCTGCGCGACGGCGTCCAGGTCGGCGCCGCCCCCGGCCGCGACCGCGGCGGCCACCGCACCCTCCACGAACGGCGCGTCGACCAACCGGGCGGTGGCCTCCCCGGCGAGGTCGGCCAGCACCGCCCGGGCGCTCAGCACCGCGCTGCCCAGGTCGGGGATCAGCAGCACGCCGGAGCCCGCGTCGGCGTCTCCGATCGCCGCCTCGATCCGGTCGGTGCTGGTGCCCAGCCCGCCGCCCTCGACGCCGCCGGCCGGCACCACCGTCGCGCCGCCGGCGATCTGCTGCGCCAACTCGGCCGCGCCCTCGGCGAGTGCGGCGCTGTGCGAGACGAGCACGATGCCTACGAGTCCCAAGCCTTCGGTCACGGTACGGCCACCTCGATCCGCTCGTTCACCAGCGCGGCGACCTCCCCGGCATCGGCCAGCCGCAGCGCGTCTTCAAACAGGGTGCGGCACTGGCCGGTGTCGAGCCGGCGCAGCCGCCAGCGGGTCTCGTCGACCCGCGCCACCGCGACGCTGACCGAGCGCACGCCGGCGCCGACCAGCAGCGGCAGCGTGGTCGGGTGCGAGCCGGCGTCGCCGCACACGGTCAGCGACAGGCCGGCCCGGTCGGCGGCGGCGACCACCCGGCCGATCATTTCCAGCACCCGCGGGTGTGCGGCCAACTCGGTGCGCGCCCGCGGGTCGACCCGGCTCAGGTCGAGCACCTCCGCCGTCAGGTCGTTGCTGCCGATCGAGAAGAAGTCGACCGCCTGGCCGAGCGCGTCGAGGATGTCGACCGCGGCGATCGTCTCGACCATCGCGCCGACAGGCGGGACGGGCAGGTCGAGGTCGGCGGCGGCGGCCTGGGCGGCGGCCCGCACCGGCGCCATCTCGCCGACGCTGGTGACCATCGGCACCATGATCCGCAGGTCGACGTCGCGGCCGGTCGCGAGCATCGCCCGGACCTGCGCGGCCAGCGCGTCCGGGTGGTCGAGCAGCACCGGCAGACCGGCGGGGCCACCGGCCAGGAACGGCGGGATCTTGTCGTTGGCGAAGTCGAGCAGCCGGGCGGTCACCTGCTTGCCGCTCGCCTCGGCCAGCAGCGGCGCCAGCGCCCGGCGGTGCTCCGCCTCGTCCGGCCAGCGTTCGGCCGTCATGAACGGGATCTCGGTGCGGACCAGGCCGACCCCGACAGCACCCATGTCGAGGCCGAGGCGAACCTCCACATCGGACGCGACATTGCAGTAGAGACCGAACGCCTGGCCGTCGGCGGTGACGTGGGGCAGGCCGCGTTCCGCGGCGAGCAGCGCGCGGCGCTCGACCGCGCGGGCCGACGCCGCCTCGGTGCGCTCGACCTCGGCCGGCGACGGTTCGGCGACCACCGCGCCGGCGTCGGCGTCGACCAGCAGGTCGGTCGCGTCGGGCAGGTCGAGCACTTCCGGGTCGACGCCCATCACCAGCGGGAGGCCGACCGACCGGGCGACGATCGCCGCGTGCGAGTTGGCACCGCCGCGCACCGCGACTGCGCCGACCAGGCCCGCACCGAGATGCTCGATCAGGTCGGCCGGGCCGAGTTCGCCGGCGACCAGCACGAAGCGGTCGCCGGCCGGTGCTCCGCGGCCACCGCCGGGATAGGCCAGTCTTTCCAGCACGCGGCGACCGACCTGGCGCACGTCGGCGGCGCGCTGGCGGAGCGCGTCATCGGGGAGGGAGTCGAGGATGGTGGCATAGGCCTCGATCGCGTCGCGCACGGCGGGCAGCGGTCGGTCGGTGCCCGCCGCCTGCTTCGCGGAGTCGAGCAGGTCAGGGTCGGCGGCGATCAGCGCGCCGACACCCACGATGTCGGCGGCGGCGGTGCGGCCCTGTGCGCGTACCCGGTCGGCGACCTGGTCGAGATCGGCGGCGACGGCCGCGAACGCCGCTTCCACCTCGGCCTCGCCGATGTCCACGACGCCGGCCGGCAGCGGCCGGTCGGCACGCCAGGAGCCGGCGACGGCGGCTCCCGGTGCGACGCCCTGCCCGGACCACCGGGTCACGAGGCCTCGCCGGCGGCCACGGAGGCCAACGCGCGCAGGATCAGGGCGGTGGACGTGGCGCCCGGGTCTTCGTGACCGATACTCCGCTCGCCGAGGTAGCTCGCGCGGCCCTTGCGGGCCAACATCGGACCGGTCTCGTGCCGGCCGCGGTCCGCCGCCTCCGCGGCGGCGGCGGTGGCCGCGGCCAGGTCCCCGCCCTTCTCGACCGCCACCTGGTAAGCGGTGACGGCCGGGCCGAGGGCGTCGAGAATCGTCTTGTCGCCCTCGTGCGCGGCACCGAGCTGCTGGATCCCGTTGAAGGCGGCCTCCAGGGCGGCGCCGAGCCGGGCGGCGTCGACGTCCGTGACGTCGCCCAGCGACTTGCCGGCCTGGCGGAAGGCGGTGCCGTAGAGCGGCCCGGACGCGCCCCCGGTCTTGCTGATCAGCCCCCGTCCGACGGTGGTCAGCACCGAGCCCGGTGTGTCCGCCTCCGCGTTGTCGAGCATCTCGACCGCCGCCTGAAACCCTCGGCGCAGGTTGATGCCGTGATCGCCGTCGCCGATCGCCGCGTCGAGCTCGGTCAGCTCCCCGGCGTGCTCGGCGATCAGACGGTTGACCTCGCCCACCCAGGCGCGAAAGGCGCTCGTGTCCATCAACGACCCCAACGCAGCGCCGGCGTCTGCACCGGGAAGTCCCACAGCTCGGTGAGGTCCGGCGTCATCCGGGTCACGGTGATCGAGCAGCCGGCCATCTCCAGGCTGGTGATGTAGTTGCCGACCAGGTTGCGGGTGATGGTGGCCCCGTGGCCCTCCAGCCATTCGGCGACGGCGGCGTAGACCACGTATAGCTCGATCAACGGTGTGCCGCCCAGGCCGTTGACCATGACCATGACGTCGCCGGAGAGCGGCATGTCGGCGTGGATCGCGTCCAGCGCGTAGCCGGCGACCTCCCGCGCCGTGGTGACCGGGCCGCGCTGCCGGCCCGGCTCGCCGTGGATGCCGACGCCCAGCTCGATCTCGGTGTCGCCGAGCTCGAAGCCGGGCTTGCCGGTGGCCGGGATGACGTTGGCGGTCAGCGCCACGCCGAACGACCGGGAGCGCTCGTTGACCTCGCGCCCGACCGCCGCGCACGCGCCCAGGTCGGCGCCGCGCTCGGCCGCCGCACCGACGATCTTCTCGACGAAGACCGTGCCGCCGGTGCCCCGCCGGCCCGCGGTGTAGGTGCTGTTCTCGACGGCGACGTCGTCGTTGACCAGGACCGTCTCGACCGGTGTGCCGTCGTCTCCGGCCAGTTCGGCGGCCATCTGGAAGTTGAGCACGTCGCCGGTGTAGTTCTTCACGATGTGCAGCACCCCGTTGCCGCCGTCGACCGCGTTGGTGGCGGCCAGCAACTGGTCGGGCACCGGCGAGGTGAAGACCTCGCCCGGGCAGGCCGCGTCGAGCATGCCGTAGCCGACGAAGCCGCCGTGCAGTGGTTCGTGGCCGGACCCGCCGCCCGAGACGAGCCCGACCTTGCCCGCCGTCGGCCCACGAGAGATGTAGCGGTCCTCGAGGTTGACGGTCAGGTCGGGGTAGGCGGCCCCGAATCCGATGAGCGCGTCGGTGAGCACCGCGTCGGGCGCGTTGATCAGCTTCTTCACGACTCTGACTCCTTTTCCGGCTATCCCGCGAGTGCCCGATGAGCGAGGCGGAAGAACGAGGATCAGGCCCCGCGATCAAGTCGCGCCGGGCACGTGGCCGCGCGGCGCGCGCGAATGCCACCCCTGCCAATAAGAAGCCTAGCCGTCGTTCAGGTGTGCGGGATCCGGCTTCGCGGAATCGCCGGACCGGTGGAGTCCCGGGTTACCAGGGTTGGTGCGATGAGTTGCTTGCGGGGCTCCGTGCCGGGTCCGTCGGCGATCTGCTCCAGCAGCAGGTCGACCGCGGTGCTGCCGACCTCTTGCGCGGGCAGCCGCACCGTCGTCAGCGACGGCAGCAGGAACTCGGAGAACGGGTAGTCGCCGAAGCCGATCACCATCATGTCGCCGGGGACCTTGAGGCCCTGCTCGTGTAGGGCGCGGTAGAGGCCGAGCGCGAAGTAGTCGTTGCCGACCACGACCGCGTCGGGCAAGGTGGCCCGGCGCAGCAGCCGGCGCGCGACCCGGTAGGCCTGCTCGGGCTGCCACGGCAGCGCCGCCTCTTCGTAGCGGCGGGTGGGCACCGAGATCACGCTGCCCCGGGGCACCGGCAGATCGGCTTCGGCCATCGCCCGGCGGAAGCCAGCGACGCGGTCGGCGATCGTGGTGATGGGCAGGTCCTCCTCGAGGACCACGATCGAGCGCGCGCCGCGGGCGATCGCATGCGCGGTGGCCTGGTAGGCGCCGACCTCGTTGTCGGTGCCGACGAAGTGGTAGCCGAGGTCGGGCAGGTCGCGGTTGATCAGCACGGTCGGCACGCCGACCCCGCCCAGCCGGCGCCACGGGTCGACCTTGCCCTGCACCGGCACGACGATCGCGCCGCTGACCGAGGAGCGCAGCAACGACTCGGCCGCGCGCGCCTCGATCTCCTCGGACTCGTCGGTGACCGCGAGCAGCATCGAGTAGCCGTGTGCCCGGGCGCGCACCTCGATGCCGGAGATGAGCTGTGCGTAGAAGGGGTTGGACGGGTTGGTGATGACCAGCCCGAAGGTCATCGCCGAGCCGAGGACGAGCGAGCGGGCCAGCGTGTTGGGCACGTAGCCGACCCGCTCGGCCTCGGCACGCACCAGCGCGCGGGTGCGCGCGCCGATGCCGTCCTTTCCGGACAGTGCGCGGGAGACGGTGTTGACCGACAGGTCGAGCGTCGCCGCGATGTCGCGCAACGTGTGCCTGCGGCCCTCAACCATCCCCGTGCCCTCAGCTCTTGGCGGTCAGATAGATACGCATTGTGGCCGACGGATGGTCGCCAGCCAACGTGCCACGCAACCGCAGCCACTGGCCGAAACCGCTGACCGGCCAGGTGACCAGGCCGGCGGCGGTGACCAGGTGCTCCTCGCCGTCGAGGTCGCACCAGGTCAGGCCGTCCGGCGAGATCTGGGTGGCCAGCCGCACGGCCAGGTCGTCGCCGGCGGTGGCCAGCGTGTGCACGAACCAGCGTGCCTCGCCGGCCCAGGCCGCCTCGTAGGGCTCGGTGACGAAGTCACCGGTGAACGTCGTGTCCCGCTCGAGGACCGCTGTCAGTGCCTGCCGCATGTCACCACTCCGTGGAGATGAGAACGGAATCCAGGAAGAGGAAGTTGCGGACGGTCGAGTGGGTCCGCACGGAGAAGTAGAAGTTGAGCAGGTTCTCCAGGGAGTCGTAGCGCTCCGCATAGGGCGGCACCGGGACATCGGACATGTCCATCAGCCGGTCGTTGACCTGCAACTCGACGCTGCGCCGGGCCTTCGTGTCGATCAGCCAGCGCAGGTAGTGCCAGTTGACCTTGGTGGGCACCTCGTTGTAGCAGAGCTCCTGCGGCTCGCCGAACGGCTTCCAGTCGTCGGGGTTGGGCGCGGTGAAGTCGGCGCCGTAGCCCAGCTTGACCTTGCCCTCCAGGTGCTCGCGGGGCGTCGGCTCGGGCACCACGGGGTAGACCCACTGGCGGGCGAGCTGGTTGTCGAGCGAGGTGTTCAGGTAGCGCGCGACGGTGTGGTAGCGCAGGCCGCCGTCGCCACACAGGTCGGTGGCCACCGTGAAGCAGCCGAACTGCGCCTCCGACGGGTGCAGGTTGCCGTCCCAGGTGACATCGCCGAACCGGTCGCTGCCGGACGGGTCGACGGTCGCCTCGGCCTTGAAGGTGAAGTAGGCCTCGAGTTGCAGGAGCCCCCGGCCGCTCATGGTGAGCCGGCGGATCGCCGTCGCGGTGTGGCCTTCGTAGGGTCGGGTGGCCAGCTTGAGCGCGTAGGTGCCGCTCATCGCGCCGTGCGTGCCGATGTCGAAGAACGTGCACGACGACAGTTGCGGTGGCCGGAAGTCGCGCATGTGGTCGTCGACCGTGGAAAGGTCGCCGCGACCGTTGTAGTTGCCCAACAACTCGGTCCAGCCGTGCGTTCCGGAATTGAAGTCGTCGTGGGCGAGAATCCGCCGCAACGGCGAGAACTTCGACAACCGGGGGTCGGCCGACCTGATCGCGTCACGAAGTTCGGCGGCCGTGTCGGGCCGCTCCGATGTGGTCATCCAGCGCTCCTGGAAAAGGTTGGTGTCGCGGACGGACATTAACGTTAATGCGAGAAGGGCGTCAAGGGTCGGCGCCAGCCACGGCAGCGAGATCGAGAGACGTTCGCCCAGGTCATGCCCACGTTCCATACCGGAGAGTTCCTCACGATGCTTGACGGGGGTGGACCGGACACCTAGCATCGGCCAGCAGCTCCATTAACGTTAACGTAGCAATAGGACCGACCATGACGGCGTATCTGATCCGGCGCATCGTCTTCGCGCTGTTCGTCCTCTGGGGCGCGGTGACGATTGTGTTCCTGGTGCTGCGACTCGTTCCTGGAGACCCGGCGCAGCTCATTCTGGGCTCCGACGCGACCGCGGAAGAGATCGCGGCATTGCGCACGCAGATGGGGCTCGACCGGTCACTGCCCGTGCAATACGGGCACTATCTGAGCGACGTCGCGAGATTCGATTTCGGCGATTCCTACCGCTACCACCGGGACGCGATGGGCCTGGTTCTGGACCGGCTGCCCGCGACGCTGCAACTCGCGGTCACCGCGATGGTGATCGCGCTGGTCCTGGGCATCGGCCTCGGCGTCCTGGCTGCGCTGCGGGTCAACCGGTTCACCGACCGGGTGGTCTCGGTGTTCGCCCTGCTCTCCCAGTCGATGCCGTCGTTCTGGATCGGCATCGTGTTCATCCTGGTCTTCGCACGGCAGCTCAACTGGCTGGCCAGCGGCGGCCGTGGCGGGCTCGACCGGCTGATCCTGCCGGGCCTGACGCTCGCCCTGCCGGTCATCGCGATCCTGATCCGGCTCACCCGCAGCGGGCTGCTCGACGTCGTGCACGAGAACTACATCCAGACCGCCCGGGCCAAAGGGCTGGGCGAACGGGTGGTGATCTTTCCGCACGCCATCCGCAACGCGCTGATCCCGATCGTCACGGTGGCCGGCATCGAGTTCGGCAAGCTGCTCGGCACCGCGGTCGTCGTCGAGACGGTCTTCTCCTGGCCGGGCTCCGGGCGCCTGCTGATCGACTCCATCTCGGCCCGCGACTACAACGTCGTCCAGGCCGCCATCCTGCTGATCGCCGCCGGGTTCGTCGTCATCAACCTGATCGTCGACGTCCTCTACGGCTACCTCGACCCGCGCATCCGACTGGGACGGTGAGCATGGACCGCACCGCTGTCGCGGCGCCGGCGACGGACCTGCCGCCGCCCGTCGACATGGCACCGAGAACAAGCAAGCCGCTCGGCCGGGCCCGGATCATCGGCTCGCTGGTCGTGATCGGGCTCTACGTGCTCGCCGCGATCTTCGGACCGATCCTGCTGAAGTACGACTCCGTCGCCACCGACCTCGGCGCCCGGCTCAAGCCGCCCGGCACCACGCTCCCCGACGGCAGCTTCGCCCTCTTCGGCACCGACCAGGTCGGCCAGGACGTGCTCGCGCAGATGATGCAGGGCGCCCGGGTCTCGATCACCGTCGGCGTCGCGACCCTGCTGCTCGCCGGGATCATCGGGGTCGCGGCCGGGCTGGCCGCGGGCTATCTCGGCGGCTGGCTCGACGCGGTGCTGATGCGCCTCGCCGACGTGCAGCTCACCTTCCCGTCGATCCTGCTGGCCGTCTTCATCGCGTCGGTCCTCGGGCCGAGCGTCGTCAACATCGTGATCGTGCTGTCGATCTCCAACTGGGTGACGTTCGCGCGGGTCACCCGCAGCCAGGTGCTGAGCATCAAGGAGCGCGACTTCGTCGACGCGGCGCGGACCCTCGGCGCCCGTTCGTGGCACCTGGTCACCCGCACGATCCTGCCCTCGGCCGTCGCCCCGATCCTGGTCGTGGCGACAGTCGAGCTGGGGCACGTGATCCTGGCGGAGGCGTCGCTGAGCTTCCTCGGTCTCGGCACCCCGGCCGGCACCCCGAGTTGGGGCGTCACCATCGCCAACGGCCGCGACTACCTGTCCAACGCGTGGTGGATCTCCACCATCCCCGGCATTTTCCTGGCCATCCTGGTGATCAGCTTCGGCGTGCTCGGCGACGCCCTGCGCGACCGGTTCGACCCCCGGCTGAGGAGCATGTGATGGCGTTGTTGTCGGTGCGCGACCTCACCGTGCGCTTCCGCACCCGGGCCGGCACCATCACCCCGGTCGACGGGGTCAGCTTCGACCTGGCCGAGGGCGAGACGCTCGCGGTGCTCGGCGAGACCGGCAGCGGCAAGAGCGTCACCGCGCAGGCGCTGATGGGCCTGGTGCCGCGTCCGGCCGGCCGGATCACCGGCGGCGAGATCCGCTACGGAGGCACCGACCTGCTCGCCCGGCCCGCCGCCGAACGCCGCCGGCTCAACGGCACCGACCTGGCGATGGTCTTCCAGGACCCGCTGAGCTCGCTCAACCCGGTGTTCCGGGTCGGCACCCAGATCGGCGAGCCGTTCCGGCGCCGGCGCGGCGCGTCCCGGGCGGAGGCCCGGCGCAAGGCGATCGAGCTGATGGAACGGGTCGGCATCCCGGCCGCCGCGCGCCGGGTCGACGACTTCCCGCACCAGTTCTCCGGCGGCATGCGGCAGCGCGTGATGATCGCGATGGCGCTCGCGCTGCAACCCAAGGTGCTGATCGCCGACGAGCCCACGACCGCGCTCGACGTGACCGTGCAGGCGCAGATCATGGCACTGTTGGCAGAGCTCAAGGCCGAGCACCGGATGTCGATGATCATGATTACGCATGACCTCGGCGTGGTCGCCGGCGTCGCCGACCGAGTCATGATCATGTATGCCGGCCGGGTCGCCGAGACCGGACCGCTGCGCGAGGTGTACGAAGCAGCGGGGCACCCGTACACCCGTGGTCTGATGGCCTCGATCCCCGAGGTGTCGGACCGGCGCGACCGGTTGACCCCCATTCCCGGAGCGCCGCCCGACCTGACCCGGCTGCCCGGCGGTTGCCCGTTCCGGCCCCGCTGTGCCTTCGCCACCGAGGTCTGCGCCGCCGAGCGACCACCGTTGCTGCCCGTGCCGACCCGGCCCGCGACCCACCTGGCCGCCTGCCACCACGCCGAGGAGGTGGTCACCGATGGCGTCGCCCGCTGAACCGCTGCTGTCGGTGCGCGACCTGCACACCAGCTTCCCGATCCGGTCCGCGCTGCTGCAGCGCAAGGTCGGCGCCGTGCAGGCCGTCGCCGGGGTCTCCTTCGACCTGGCCGCCGGCCGCACGCTGGGCCTGGTCGGCGAGTCGGGCTCGGGCAAGACCACGCTGGCCCGCACGGTCATCGGCCTGGAGAAGCCAGAGTCCGGCACGGTCCGATTCGAGGGGCGCGACCTGCTGGCACTGTCCGGAGCCGAGTTGCGGCAGAGCCGACGGCAGATCCAGATGGTCTTCCAGGACCCGTACGCGTCGCTGAACCCGCGGCTCACGGTGGAGCAGATCATCAGCGAGGCGTGGCGGGTGCACCCCGGCGTCGTGCCCCGCGACCGGTGGCCGGGCGAGGTGAAGGACCTGCTGGCCCGGGTCGGGCTCAACCCGGACCACGCCGACCGCTACCCGCACCAGTTCTCCGGCGGGCAGCGCCAGCGGGTCGGCATCGCCCGGGCCCTGGCGCTGCGGCCCCGCCTGGTGATCTGCGACGAGGCGGTGTCGGCGCTCGACGTGTCGGTGCGGGCCCAGGTGCTCAACCTGCTCGCCGACCTGCGGGCCGACCTCGGGCTGTCCTACCTGTTCATCGCGCACGACCTGTCGGTGGTCCGCCACCTGTGTGACGACGTCGCGGTGATGTATCTCGGCAAGGTGGTCGAGCGCGGCAGCCGGGAGCAGGTCTTCACGGCTCCGGTGCACCCATACACGCAGGCGCTGCTCTCCGCGGTGCCGGTGACACGGCCGTGGGCGGCGCCGCCACGGCAGGAGATCATCCTGTCCGGCGACATCCCGTCGCCGGTGTCGCCGCCGAGCGGCTGCCGGTTCCGCACCCGGTGCTGGAAGGCGCAGCCGCGGTGCGCGAGCGAGGAGCCGGCGCTGGTCGACCGGCTCGACGAACATCCCGCGGCCTGTCATTTTCCCGAACTACCCAGCGAGGTGGCGGCGTGAGCGTGCGGTTGGTCCTGGTCCGGCACGGCGAGTCGCTCTGGAACACCGAGAAGCGCTACCAGGGTCAGGCGGACTCGGGGCTGACCGAGCGCGGCCTTGCTCAGGCCGAGGTGGCCGCCGCGATCGTCGAGGCCGGGTTCGGCACCGCCGACCTGGTGCTCACCAGCGACCTGCCGCGGGCCCGCGACACCGCCGCCGCTTACGAGAGCAGGTTCGGCGGCGTCCCGGTGCGGGTCGACGCCCGGCTGCGCGAGATCGACGTGGGCGACTGGACCGGGCGGACGTTCGCCGAGGTCGCCGCCGCGCATCCCGAGCGACTCGCCGAGTTCGAGCGGGGTGTGGACGTGCGCCGTGGCGGCGGCGAGACGTTCGCCGAACTGCGCGAGCGGGTCTGGGCGGCCCTGACCGAAGCCGCGGCCGAGGTCGGCGCCGGCACGGTGGTGGCGTTCGCACACGGCGGCTCGATCCGGGTGGCCGCGGCCGCCGCGCTGCGGGTGCCGCCGCCCGGCCACCGCCAGTTCTCGCCGCCGGTCAACTGCTCGCTCACCGTCATCGACTACGGCGGCCCGGACGCCACCCACGCGCTGGTCGCCTACAACCAGCCGACCGCGGCCGGGGCCACCGGCGGGGCCGACTAACCGGCACCGCGGGTGCCGGCCAAGCCGACTAACCGGCACCGCAGGTGCCGGCCAAGCCGACTGACCGCTCAGGAAGGGAAGCCATGCTCACCGGTTCGTTCACCTTCGTCGCCATGACCTACAACCTGTGGGGCGACGCCCACCTGGAGCGGCGCGAGCCGGCGATCCGCGACCTGCTGGAGACCCGCCCGCCGGACCTGCTGGCGACGCAGGAACTGCGCCCCGGGTCCCGCGCCGTCGTCGACGCGGCACTGCCCGGCCACGAGCGGGTGCACGACGACTTTCCCGGCTGGGCGGTGCAGAGCAACCTGTGGTGGCGCAGCGAGGTGTTCGGCCACCTCGAGCACGGCGCACGCGACGTCGGCATCCTCGACGAGCACGCCCGGCTCTTCTGGGTGCGGCTGCGGGCCGCCGGCACCGACCTGGTCTTCGCGACCGCGCACCTGACCTGGCCGGGCCACCGCGAGGAGCGGGCCGACCGGGCCAACCGGCGCACCGGCCAGGCCGAGGCGGTGGTCGCGGCGCTCGACGAGATCGCCGGCACCGCACCCTGCCTGTTCACAGTGGACATCAACGATATCGGCGAACCGTTGTGGGTGCTCGGCAACGGCGGCTTCCTCGACTCCTTCACCGCGCTGGGCCGGACGTCGCCGGTCACCCACCCGGTCGCGCCGTTACCCTTCGCCACCGGCCGGGGCACCCGGCTCTCCCCGCTGGGCTCTCCGGCCAAGGCCATCGACTGGATCTTCGCACGCGGGCCGATCACCACCCGGTCGAGCGAGGTCGTCGAGTTCTTCTCAGACGGCATCGCGCCCTCGGACCACAAGCCCGTCGCGGCCACCTACACCCTGCCACCCGGTTGACCGACCAAGGAGAGGCAATGACCGCAAACTCTCGTGCCGCGCGCGTCCTCGTCGCGGCCACGCTGGTGCTCGGCCTCGCGGCCTGCAGCAGCGGCGACGATTCCGGTGACACCGCAGACCAGGTGCTGCGGTACGCGCCGCAGCTGTTCCCGGTCTCGCTCGACGTACAGCAGTACCCCGCCGAGGAGCCCGTGCAGACCACGGTGCAACAGGCGCTGGAGACCCTCACCGTCATCGACAACGGCCAGCCGGCACCCAAGCTGGCCACCTCGTGGGACACCCCGGACCCGAAGACCTGGGTCTTCCACCTGCGCGAGGGAGTGAAGTTCAGCGACGGCACGCCGTTCACCGCCGCCGACGTGAAGGGGTCGATCGAACGGTTGATCTCACTCAAGGGCTCGCTGGCTCCGCTGCTCTCGACGGTCACCGCGATCGAGGCCACCGACGACAAGACGCTGACCGTACGCACCTCGGCGCCCCTGGGCACGCTGCCGAGCAGCCTGTCGCTGATCTTCATCGGCCAGGGTGCCAAGGTCGGAGACGACGCCTACTGGCAGAAGCCGGTCGGCACCGGACCATTCAAGATCGACTCGTTCAGCCCCGACGACAAGGTGGTGCTGACCCGCAACGAGGGCTACTGGGGCGAGAAGGCCAAGGTGGGTCGGCTGGAGATCCTCGACATGCCCGAGGTCGCCGCCCGGGTGACCGCGCTGTCCAACAACGAGGTCGACGTCCTCGCGTCGATCCCGCCGGACCAGGTCGCCGAGGTGTCCGATGTGGATGGCGTGAAATACGGCACCGGTGACAGCTACAACTACTACTTCGTCTGGTTCAACCAGAACCGCAAGCCGTTCGACGATGTCCGGGTCCGCCAGGCCCTGCTGCACGCGCTCGACCTGCAGGGCACCATCAGCGGCCTGTTCGGCGACCTCGGCACGGTCGGCCGGTCGCCGGTCACCCAGGCGGTCTTCGGCGCGACCCAGCTCGAGCCGCCGTCGCACGACACCGAGTTGGCCAAGCAGTTGCTGGCCCAGGCCGGCTATCCCAACGGCATCGAGATCTCGATGCAGTGGCCGCTGGAGGGTGGACCCAACATCAAGGCGATGGCACAGGCGTTCATCTCGGACTGGGCCAAGGCCGGCATCAAGGTGCAGCCGCAGGAGAAGGAGCGGGCCACCTGGCTCAAGGACTTCGGCGCGCTCAACTGGGACATGAACCTGCAGACCAACACCACCGGCACGGGCGACGCCGACTTCACCCTGAACCGGCTCTACACCTGCGCCGCCAAGCGGCTGGGCTACTGCAACAAGGACCTGGACGCGATCCTGGCCCAGGCCCGCGCGTCGCTCGACCCCAACGAGCGCAAGACGCTCTACGCCCAGGCTGACAAGATGCTCTGGGACGACGCGGTCGCCGTCTTCCCGGTCGACCTGAAGAACAACTACGCCGTCCGCGACAACGTCCAGGGGTTCGAGATGCCGGTCAACGGTCGCCCGGACTTCGCCAAGGTGTCGATCGGATAAGTGATGACCGACCTGTGGGCAGGCGTCGACGTCGGCACGCAGAGCCTGCGCGTGCTGCTCGCCGCGGCCGACGGCACGGTGGTGGCGCGCGCAGGCGTGCCACTGACCGGCCGCCGGCACGGCGAGCGGCACGAGCAGGACCCGGCGGCCTGGTGGGCGGCGCTCGGCGACGCGTTCCGGGCGGCGCTGCGCGAGGTCGACCCGGCCCGGGTCGGCGGCCTCGCCATCTGCGCGACCTCGGGCACCTTCCTGCTCGCCGACCGCGATGGACGACCACACACCCCGGCCCTGATGTACGACGACGCCCGCGCCACCGACGAGCCCGGCGCGCAGCGCACCTGGGCCCTGCCCAAGCTGCGCTGGCTGCTCGAGCACGGCCCGGCCGGCGTGCGGGCCGGGCTGGAGGGCGGCGGCCTGGCCCTGCGGCACTGCGGCGACCACCTGGCCGAGCGGTTGACCGGCGGCCGGGTCGCCACCGACTGGACCAGCGCCCTCAAGACCGGCTACGACCAGGGCTGGCACGCGCCCGGCATCCCGCCGACCGCGCTGCCGGCCGTGGTGCGGCCCGGCACGACGATCGGCACCGTCGGCCCGGCCGGCGCGGCACACACGGGGCTGCCGGTCGGCGTCCCGGTCCGCGCCGGGCTGACCGACGGCTGCGCCGCGCAGGTCGCGGCCGGCGCGCTGGCGCCGGGAAGCTGGAACTCGGTGCTCGGCACCACCCTGGTGCTCAAGGGTGTCACCGCCGACCGGCTGACCGACCCGTCCGGCGCGGTCTACTCGCACCGGCACCCGGACGGCGGCTGGCTGCCCGGTGGTGCGTCCAATGTGGGCGCCGCAGCGGTCGACGACCGGTTCCCCGGCGCCGACCGCGAAGCGCTCGACCGGGCCGCGGCGGCCCACGAGCCGGCCGGCGCGGTCGTCTACCCGCTGCGCGGGCGGGGCGAGCGCTTCCCGTTCGTGCGACCCGACGCGACCGCGTTCACGCTGGGCCAGCCGGCCGGCGACGCCGACCGTTATGCCGCGGTGTTGCAGGGTGTCGCCTTCGTCGAGCGGCTCAGCTACGCCCACCTGCGCCGGCTCGGCGCCGACACGAGCGGGCCACTCTCGTTGACAGGCGGGGCGACCCGCAGCCGCTACTGGTCGCAGCTACGGGCCGATGTGCTCGGCCGCGCGGTGACGCTGCCGGCGACGGCCGAGCCGGCCCTCGGCATGGCGGTGGTCGCGGCGGCCGGCGACGGCGACCTGACCGCGGCCGCCGCGCGCATGGTCCGGATCGCCGGCACGCTGGAGCCGCGGGCCGGCGATCGATTCGCCGAGCCGTTCGCCCGCCTCGTCGACGCCCTCGCCGAGCGCGGCTACGTCGACCCCGCACTCGCCGCCGCAGCCAAGGAGCCGTCTTGACGCACACGACCGTGGTGCTGGCCCGGCACGGGCGCACCGCCTGGCACCACCCGAACCGCTACACGGGCCGCAGCGACGTGCCGCTCGACGAGGTCGGTGTGGCCCAGGCGGCCCGCCTCGGCGCCTGGGCGGCCGGCGCCGGCTTCGCGGCGCTGGCCTGCTCGCCACTCCAGCGGGCCCGGCAGACCGCCGCGGCGGTGACCGGGCTGGTGCCAAGGGTCGACCCGCGGCTGCGCGAACTCGACTTCGGCGTGGCCGAGGGGCACACGCTCGACGAGATGCGGGCCGCCGACCCGGCGGCAGTGGCCCGGTTCGAGGCCGACCCGGTGGCCGGGCACTTCCCGGGCGGCGAACCGCCCGGCGCGGCGGTCGACCGGGCGCTGGCCGCGTTGACCGAACTGGCCGCGGCGTACGCCGGGCAACAGGTCCTGGTCGTCGCGCACAGCACGCTGATCCGGCTGGTCACCTGCGCCGTGCTCGGCGTGCCGCTGTCCGACTACCGCCGCCGGTTCCCCGCCCTCGAACCGACCTCGACCACCACGCTGCGCTTCCCCGAGCCGGTCGGCGTCCTCTCCTACAACGCGCCGCGATGAACGAGATCGTCATCGGCGTCGACGCCGGCACCACCGTCACCAAGGCCGTCGCGTTCGATCCGGCCGGGGTGGCGCTGGCCCGCGCGGCCCGGCCGACCGTGCTGCACCGGGCCGGCGACGGGCGCTACGAGCAGGACGCCGGCGCGGTCTACGGGTCGGTCGTCGAGGTGTTGCGCGAGTTGCGGCAACGGCTGCCCAACCCGGTCGCCGCCGTCGGGATCACCGCGCAGGGCGACGGCCTGTGGCTGCTCGACCGCGACGGCGAGCCGGTCCGTCCGGCGATCTCCTGGCTGGACGCCCGGGCCACGCCGATCCTCGATCGCTGGACGGCGGACGGTCTGGCCGAGCGGGCCTACCGGCGGACCGGCAACTACCCGTTCCCGGGCAGCGCCGGGCCGTTGCTGGCCTGGCTCGACGCGCACGAGCCGGCCGCCCTCGACCGGGCCGCGACCGCCGGTTACTGCAAGGACATGGTCGTGCAGCGGCTCACCGGGCTGCGGGCGACCGACCCGTCGGACGCGTCGGCGCCGTTCCTCGATCCGCACACCCGCGGCTATGCCGATGACCTGATCGCCGCCTGCGGGCTCGAACACCGCCGGAAGCTGCTGGCCCCGGTCCTCGACGCACCGCACGCCCCGCTGTCGGCGGCCGCCGCCGCGCACACCGGTCTGCCGGCCGGCCTGCCGGTGGTCGGCGCGCCTTACGACCTACCCGCCTCGGCCTGGGGTGCCGGGGTCCGCTCGCCCGGAGACGGCCTACTCACCGTCGGCACCACACTGGCCTGCCAGGTGCTCCGGGACGCGGTCGACACCGGCGGCGAGCCGGCCGGGCTGACGCTGAGCACCTGGCAACCCGGCCGGTGGTTGCGGGCGCTGCCGGCGATGGTCGGCACCGCGGCCCTCGACTGGGTGCTGAGGCTCGTCGGGGCCACCGTGGCCGACCTGCCGGCGCTGCTCGACGCGGGCCGGTCCGGCGAGCTGACCGTGCTGCCCTTCTTCGCCGAGGCCGGCGAGCGCGCACCGTTCGTCGCGCCCCGGGCCCGCGGCCGGATCGACGGGCTGCACCTCGGGCATGCGCCGGCCGACGTGGTGCGGGCGACCTGCGAGGCGATCGCCTACAGCGCCCGGCACTGCCTGACGGCGGCGGAGCTGACCGGCGCGCTGACCGCGTGCGGCGGCGGCGTCGCCGCACAGGGCTGGGCCCAGATCTTCGCCGACGTGCTCGACCGCCCGGTGCGGGTGCTCGCCGGCGAGGAGATCGGCGCCCGCGGCGCGGCGCTGGCCGCACTGTCCACAGTGGCGGCCGAGCCGGCCGGCTGGACGCTCGCCGGCAGAATCTTCGAGCCCGTCGCGCCGGACCGTTACGCCGCCGGCTACGACCGATACCTGGCGCAGATCGCGCAGGCCCGACCGAACTGGAGCTGACCACCATGCGCGTTCTCGTCGCCGGCGACCACTTCGTCACCAACGACCTGATCGTCGCCGCCCTGGGCGACGTCGCCGGGCTCGACATCCGGACCCTCACCCTGCCCTGGCCGCTCGTCCCGTTCGGCAAGGTGGCCGAGGTCGACGAGGCCTCCGGCGACGAGCACGCGCTGATCGCGGCACTGTCCGGTGTGGAGGTGGCCATCACCCAGATGGCGCCGTTCACCGCCCGGGTGCTCGCCGCCGCCGACACGCTGCGGTTGCTGGTGGTCTGCCGGGGCGGGCCGGTCAACGTCAACCTCGACGCCGCGGCGGCGGCCGGCGTGACGGTGCGCTCGACACCCGGGCGCAACGCCGTGGCCGCGGCCGAGCACACGATCGCGCTGATGCTCGCCGCCCTGCGCCAGATACCCGACCGCGATTCCGGCGTACGGGCGGGCGAGTGGCGCAGCGACCTCTACGCGCTCGACCAGGTCGGCGGCGAACTGGCGGGCAGCACCGTCGGGCTGGTCGGCTACGGGGCGATCGGGCGCCGCGTCGGCCGGATCCTGACCGCGTTCGACGCCCGGGTGCTGGTGCACGACCCCTACGCCGACCCGGCCACCCTCGACGCCGCCACCGCCGTCGACCTCCCGGAACTGCTCGACCGCTCGGCGGTACTGAGCCTGCACGCCCGGCTGACCCCGGAGACCGCCGGCATGATCGGCGCGGCCGAACTGGCGCGGCTGCCCCGCGGCGCCGTGCTGGTGAACACGGCCCGGGGCGGGTTGCTCGACTATGCCGCCGTGGTCGACGCGCTCGACCGCGGGCACCTCGGCGGCGCGGCGTTCGACGTGTTCGACGCCGAACCGCTGCCGGCCGGCTCGCGCCTGCGCGACGCACCCCGTGTCGTGCTGACCCCGCACCTGGCCGGCGCGACCCGGGAGACCGCGGCCCGCGCCGCGCGCCTGGCCGCGGCCGAGGTCGCCGCCTACGCCCGCTAGGACCCGCAGTTCCGGCTGGTGCGCTCGACCGTGTATTCGTGATCGTCGGTGGTGATTCCCGAGCGCTCCCCGCCGAAGGAGGCCTCGGTCTTCTCTCTGGCCCGGCGCTGCTCGTAGTGCAGGTGTGGTGCCCCGGAGTCGCCGGTGCTGCCGACCTTGCCGATCTGCTGGCCGGCCGCGACGTCGTCGCCCACCCCGACGAGTGGCGGTTCCAGCATGTGCAGATACTGCGTCTCCCAGCGGTCGCCGTGGTCGATCTTCACCCAGTAGCCACCGCCGCGGCCCTTGGGTCCTTGCGGGTGTGCCGGATTCCGCCCGCCCAGCGCGCCGTTGATCCCCGATTCGACGACCGTGCCGCCGGCCGCGGCCAGCACCGGCCGGCCCCACGCCTCGCCCTCGGTCGGGAACAGGTCGACGTCGAAGTCGTCGTGGCCGGGGTAGGTCGACAGCCGCCAGGTCTCACCGCAGGCCACCGGGAGTTGGAAGAGCGGGCGCGGCCCGGGCCGGCGGAGCCGGTCGACCACCAGCAGGCCCAGCACGGTCACCACGACGATGGCGACGCCAGCGGCCGTGCCGCGCCGTTGCGCGGCGGTCACCGGGCGGCCAGGAATGTCTCGACAGCGGTGGCGAACGCGTCGGGCTCGGTGGGGTGCACCAAGTGGCCGACCGGGATCGTGACCAGCTCACCGGCCGGGATGCGGGCCGCCATCCGGGCCATCGGGTCCTGCGGCAGAAAACTCCGCGGCCCGCCGGCGACGACCAGCACGGGCACCGGGATGCCGGCCAGCTCGTCCCACCACTGTGGATCAGGCGCGTTCAGCGCGGCCAGCACCGACGGGCGGACCTCGCGGTCGTAGTAGGGCGCCGTCTCCGGCAGCCCGGTCGGGACGGGGATGCCCAGCGGCACCGGCGGGGGGCACTCCTCCAGCACCAGCGCCTCCATCCGCTTCGGCGCGGCCAGGGTGGCCAGCAGGCCGACCAGGCCGCCGAGCGAGTGGCCGACCAGCACCACCCGGTCGAGGGCCAGCGCGTCGAGCAGGGCCAGCAGGTCGTCGCGGAAACCGGTCACCGAGTAGGGGCCCGTGCGCTCGCTGTCGCCCATCCCGCGCAGGTCGGGCACGTAGACGGGGCGGTGCCGGGCGAACCGCGGTGCGAGCGTGTCCCAGGTGCTGCCGTCGCCCCCACCGCCGTGCAGCAGCACCATCGGCACGGCGCCGGACGGGCCGGCCAGCCTGCGATAGGCCAGCCGGACCCGCCCGGCGTACGCGTACTCGGTCATGCTCCGGACCCTATGCCGGTCAGCCTTCGGTCGTCACCTGGTAGGCGGCCTCGTTGTCGGCGTTGTCGACGTCACCGGCGATGTCCATCCGGACGGTGCCGGAAACGGGGTCGCTGTCACCGCCGAAGAACAGTTGGATGGTCACGGTGCGGGACTGGCCCGGCGCCAGGTCCGGCAGCGTGATCTGGTCGATGCGGCTGGCGCCGTCCTGCACCACGTGCACCTCGCTGCCGCGGCGGGCGCCGATGACCGAGTGCACGCCGCCGTTGGTCGACCGGACGTTGAGCAACGGGTACCTCACCGGGTGGGCACCCTCGTTCCGCACCGTGACCACGAGGTTGCCTTTCCAGGCGCCGAACTCGTCGCGGCTCGCCCGCACCGGACCGGCCACCGAAACGGCGACGTCGGGGCCGAACCGGGTCGGTCCGGCGACCTGGCGGAAGCCGTTGCCGGTCCAGCCGTAGAAGCGGAACTGGATGGCCCCACCGGCCCCGGCGTCCTTCCAGAGCAGCTGCACGCGGCCCCGATCGAGCGCGCCGATGTCGTGGATCCGGCCGAGCGCGCTTGGTTGCGGCACCTCGGTGGCGACCTGGCCGAGCAGGCGGACGCCGTTGGTGCCGGCCCGCGTGACGACGACCACCTGGCGCAGGTCGAACTCGCCGGGCCGGCAGCGCAGCAGGACGATGGCGTCCTGGTCGCCGTCGTGGTCGGCATCGGCGATCACCACGTCGGGGCCGAACGCGATGTTGTCGCGCGGGCCACCGAACACGTGCCGGCCGTCGGTGAACCGGACCGGGCCCGAGGGGCAGTCCGATCCCGTCCACCGCGGAACGGTGAAGGTGGCGTCGCGCACCTCGTCGGCGGTGAGCGGCTTGGGCTTGCCGTGGGACAGCGTGACCGGCTCGGCCGCGAGCGGCGTGGCCTGCGGTGCCTCGGCGCCGACGGTGGGGACGATCTCGGGCAGGCTGCTGGCGACCGGCGTGGCGCTGGCGGAGCAGGCGACGGCACTGCCGGCGACGGCGACGAGGGCTAGGCCGAGGGCGGTGCGGGCGGCGGTGCGGGTCGGGAACGCGAACATGGCTGGAGTCCTTCCATCGAGGTGTGTGCCACCCAAGACGGGAAGACCTCGCTGGAGGGTTGCCGATTGTGGACGGTCAGCTAACCGACACTGCTCGACCGCCCCAACTCCAGCGCGACCACTCCCGCGATGATCAGGACGAGGCCGCCGACCTGGATCGGCGACAACGACTCGCGCAGGAACACCACGCCGATCGTGGCGATCAGGGCGACACCGATCGCGGACCACACGGCGTAGGCCACGCCGATGTTCATGCCCAGCTTGAGCGCCTGCGAGAGGGCGAAGAAGGAGAACGCGTAACCGACCACCAGGATCACCGTCGGTACGATCCGGGTGAACCCGGCCGACGCGCGCAGCGACAGCGTGGCCGCCACTTCGGAGAGGATGGCGCCACCCAGCCAGAACCACATCACCTCGGGGACAGCTCGATTCTCGTGTCGTGGAAGGTCGGTGCGCCGCCGAGATCGGCGTCGCGCACCGCCGTCACCGCGTTGACCGTGTTGCCGCCGGTGCTGCGCCGGGCCCAGTAGGCCTTGAAGGTGAAGGCGACACCGGGGCGGGCCGCATCGTCGACCGCGACCGCCGCGTCGAAGGCGCCGTTGGCGTTGTGCACGCTCACCGCCGCGCCGTCGGCGAGCCCCCGCGCGGCCGCGTCGTCGGGATGAAGATGGATCCGGGGCGGACCCATCTTCTTTTCGTGCCACGGCAGCGAGCCGAACGTCGAGTTGAGGAAGAACCGCCCGGCCGCCGCGATCAGCACCAGCCCGTCGCCGTGCCGCTGCGCCGGCGGCGTGTAGCCGACCAGGGGGTCGACGCCCTGCCTGGCCAGCGCCGGCTGGTGCAGCCGGGCCCGGCCGGTCGGCGTCGGAAAGCCGCCCTTGGCGAACGGCGCGCTGCCCACCGCGACCCCGGTGGTGCGGGCATAGGTGCGCTCGGCCAACTCTTCGAACGTGACCGGCCCACCGGCCAGCACCTGGCGGACGATGTCTTCGTCGCTGTCGCGCAGCCGTGGGTGGTCGAGCCCGAGGGCGGCCGCGATCCGCCGGAAGATCTCGGTGTTGGGCAGCGCCTCCCCCGGCGGAGTCGTGGCCGGCAGGTTGAGCGTCGTGTAGTGGTGCCCGTAGGAGCTGATCAGGTCGAGATGCTCCGGCTGCATGGTGGCCGGCAGCACCACGTCGGCGTAGTCGCAGGTGTCGGTCCAGCGCTGCTCCAGCACCACGGTGAACAGGTCGGCACGGTTCAGGCCGGTGCGCAGCCGGGTCTGGTCGGGCGAGGTCGAGGCCGGGTTGGCGTCGAAGACCACCAGCGACGTGACCGGCGGGTCGGCCTCGCCGGTCAGCACCGCGGCGAGCCGGCTCATGTTGACCTCACGGGCCGACGGCTGCGGCAGGTCGGCCGGGCGCATGACCGGGGCCGCCGGGGCGGGGAAATGCCCGGACGTCATGCACAGGGCGCCACCGCCGGGATAGCGGAAGTCGCCGGTCACCAGGGGCAGCGCGCAGATCGCCCGGACCGCCTGGCCGGCGCCGGCGTGCCGCTGCAGGCCGAGGCCGACCTTGATGGCGGTCGGCCGGGTGGTCGCTATGCGATCACCGAGATCACGCAGCACGGCCGGGTCGAGCCCGCACTCGGCGGCGGCCCGCTCGACCGGCCAGTCGGCCAGCCTCCGCTCCAACTCCGGCCAGCCGTCGACGTACGCGTCGAGCCACTCGCGGTCGGCCGCGCCGGCGTCGACGACGTGCCGCATCAAACCGAGGGCGAGCGCGCCGTCGGTGCCGGGCAGCGGAGCGATGTGGGTGTCGCTGCGGCCAGCGGTATCGGTGCGCAGCGGGTCGATCGCGACCACGTGTGCGCCGCGGCGGCGGGCCTCCTGCACGAACGGCCACAGGTGCAGATGCGTGGAGAGCAGGTTGGCGCCCCACAGCACGATCAGCCGGGCCTCGACGATCGACTCGGGCTCGAACCCGACCATTCCGCCGTATAGCGACTCCAGCGCCGCGTTGGCCGCCGCCGTGCAGATCGTGGTGCGCAGCCGGCTGGCGCCGAGGTGGGCGAAGAGCCGCTGGCCCATCGAGTAGCCCTGCACGTCGCCCATCGTGCCGGCGAAGTAGAACGGCAGGATCGACTCCGGGCCGTGCCGCTCGATGCTCGCTGTGAGGCCGGCCGCGACCCGGCCGACCGCCTCCTCCCAACTGGCCGGCCGGAAGGCGATCGGGCCGGCGCCCTTGGGGCCGACCCGCACCATCGGCCGGGTCAGCCGGTCGGGGCCGTTGACCGCGTCGAGATAGCGGTTGACCTTGCCGCAGAGCGCGCCCCGGGTGAACGGGTGGTCCGCGTCACCCCGGATCTCGACTGCCCGGCCGTCTTCGACGGTGAGCTGCCAGGTGCAGGTGTCCGGACAGTCGAGCGGGCAGGCGCCGCGGTGGGTGCTCCGAGCCATGCCCCGGATGCTACGTCAGCCCCAGCGACACCATCTCTCGCATTTCCCGCAGGTCAGCGGCGGGGTCGGTTTGCACGGGACGGCCCGGGGAAGACGGCCGGCATGGGATTTATGGATCGTCTGAAGAGCATGGCCGGCAAGCACGACGACAAGGTCGACCAGGGCATGCAGAAGGCCGGCGACAAGATCGACGAGCGGAGCGGCGGTAAGTACGGCGACAAGATCGACAGGGGTGTCGACGAGGGCCAGAAGCGCACCGGCGAGGGCGACACGATGCCATAACCGTCTCGGGTTGCCGTAGCTTGCTACGCATGGCAACCCTGGACGACGTGTCCCGGTTGGCGGCGCGCCTGCCGGAGACCACGGAGGTGCGGCGGCACGGCAACCGCGCCTGGTCGGTGGCGGACAAGGTCTTCGCCTGGGAGCGGCCGTTCAGCAAGGCCGACATCAAGCGATACGGCCCCGAGCCGGTGCCAGCGGGCGTGATTGTCGCCACCGCGGTGGGTGACCTCGCCGAGAAGGAGGCGGTCCTCGCCGCGGGCACGCCCGGCGTCTTCACCATCCCGCATTTCAACGGGTACGCCGCCGTGCTGATCGCGCTCGACGAGGTCGCCGAACCCGCGCTCCAGGCGGCGCTCGTCGACGGCTGGCTGGCCAAGGCGCCGAGCCGGCTGTCCGCGGCCTACCTGGCCGCCGAGCCGTAGAGCGCACCCAGTGCGTGGTAGGCCAGCTTGGGCTCCCACCCGCCGCCGCGCTTGACCGCGACCACGCCGTAGGAGGCCAGGTCCAGGTCGTGCCGCGGGTCGTCGGGTAGATGCGGCAACTCGAAGCCGGCGAAGGTGAACCAGAACGCGCCCGCCACCCCGACGGCGTCGAAGACGGCGTCCAACTCGTGCAGGTAGCGCACCTGCTCGGCCTCGTCGCGCACGTACTCGGCGGGGATCGACCGGTCGTCCTGGACGATCGTCCAACCCAGACCGCCGCGGTCGGCCGCACCCCGGTAGGTGCAGCAGCCGAACTCGGTGACCACGACCGGCTTGCCGAACCGCTGGTAGGCCCGCAGTTCCTCGGTGTAGGTGCCGGCGTTGTCGGCGTCGCGATAACCGTCGACCGAGACCACGTCGAACTGGTCCCACTCGACCTGCTCCCAGATCCCCGACGCGTAGGTCAGCCGCCCACCGAACACCTCACGGGCCCGCGCCACCGTGTCCCGCTGCACCACCCGGGCCCGTTCGAAGCCTTCCAACACGGGTGTACGGCCTTCCCGGGTCGCCCAGGTCGCCGGGCTCATCATCGTCTCGGCCCGCTCGGACAGCCCCGCACCCGGCACGAAGCCCTTGCTGAACAGCGTCATCTCGCACCCGAGCACGAGCACGACCTCGCGCTCCACGGCCGTCCGCAGCTGCTCGGCCTTCTCGGCGGCGCGACGCAGGTGCTCGACCAGCTCGTCGGGGGCGAGGTTATAGGGAAACGGCGAGAACCACACGTCGAGCCCCGCGGCGGCCGCGTGCCGGCCGGCGGCCAGGATCCGGTCGGGATCGTCGCCGGAGATCCGCACCGCGGTCGCGTGCAGGTCACCGGCGATGACCGCCATATCGCGCCGCACCGCGTCGTCGTCGAAGCTGGACCGCGTGTGGAAGTCGTCGAGCGTCTGGCCGGTGTCGTAGTTCAGCCCGCGGATCTCCATGATCCCGACGCTACGCCGTCCTAGGTCTCGACGAGGTTGTCCAGCGCGCCGGCGAGCAGGCCGCGGGTGCGCTGCAGCGCGGCGATCGAGCCGTCGAGCTCGCGGATCTGGCCGCGCAGCCGCTCACGGGCGGTCGGGCAGGCGGTCAGCACCCCGTCGCGATCGAAGCAGGGCAGCACCTGCGCCACCGCCTGCAGGCCGAGACCGATGTCGAGCAGCAGCCGGATCCGGCGCACCTCCTCGACCGCGCACTCGTCGAAGTCGCGGTAGCCATTGCCGAGCCGCCGCGACGACAGCAGGCCCAGCTGGTCGTAGTGGCGTAGCGCGCGGGTGCTGACACCGGTGCGGTGAGCCAACTGATTGATGAGCATCATCGCCTCTTGACCTTCACACGGGTGTCAAACCTTACCGTCCAGCCATGCCGATCGAACTCTATCCAGCGGACCCCCGACAGCGGTTGATGGCGTTGTCGACCCTGATCAACACCGTCGGAATGGGACTGTTCCTGTCCGCGGGCACCATCTTCCTCATCCGGTCGGCCGGCCTGAGCCCGGCCGCCGCCGGCATCGGCCTGACCGTCGGCTCGCTGATCGGCTTCGGCGCGGGGGTCTTCGTCGGCGACCAGGCCGACCGGCGCGGTGCCCGCTCGGTGGTCATCGCTTCCATGCTGGTCGAGGCCGTCGCCAGCGTCAGCCTGCTGCTCGTGCACGACGTCGCGACGCTGATCCTGGTGGCGACCGTCGCGGCGGTCGGCCGGGCCGGTTCGGGAAGCGCCCGCGGCGCGTTGATCGGCGTGCTGGCCGAGCCGGGCAAGGGCGCCGCGCTGCGGACCTACCTGCGCGCGGTCACCAACGTCGGACTGGCCGTGGGCATGCTCGGGTCCGCGGTGGTGCTGGCCATCGACAGCCGACCGGCGTACGTGATGCTGGTGCTCACCGACGCCGTCACTTTCCTGCTCGCCGCGGCCGTGCTGGCCCGGCTGCCACACCTGCCACCGACCCGGACCGCCGCGGCCGGGCCGGACGAGGCGCGCTGGCTGGCCCTGCGCGACCGCCGCTACCTCAGTTTCACCGCCGCGTCGTCGGTCGCGAGCCTGCAGTACTGGGTGCTGGTCCAGGCGCTGCCGGTGTGGATCGTCCTGCGGACCGCCGCGCCCCGATCGATGGCCGCCCTGGTGCTGTTCGTGGCCGCGGTCACGGTGGCCATCGCCCAGATCCCCGCGACGCGGTCGATCGACGGCCCACGTACGGCGGCCCGGTTGTTGGCCCGGTCCGGCCCGCTGTTCCTGGTGGCCTGGGTTCTGATGGCCCTGGCGTCCGGCCCGTCGGCGTGGATCGCGGTCGCCCTGCTGCTGGTCGCGGTGCTGGTGCACTCGCTGGCCGAGGTGTGGCAGGCGGCCGGCACGTTCGAACTGTCCTTCGCGCTGGCCCGGCCGGAAGCGCAGGGCCAGTACCAGGGCGTCATCGGGCTCGGCCACGGCTTCGTCGAGGCGGTGGCACCGGTCATCGTCATCACGCTGTGCATCGACGGCGGCCGGGCCGGTTGGGTGGCCCTGGCGCTGATCGTCACGGTGGCCGGCTTCGGCTGCGCGCTCATCGAGCGGCACTGGGCCCGCGCCGCGGTCGCCTAGGCTTCCAACCGGATCGCTACCCTGCGCGTGTTACCGGCGTGAATGGCTTCGACGGCTTCCGTGAGTTCGTGCAGGCGCATACCGGCGCGTGGTCGCGGCTGGCCTACGTGCTCGCCGGCAGCCACGCGGGAGCCGAAGACCTGGTGCAGACCGCGCTGCTGAAGACCGCCCGGGTCTGGCACCGGGTCCGCCGCTACGAGCAGCCCGAGGCCTACGTGCGCCGCGCGATGTATCACGCCGCCGTTTCGCAGTGGCGGCGGCGGGGCGAGTGGCCGGTCGCCGACGTGCCGGACCGGGCCGCACCGGACGACCCGATCGACGGCATACCGCGCCGGATGGCCATCGACGCCGCGCTCGCCCAACTCACCCCGCGGCAGCGGGCCGTGCTGGTGCTGCGCTTCTACGAAGACCGGTCGGTGGCGGAGGCCGCCGACATCCTCGGCGTCACCGTCGGCACGGTGAAGAGCCAGACGGCGTACGCGCTGGAACGGTTGCGGGTCGTCGCACCCCACCTCGTCGAACTGACCATTGAGGAGGCCGGCCGATGACCGGGCTGCGCGAACACTTCGCCGAGACGGCCGCCTCGGCCAAGCACTACGACGTGACCGAGGTCGTGCTGCGCCGCACCCGGCGACGGCGTCAACTGACTCGGGCGGCCGCGGCCGCCGCGGCCATCGTGGTCGCGACGTCGGCGGCGGCCGTGCTGACCAGGAGCCCCGCGCTGGCGCCGGCGGTCACCGAGATCGACGCGACCGGCACCGCGACGCCGGGGCGCCTCGGCTGGTTGCCGCAGACCTTCGGCCTGCCCGGCATGGGTGACCTCCCGGTGCTACCCGCCCTGCCGGCCGATCGGGGTGTCGGCGAGGGTGCGCTGGTCTACCGGCGCGGCGGGAAGGAGGCGCTGCTCACCAGCGACGGCACGAGCTACTCGGTGCCCGGCGACGTGCGCGGGCTCTCGCCCGACGGCCGCTGGTTGGCCTACGGTGCCGGCGGCGAACTCGTCTTCCGCTGCCTGCTCGACACCCGGACCCGGCGGGCGGCCGACAGCGACGTCGCGGGCTGGTCGGCCGACGGCACGCGGGCCGTGCTGGCGCCGCGGATGCCGGGTGGGCTGCCCACGCCGGTCGCGGCGGTCCTCGACCCGGCCGACGGCACCAACCAGACCCTGCCGATCCCGGACCCAGAATGGTGGGGGCCGCGCGGCCTGTCGCCGAGCGGCGAACTGCTGCTGACGCCCCGCCACGAGTTCCCCTCGACGAGTGCCGGGCCGCCGGCACCGTTGTCGACCACGGCGCAACCGGACGTGTCGACCACCGGGCTGCCCGAGGCCGCCTCGACCACGGAACCGGTGGCCACGCCCGGGAAGCTGCCCGGGGTGCCGGACGATCTGGGGTACGCGGTCGGTTTCGTCGAGCCGGTGACGCACAAGAGCCGGTCGGTCGCGATCCTGAGCGCGCGCATCGGGTTCGGCGAGCAGAGCTACTGGAGCCCCGAACGCCTCGCCGTGACCTGGATGCCTGACCGCCTGCTGTTCCAGGCGCTCACCACGCTCGACTCCGCCCAGTCGTTGCCGGCCGACGTGTTCGAGATCGATCCGGCGACCGGCGGCGCGCTGCGCCGGTGGCGACTGCCGCCGGTGACCACGCTCTCCGACCCGTTCCGCAAGCTGATCACCGCGTTGCCGGACGGCATCCTGCTCGGTGTCAACGACGGCGCCGAGCCGTGGCTCAGCAAAGCGCTCGAGGTGCTCGACCCGGTGACCGGTGCCCGGCGCACCGTGCTCACCATGCCCCCGGGCGCCGAGTTCGTGCTGACCCGCGGTGGCGCCCGCCCCTATTAGCGCACCGCCTGGAGGGTCCAGCCGCCCTGGGCCTCGACCTCGATGACCTTCAGGTCGGGCGGCAGGTCGGCGGTGCCCCGGTAGCGGCCGATCTCGTTGACGAACAGGCCTATCCGGTCGTCGTCGCCGTAGCCGCGGACGACGAAGTTGGCGCGGCCCGTGTGCGTGGCGGTGATCTGGGTGCCGAGCCGCTCGGCGTCGGGCACGAGGAACACGGCCGGCTCGCGGCCGGACGCCTTGCCGGTGAACGTCGGCGCCTTGGTCAGGTCGCGGAGCACGATCTTCCAGGCGCCGTCGGCGCGGACCCGGAAAGCGGCCGGCGCTTCGCGCTCCATCAGGCCGACCGTGCGGTCGCCGGCGTAGGCGCCGATCGCGTTGACCACCAGGCCGATCGGCTGGCCCGAGTGGTCAAGGGCCTCGACCATGAAGTTGGAGTCACCGTCGTGGGTGATCGTCGCGACGTAGCCAGCGTCGGGTTCGAGCGCCACCTTCGTCGTCTTGTCGCCGCGGCCGCTGATGGTGACGGTCGGTGCGACCACCCGGGGTGGCTCGGGCTCGGCCGACGGTGTCGCCGGCGCCCGCTCGGGCGGCGCCCAGGGCAGGGCCGGCTGCGGTGCCGCGGGCACCGCCCGCTGGCCGGCCTCGTGGAGTGCGAGCACGAGGCCAGTGCCGCCGAGGGCCACGACGAACGCGAACACCACGGCGCCGCCGACCAGCCAGGGCCAGATCGGCCTGCTGGGCCGGGGCGGGATGGGTGGCGGTATCGGCTGGCCGTAGCCGAACGGCTGGCCGTAGCCGGGCGGCGCGGGCGGCCCCGGCGGAGGGGTCGGCTGGGTCACCGCCGCACCGTATGACACCTCGTCGATCGTCGCCGCCCCGCGGCGATCACCGGTGGATCACGAAAACGGCTCGGCCGGGTTGACCCGGCCGAGCCGTCGAGGTGGGGTGATCGACGGGACTCGAACCCGCGACCCCCGGGACCACAACCCGGTGCTCTACCAGCTGAGCTACGACCACCACGTCGACTCTCGCCGGCATTCCGCCGGGCGAGGCGCCGACCAATGATAGCCATAGCCCGCCCGGTGACGTCGACAGGGTTGTCGCTTACAACTCCGCGGCGATCGCCTTCGCGCTTTCGACGTCGGGGCCGGGCAGCGGGACGAAGATCGTCCGGCGGTAGTACTCGAGCTCGCGGATGCTCTCCCGGATGTCGGCGAGCGCCCGGTGGGCCAGGCCCTTGGCCGGCTGACCGAAGTAGACCCGGGGGTACCAGCGCCGGCATAGCTCCTTGATCGAGGAGACGTCGATCATGCGGTAGTGCAGGTGCGCGTCGAGGCGCGGCATGTCGCGGGCGAGGAAACCCCGGTCGGTGGCGATCGAGTTGCCACACAGCGGTGCCGTGCGCGGGTCCTTGACGTACGTCGAGATGTAGGACAGGACCTGGTCCTCGGCCTCCTCCAGGGTGACCGCCGAACGGCGTACCTCCTCGGTCAGTCCCGATTTGGCATGCATGTCGCGGACCACCTCGGGCATGCCGTCGAGCTGCGCGTCGGAGGCGTGGATGACCAGGTCGACCCCATCGCCGAGGACCTGCAGATTGGGGTCGGTCACCAGTGCCGCGACCTCGATCAGCGCGTCCTTGCCGAGGTCGAGACCGGTCATCTCACAGTCGATCCAGACCAGAAGATCAGCCACGATCGACAGCCTACGCGCAGGTCCGGGTCCGCGGCCTCCACTAGGCTGCCGGGCGTGCAGGCAGTAGCCCCACCTCTGAAGATCAAACCCGGCACCGCGCGCCGGGTCGCCCTGGTGACCGCGCTCACCGCCGCGTCGGTGGCCTTCATCTGGCTGTACGCGGCCCGCCGGGACTTCTTCGACCTGCGCATCTACGTCAGCGCGCTGCGCTGGTGGGCCGACGGGCACCCGCTCTACGACTACGCGCAGCCCGACCGGGTGCAGGGTGAGCTGTATTTCACCTATCCGCCCTTCGCGGCGCTGCTGCTGCGCCCGTTCGCCGCGGTGCCGGTCGGCGTCACGATCGGGTTCTTCTGCGTGTTCACGGTGGCGGCCGTGGCGGTCGCGTCGTGGTGGTTGACCGCGCCGGTCGCCGACCGCCGGGGCCTGCCCCGCTGGCTGCTCGCCGGCCTGCTGTTCCCCGTCGCGCTCGCGGTCGAGCCGACCCGCGAGACCTACTTCTTCGGCCAGATCAACATGGTCCTGGTCCTGCTGATCCTGGCCGACTTCTGCTTCGGTTCGCCGAGGAAGTGGTTCTGGGCCGGCGCCGGCGTCGGCCTGGCCACGGCGATCAAGCTCTTCCCCGGCATCTTCATCCTGTATTTCCTGGTCACCCGCCGCTGGCGGGAGGCGGCGGTGTCGGCTCTTACCGCGGTCGGGGCCACTTTGCTGGCGGCGGCGGTGGCGCCGCGTGACTCGTGGCAGTTCTGGACCGACTCGCTGTTCTCGACCGAGCGGGTCGGTCGCACCGATTACACGGGCAACCAGTCTCTGCAGGGCCTGTTGGCCCGCCTGGTCGCACCCGACGAGCCGCCGAAGGCCTGGTGGCTGCTGCTGGTCGTGGTGGTGACCGCGGTCGGCATGTTGCGGGCGGCGCGGGCCTTCCGGGCCGGCGACGACCTCTCCGGCGTGACGCTGACGGGTCTGGTGGGCGCCCTGGTCAGCCCGATCACCTGGCCGCACCACGTGTTCTGGTTCCTGCCCGCCCTGGTCGTCCTGGTCGACTCCGGGCGGCGGCGCGACCTGGCCCTGGCCGGCGGGACGCTGGCCGTCGCCCTCTACGGGGTGAACACGTTCATCGACTGGGGCGTGGCGCCCGACCCGACCCGCACGGTCGGTGATTTCCTGCTGCGCAACCTCTACGTCCTGGCCGCCCTGGCCCTGGTCGCGCTCCTCCCCGCGCGGCGGGTGGGGCTCCGCCAACCCGTAGATCCGCCCAGAAAGGGACAGAACTAGCCAGTAGCCACTGGAAGGGTTAAACTAGCATTAACTAACGGATCTACTTCTCCGGTTGCACCGTTCCCCCGGTGAGAACGGCCCTTCGCGTCGGCAGCGCGAAGGGCCGTTCTGTTCTTCCCGCCCCGGGTCAGCTCGCCTGGTCGGTCGGTGTGGCCCGGTTGTCGCTGGCGGGGGCCTGGCGCTTGGTGGTCGCCTTGGTCGCAGGGCGCCGGGTGGTCGGCCGCTTGGCTCCCAGCGCGGCGACCGCGGTGTGCGCCGGGCCCGCCTCGGTGGTCTCCGGCGCCGGCAGCCCGGCGGCCGTCTTCCGCCGCCGCGGCGGCTTCGTGGTGGCCGTTAATGGGGTAGCCGTCTCCGCCGGCTTGTCGGCCGTCTCCGCGCTCGGCTCTTCGGTCGGGCCGGCCTTGCGCCTCGGTGCGCGGGTCGCCTTCGGCGCCGCCGGATCGGTGGCCTTCTTCGCACGGGTGGCGCGCCGGGCCGGCCCCTTGACGCCCTCCTCGGCCCCGCTCGTGCTCACCTCGGCACCGGTGCCAACCGGCGCACCCGCCGCGGCCGGCCCATGCGCGGCGGTGGTGTCGTCCCGGTCGGACCCGGTCGACTCGATGACCTCGGTGCCGGTCGTGGTCGCCTCGGCCACCGCGGAATCGACCGGCTCGCTCCTGACGGCCGTGGCCGCCGCGCCTTCGACCGACCCGATCCTGCCGGCCTCGACCACCGCAGTTTCGACCGACTCGCCCCTGGCGGCCGCGGCTGCCGCGCCTTCGACCGACCCGATCCTGCCGGCCGCGGCCACCGCGGAATCGACCGGCTCGCTCCTGGCGGCCGTGGCCGCCGCGCCTTCGACCGACCCGGCGGTAACGGCCTTGACCACTGCAGTTTCGACCGACTCACTCCTGGCGGCCGTGGCCGCCGCGGCTTCGACCGACCCGATCCTGGCCGCCTTGGTCGCCGCACCGCGGCGCGACCCCTTCGCCGTGGTTGCCGGCGCGGATGCATCCGGCTCCAGCTGACCGGTTGTCGCCGTCGTCGCGTTCGCGGCCGTCGTGGGCGCGGTCTCGGCCGACCCGCTCGGCATGCCGACCGCGTCCGTCGCTGCCGTGGCCTCCTCGGCCGGTTCGTCCAGCAGCGACTTGCGCGCCGGCCCGCTGGCCCTCCTGGTCGTCGCGGCTTTCGCCGCCGTTCGGGCCGGGCCGGCCTCCGTCGCGGGCCGCGTGTCAATCTCCAACGCGTGCCTGCCGGGCGCCGACTCGGTCAGCTTGCCCGCGGACCCGTTCGCGTCCATCGCGGACGCCGCCGACGCGGCCAACGCCGAATCCGCCACCGCGCCCACGGACCCATTCGCGTCCATCGCGGACGCCACCGACGCGGCCAACGCCGAATCCGCCACCGCGCCCACGGACCCGCTCGCGCCGGCCTGAGCAGCCGCAGCGTCCGGCGCCATCCCGGCCGCCCCACCTTCTACAGCCTCGACCACTCCGCTCCCCGCGCTGTCGGTTGTCGCCTCCATCGGTTCGGTCGGCGAGGTCGCCTCGCGTGGCTGGGGTGTGCGCTTGGGCGCCGTCCTGGTCCCCCGGGCCGCGCGGGACCGGGTCGGAACGATCGGCCGGTCCGGGCTCTCCCCGGTCGGCTCGGTCGCCGTGTCGACGAACACGACCGGGCGCTTCTTCGCCGCCGTGCGAGCGGTCCGTTTCGCCGGTGGCGCGGCGTCCTCGCTCGGCACCGACCGCAGGTGTGCGACCTTGGCCGGCACGCCGCCCTCGCCGTCGGAGCCTGCGGATCGCTGCGCCGGCGTGCGGGTGTCCGAGTCGCCCTCCGTCTCCGTCCGTGGCCGGGGCGTGGCGTCGGCCGGGCGGGTGGTGGGGATCGGCAGCGCCGTGGCCGACCCGGAGGGCGCGCCCGACGTCGGCACGGCCTCGACGGAAAGCTGCGCCGCGACGGCGCTCACCCCGGGCAGTCCGGCCAGCCGGGCCGCCTCGGCGCGGGACCAGGTGCTCGCACCTTCGGACGCCGGCGGCCAGGCGGCCGACGGGCCGGGTTGGGCCGGCGGCCACGCCGGCCCGGACGGAGCCGGCACCGCCACACCGGCGCCGGCCAGGGCGTCGGCCAGCGTCGCCGGGCGGCCGGGCGTGGTGTTGTCGGAAGGCCAGTCGGGCCAGGAGCCGTCGGCCGGCCGCTCGGCGCCCGGGAGCACCGGGACCGGTGGGGGCACCTCGCCGGCGGGCAGGGCCGGCCAGACCGGCGGGGGGCCGGCCGGGGTCGCCTCGCCGGTGGTTGCCGCCGCGAGCCGGGCCGATACCTGGGGCACCTGGCTCGGGTCGACCACGAAGACCACCTCGCGGGTGCGGACCGGCCAGACCAGCGCGGCTATCGCCGAGCTCAGCAGCAGCACGCCGAGCACCAGCAGGCTCCAGGCGGTCGGCGGGAGCCAACCCGAGCGGGAGGATGCCCGCAGGTCGACGGTCAGGCCGGGTGCCGCGTCGACGCGCATCACGACCAGGCTCATCTCGCGGCCGTCGAGCTCACCCGCCGTGAAGTCGATCGTGCCGCTGCCCTGGCGGGTCCAGAACGACTGGGTGCCGGGGGCCGCGTCGGACGCGGCCGGGCCGGGCGCGCCGGTCGCGCCGACCGGGGTCAGCCGCACCGGCAGGGCGCCGCGGCCCACGGTGAGCGCGTCGACCCGCGTGTAGTCCGCGCCGGCCAGGTAGTCGCGCACCGCCGCGGCGGGTGCCAGGCCGAGGAAGACCGGGCCGCTCCCCTCGCGGACCGTCAACCGCATGGCGGTGTCGCCGGCCCGCACGAACGGGGCATTCTCGCGCAGCAGCGCGTCGACGTCGGGCACCACGATCGCCCGGCCGGAGGTGGAGACGGGTTCCAGCGAGCCGCTGAACGCGCCACCGGCGTCGCGGTGCTGCATGAGTGTCCACAGTGCACCGCCGACCAGTAGCACCGGCAGTCCGATTGTCAGCAACACCAGACCGGCGACCGTGCGTACGACCCGCATCAGCGTCTCCCCCTTGATCGCGTTACCGGACAAACTGTACCCAACGTGACGATCCGAACACACGACGCAGATGGCGTGGCACGCAGACAAAGAAAAACCCGCCGGTCGAGGGGCACTGCCCTCGACCGGCGGGACCGGAGAGAAAAAACGGCTAAGAAGCCTTGCGGGTACGCATGAACGCCAGCCCGCCGAGCACCAGCCCGAGCACACCGGCGACCAGACCGGCGATCCCCAGGCCGACCGAGGCACCGGACGAAGACGAGGAGGAGTCGGAGTCGACCGCGGCGGCGGCCACCGTCGGGCCGGCGGTCGGCGCCGCCGCGTCAGCGGCCTTGGCCAGCTTCAGCACCGGCGCCGGGTTCTCCGGCTCGTCGCCACCCTCGACCGGCTCGTCGATCCACCGGACGATCTCACCGTCGGAGTAGGTCTGCAGCGTCTTGAAGATCATCTGGTCCTTGTCGGGCAGCGGGCCCATCGAGACCGGGAACTCCTGGAACTGACCCGGCTTGATCTCGGCACCGGCGGTCGCGGTCCAGGTGATCTTCGCGACGACCTCGGTGACCTCGCTGCCGTGCACGTTCAGCGGCGTCGACAGCTTTCGGTTCTCGACCGCGACCGTCCAACCCGGAACCGGCATCGTCGACACCGACGCGACCGGCGCGTCCTCGGGCAGGTTGACCTCGAGTTTGGTGGTCGACGCGGTGTCGCTCTCGGTGGGCACCCGGAACGCCACCCGCCCGTACCCGCCCTGGGTGGCCGAGTTCGGGTTGACGGTGACGTGCGCGAACGCGGGCCCGGCGATGCCGAGCGCGACCACGACCGCGGCGCCGCTGAGAGCGGCGGCCTTGGCCAGCCGGTTACGGATCATTGGGGGAAGCCCTCCTAAGAAACGGGCACGGTGGCGGTCACCGTGGCCTGGTCGATATCGGATATCCGCACGACGAACTTCAGTTGCCACTGCCCGGCCCGGGGCAACTGGACCGCACCGGTGGAGTGCGTCGGCGCGAGCCCGAGCAGCGGAACGTCGAGGGCCTCGATGCCGGCCGACGGCAGCGACGCGGTGCCCTTCCACTCGACGACCACCTGGGGCTGGTTGTCCTTGGTGTACGCGTACAAGTGGATGTCGTTGTTGCCGACCTTGGCCGGATCGACCTCGACCTGCAGGTTGAGCAGGTTGCTGGTGGTGATCATCTCGGAGTAGTAGCCCGGCTGCTCCGCGACCGCCGCGTTGGCCTCGGCCGTGCGGGCCGGCGTGGTCTGCACCAGCGTCGCCGACAGCGCGAGCACGACCGCGGTGACACCGAGTTCCGAGAGCACGAGCCGGCGGATCGGGCGGGGGTTGTCGGGCGCGGTCCGCTTGCGCACCAGGTTGCGGGAGAACGCCGCGACCCCGATGACGGCCCCGAACAGCACGACCTTGGCGATGATCAGCTGCCCGTACGACGTGGTGAACAAGGCGTTGATCGTCGCCACCTCGATCAGCGCCTGCACGACGCCGGCGAGGAAGAGCACCGTGACCGCGAGCGTCGCCCAGCTCGACCAGACCGGCAGGATCGCGCCCAGCTCGCGCGGGTTGGCCTGGCGGAGCAGGAAGGCGCCCAGCATGACCAGGCCGCCGAGCCAGATCGACATGCCGGCCAGGTGCGCGATGTCGACCACGACCGAGACCGACGGCACCTCCGAGGCGCCGGGGTGGCCGGAGAGCGGCCAGGTCGCCAGCCCGACGACGCCCAGGATCGCCAGCAGGGCCCGGTCGGCGACGCCGCTGCGGCCGGCCAGCAACGGCCGCAGCAGGAAGGCCGCGGCGGCCAACACGCCGAGCCGCACCAGGTGCGCCGTGCCGAACGTGCTGCCGAGCACGTCGCGCAGCGCGGCGCCCTCGAAGTAGCCGCCGCCCGTCGAGTAGGGCGCCTGCAGGAACAGTTCGCCGACGGTCGAGACCGCGACCAGGCCCAGGCCGGCCCAGGCCAGCCGGCTCGGGTCGCGGCGGGCCAGCCGGTGCGGCCAGAGCAGCGCGAGCACCAGCGCCGGACCGATCAGCAGCACCAGGCCGGCGTACCCGAGATATTTGACGACCGGGTAGCCGATCTTGAGGAACGTGCTCTCCGCGACCACCGGTGTGTTGGAGTCGGTCGGCGCCGCCGACGGCGCGCCGACCGAGTAGGTGAAGGCGCCGGCGATCGGGTGGCTGTCGGCCGAGATCACCCGGTAGTTGACCAGGTAGGTGCCGTTGGCACCGCCGGACTTGAGCGCGATGGTGACGTTGGCGCCGTCGAAGGTCGCCTCACCCGTGTCGGCGCGCGAGCCGTCCGGCGCGATCACGTGGATCTTGTCGGGCACCTGCCGGACGCCCTCGCTGAAGGTCAGCACGACCTGCGGCGGCGGGGTCGGCACGACCGAGTTGGCGGCGGGGCTGGTGCCCTCGAGCACCGCGTGCGCGCTGGCCGGGGCGGCGGGTGCCAGGAAGACGGCCGCCCAGCCGGCGACCAGCGCCGCGACGACGACGAAGCGCGAGACGATCCGGCTCACCCGCGACCTGCCGCGGTCGCGGGAGCCAGCGGGGCGTTGCGCTGGCCGCGGCCGAGCGCCCACAGTGCGGCCGCCTGCGCGACGGCGGCGAGGTGGCCGATCTCGTGGATGGCGGCCGTCTGCGCGCCGACCACGTCGACGGCGCTGGTCACGGCGAGGCAGAGGGCAAGCACGAACGCGACGGGTACGAGCGCCCGGGCCCGCTCGGGACGCAGCGCGGCGAGGGCGAACCCGACCGCGAGCGCTATGTCGAAGCAGGCCATCTCGCGGGTGGCGTGTGCGCCGAGCGCGCCGTCGGGGCCGATCAGCACCTGGGCGGCGGAGATCAGTTGGGCGACCGCGAGCACACCGACGGCGATCCGCAGCACCTGGCGGCGGCCCTCCGGCTCACCGTCGCGGCGGCGCTGCTCGGCACCGACCGCGGCGAGCACCCGCACGGTGAGGTCGGGCGCCGGGACCGGCGCGGGCGTGGCCCGGACGACCTGGTCGAGGCGCTGCGCGCGGGCCAGCCAGGCCTGACAGTCGACACAGGTGGCGGTATGCGCGTCGATCTCCGCCGCGGGGGTCGGCGGATCCTCCCCATCGAGTCGCGCCGACAGCGCGACCCGGACGTGCTCGCACATCATGGTCAGGTAGTCGTCGGCGGGCAGCGATTGGTTCCCGGCAATCTCCCAGGTCCGGGTGGTGCTCGACACGGCGGACGCGGCGCGGCCGGTAAACCGGGCGAGGCGCGTACATTGGGTTGCCGTGATCCCCGCCCAGCGTGCGCCCCTCGCGGCCGAGGCCGCAGAGGTCGACGCCGCGACCCGCTGGGCCCTTCTGGCACGTGCCGGAGACCCCGTGGCGCAGGCCGCGTTCGTACGCGCGACCCAGGCCGAGGTCTGGCGCCTGGCCGCGGCGCTGGTCGATCCGGACGCCGCCGACGACGTGGCGCAAGAGACCTACCTGCGGGCATTCCGCGCGCTCCCCTCGTTCGAGGGACGTTCCAGCGCGCGCACCTGGCTCCTGGGCATCACCCGGCGCGCCTGTGCGGACCACCTGCGTTCCGTCGTACGCCGCCGGCGGCTCCGCTCGCGCCTGGAGGCGCACCCCGAGGCGGAGCGAACCGTGATGTCGGCCGCCGAGCCGGACCCGGCCCATCGCTTCGACAGCAACGAACTGCTCCGCCGGCTTCCCCCCGACCGGCGCAGCGCCTTTGTCCTCACCCAGCTCATCGGCCTCTCCTACACCGAGGCCGCGCTGGTGGAGGGTGTCCCGGTCGGCACGATCCGGTCACGGGTCGCGCGCGCCCGGGCGGAGCTCGTCGCGGTGCTCGACGAGGCGGGAGCCGGCTGAGCCCGCACGGCGAGAAACCTGGGAAAAAGCTGAGCTTTGGAACCTTTGCACGATACGGGGCGACTATATGAGCGTGACGACGTTGACCAACGGCGTGTCCTGGCCGGGCGTGCGGCCGTGGCTGGGCACCGTGGTGCGGCTCGGCCTCGCGGCCGTCTGGCTGTTCGCCGGCGCCGCCAAAGTGGGTGACCTGGCCGGCTCGGGGCGCGCGGTCAACGCGTACCAGGTGATGCCCTTCGAGGTGGCCCAGGTCATCGGCGCCGCCCTGCCGTTCGTCGAGATCACCCTCGGCCTGCTGCTGCTGGTCGGCCTCGCGACCCGGGTGGTGGCCGCCCTGTCGTCGGCGCTGCTGCTGGTGTTCATCGCCGGCATCTCGTCGGCGTGGGCCCGCGGGCTGTCCATCGACTGCGGCTGTTTCGGCTCCGGGGGCCAGCTCGCCGCGGGCCAGAGTCCCAGTTACGCGCCCGAGATCGCGCGCGACATAGGTTTCCTGGTCCTCGCCGCATTCCTGGTGATCTGGCCGCGCACCAGGGTGTCCGTCGACAGGTGGCTGGAGAGCACGACATGAGCAAGCGCCGCGATAGCAAGAGCGCAGCCAAGCTGGTCCAGAAGCAGCTCGCCGCGGAACGCCGCCGCAAGCGCACCATGTGGACCTCGATCGCCGCGGTCGCCGTCCTGGTGATCGCCGGCCTGATCGGTTGGGGGGTCTGGCAGAGCCAGCGCTCCGATGCCGGCCCGCTGGTCGCACCGGCCACGGCGACCACCACCACGGGGCCCACCGTCGGCAACGGCCCGGTGCAGATCCAGCTCTACGAAGACTTCATCTGCCCGCACTGCAAGGACTTCGAGAACACCAGCGGCTCGGCGATCAACGAGCTGGTCAGCGACGGCAAGGCCAAGGTCACCTACAACACGGTGGCCTTCCTCGACCCGGCGTCGACCACTCAATATTCGACCCGGTCGGCCGCGGCCGGGGGGTGCGCCGCCGACGGCGGGAAGTTCAAGGAGTTCCACGACGCGCTCTACGCCCAGCAGCCCGCCGAGGGCAGCGCCGGCCTGTCGAACAGCCAGTTGATCTCGATCGGCGCGAGCGTGGGCCTCAACGAGAACAGCTTCGGGCAGTGTGTCAACTCGGGTAAGTACAAGCCCTGGGTCGCCTCGGTGACCGACGCGGCCAGCAAGGCCGGTGTCACCGGCACGCCGACGGTCGCCGTCAACGGCCAGGTGATCGCCAACCCGACGCCGGACGCGATCGTCGCGGCCGTGAACGCGGCCTAATATGCGGCTGCTTCTGGCCGGCGCCGGTGCCGCTCTGGCGGTGCTGGTGCTGGCCACGCCGGCCTGGGCACACGGCGCGGACGCGCCGGACGGCACCGACTACCGCACCTCGGTCACCGCGGTGACCCCGCCGGCCGAGGGGCTGCGGGTCCGCGCGGTCGAGGCGGGTGCGCGGTTGGAACTGACCAACCACACGGGTAACACGGTCGAGGTGCTCGGCTACGACAACGAGCCCTACCTGGAGGTACGGCCGGACGGGGTGTTCGAGAACGTCCACTCGCCGGCGGTCTACCTCAACGCGACGCTGAGCGGATCGGCGACGTTGCCGCCCGCCGCCGACCCGACCCTGCCACCGCAGTGGCGGCGGGCGTCGACGGTGCCGGTGGTGCGGTGGCATGACCACCGGTCGCACTGGATGCTGTCGACGCCGCCGCCCTCGGTGGCCGCTTCGCCGACGCGGGAGCAGCGGATCCGGGACTGGGTCGTGCCGCTGCGGGTCGACGGGGTTTCCTCGATGGAGGTCCGCGGGACGCTCGACTGGGTGCCGCCGCCGGCCGCCGCGGTGTGGTGGGTCTGGATCGTGGTGGCCGGTCTGGGGGTGGCGTTCCTGGGTCTGGTCGGGCGGTTGGGCGGCCTTTTGAGATCGCTCTCGGTCTCGTCGCGTGGTGGCGCGGGCCTACCCGCTCGCTGGGTGCTGCCGGTGCTGGCTTTCGTGGCTGTCGTGGCCGGCGTGGCCGCCGTGGTCTACGCGGTGGGCCGCGAGGTCGACGCCGGCAACGACGGCTTCGGCGCCCTGGTCAGCGGCCTGTTCGCAGGTCAGATCTGGCCGGTGCTGACCGGCCTGGCCGCGATCGCGGCAGCGCTGCACGCGCTGTTCCGCCGCCCGGCCGCCGACTTCGCGCTGGCCCTGGCCGGCGTCTGCGTGGCGATCTTCGCGGGGGTCAGCAACGCGTCCGCGTTCGGCACCGGGATCGTCCCGTTCGCCTGGTCGCCCACGCTGGGCCGGTTGCTGGTCGCGGTGGCGATCGCCGCCGGCGCCGGCGTCACCGGCGCGGCCGCACTGCGCATGCGCGCGACGGCCGGGCGACCGCCGCTGCCGGGTGCCCGCCGCCCCGTGGATGACGAGCCGACCGGGAGCCCGGCGGTAGAGTCGGGCGCATGACCGAACGCCTGGGCCCCGGCGACGAGGCACCGAACTTCTCCCTGCCCACCGACACCGGCGACACGCTCACCCTGGCCGACCTGCGCGGTCAGAAGGTCGTCCTCTACGCCTACCCGGCGGCGATGACTCCCGGTTGCACCAAGCAGGCCTGCGACTTCCGCGACTCGCTGGCCTCGCTGCAGGCGGCCGGCTACCAGGTGGTCGGCATCTCCCCCGACAAGCCGGCGAAACTCGCCAAGTTCCGCGAACACGACGCCCTCACCTTCCCGCTGGTGTCCGACGAGGACAAGAAGGTGCTGACGGCGTACGGCGCCTGGGGCGAGAAGCAGTCCTACGGCCGCACCATCACCGGCGTGATCCGCTCGACCTTCGTGATCGACGAGAAGGGCCGCATCGAACGCGCCATGTACAACGTCAAGGCCACCGGCCACGTCGCCAAGCTCCGCCGCGACCTGGGCCTCGACTAGCCGGCCAGCTGCTCGTACGCCAGAATGTCGAAGGCCGCGCGCTCCCGCGCGCCCGGGGTCGTAGCCCAATTGGCAGGAGGCAAACGGTTTAGGTCCGTTTCAGTGCGGGTTCGAGTCCCGCCGACCCCACGAATGGCTGCCTGGATCCTGTCCGCCGACGCGGACATGATCCAGGCAGCCATTCGTCATTCCGATTCCGGGGGCGACCCCCGGAGACCCCACGGTGTGGTGGGCGCGGTTCGCGGTATGGGCGCGGGGTCCGACCCGACGTGGCCGTTGGGACGGATCTCGGCCGCCGGCCTTCGGCCTTGCACGGACGTCAAAGCAGAGGACTCACGATCTCTCGGCCGCGGGTTCGGGCGCCGTCGGGCCCACCCCAGAACGTGGCCTGGCTGTCTGCTGCTCGGTTCGTACGGTCGGCCAGCACATGGCGCTCGGGCCAGGACCAGCCCGTCGCCGCGCAGCGCGGCCGTGTGGTCGTGACGGTCACGCCGGCCAGCAGCGGCCGGGTGGCACTGGCCCATCCCGGCGCACGGAGCACGATCAGGCTGTGTACCAACTCCGCCAGCGGAGAGAAGCCGAACCGGATCCGCGCGACGTCGTCCGGAGCTCCATTCGATCATGTGCCACCTTTTAGTTATTTCTAAAAGGCATGCCCTTCCCCTGGGCCATGTCGAAAGCTCGAGTCATGACGGACACGGTGATATCGAGGGACGGAACTCCGATTGCCTACGATCGGCTGGGCAGCGGCCCCGCGGTGATCGTGATCGGCGGGATGACCGGCCGCACCGAGACCAGACCACTCGCAGACGAGCGAGCGTGGCTGGCGTACCGGGCAACACTGGACGCGCTACTGGCCGCGGGCCGCCGCGGCGACGCGTTCGCCCACTTCATGCGCACGCGGGCACGCCCGAAGACGACATCGACGCGGCAAAGCACTCACCCATATGGCCCCAGCTGGAAGCCGTCGCTCACGTCCTGCCATCCGGCGCCGCCTGCCTGGGTGACGGCCGACCACCGACCGACCGGCTCGCGAAGATCGCCGTACCCACCCTCGTCACCACCGGCACCGTCATCGATCCGCACATGAGCCGACTGCCCGCTGACGTCTTCGACCGTGCCGCCGACGCCATCGTCGCTGCCGTTCCGGGCGCCGAGCGGGCCTCCATCAAAGGCCAGAGCCACATGCTCGACCCGGCAGCGCTCGCCCCCGTGCTCGAACGGTTCTTCACCCACGAGCACCCGAACGCCAGCGTGGCCTGAGCGCGCCGCTCAACGCGAGAGGAATCCCATGTCGACGGAAGAAGAAGCAACCAACAAGGAGACGTTCAAGCGCTTTCAGAACGTCACCAACACCCACGATCCGGAGCTCATCTCCCGAACCTTCGATGAGATCGTCAAGCCGGATGTCCGGATCAGAACACCGCTCCCGGTGAAATCCAGCGGCGCCGAAGCACTCAAAGAGGTGTTCAGAATGTTGCACCAGGTCTTCCCCGACCTCGCAGTCACGGTCGAGGATCTGGTCGCGGAAGGAGACAAGGTCGCCGGGAGAAACTCGGTCACCGGAACCCATCAGGGCGAATACATGGGCGTCGCTCCAACAGGCAGAACGATCGCGTACAACGAGATCTTCATCTTCCGCTTCGAAGGCGGCCGGATCGCGGAGACGTGGGGAGTCGTCGACGTCTTCGCCCAGCTGAAGCAGCTCGGCGTGGCACCGGCATGAAGGCAAGCCGGCCCAGGGGCGCGTCTCTGCCTGGGTGAAGTTTTACCGACCTGACGGCGGCAGAAAGGGTTATGACGGCGGTTCCGCCGGGGAGACGATGCGGGTCAGCAGCTCGACGAGTTGGTCGCGCTCGTTCGATGTGAGCGCGGCGGTCAGTTCGTCGTTGGCTTCGTCACCCAGCTTCTCGGTGCGGCGCAGGCGTCGACTCCCGGCGGTCGTGATGGATATGGCGTTCTTGCGTCGGTCGGCGGGGTCGGGCGTGCGGGCGATCAAGCCCTCCTGGTGCAGGTCGTTGATGATCGCGACCATGTCCTTGGGATCGACACGGAGGCCTCGGCCGAGATCCGCCTGAGAGACCGGCCCGAGCTCGGCGACGGCGGATAGCACCGCATGGTGCATCATGCGCATGCCTTCGCGAGCCAGCGCCTCTGCCACCAGTCGATGACCGCGGGCCGCGGCGCGACCGAGAAGCCAACTCGGGAGAGCGCGGATGCGGGCAGGAGCGTACGGGCCGTCGGCCATACCGTAAGGCTATCGGAAACCATTGGGACTACCCAACAGCTTCCGCTATCGTTGGGTCTTCCCAACGACCTGGAGGTAGCCATGCGCCGAGTCCGCTTCTATCAATATGGCGGTCCGGAGGTACTCCGCCTCGAACAGGCCCCGACGCCCGAACCGGGGCCCGGCGAGCTCCTGGTGCAGACCGAAGCCATCGGCGTGACACTGCCGTCGGTGCGCAAAGTCCGCGGCGAAGGCGACCGGGCGCCGCTGCCGGGCGTGCTCGGCGGGGAGATCGCCGGGCAGGTCATCGCGGTTGGCCCACAGGTGGTCGGCTTCACGGTCGGGGATCGGGTCACATCGCTGCCCTTCACCGGCTCCTACGCCGATGTGGTCCTCGCTCCCATCCACACGGCAAGCCGCATCCCCGACGACGCGAGCTGCGTGCAGGCTGTCGCGCTGATCCGCAGCGGACACGTCGCGCTGGCGGCACTCTGGACCGCCAACGTCACCCCGACCGAATCCGTACTGATCACCGGGGCAGCCAGCGGCGTGGGTCACCTCGCGGTCCAACTGGCAAAGATCCAGGGAGTCAAGCGGGTCGTGGCGGCCGTCAGCTCACCCGACAAAGCGACCTTCCTGCGCCGCCTCGGCGCGGACGAAGTAGTCGTCTACGGCAGCGACAACTGGGGCGATCCCGTCGACGTCGTACTCGACGGCGTCGGCGGCGAGCTACTCCCCCGCTCTATCGCCGCACTCCGCGCCGGCGGACGGCTGATCTTCTTCAACTCCGGTGGTGGCACAGTGCCCGCATTCGACCTGCTGGCGGGCTCCAAGACCATCACCGGCCTCACCATGGCCCGGTTCGCCACCGCCCGACGCGAGCTCTACGACCACCATCACGAGCGACTGTGGCAGCTCCACCAGACCGGGCAGCTACGAGCCGTCGTACACGCCGAAATCCCCTTGTCCAACGCCGCATCAGCCCACGAGATCATCGAGGCCCGCGCCAACCTCGGCAAAGTGGTTCTCCGTCCCTGACCTGTCGCCAGACAACCGCGCAAAGTGCGGTACCGATCGCCAGGCGACAGCACCGCGGCGATGACAGCTAGGCGCACACGTTCCGGTTCGCGCCGAACCGAGGCCGCATCGTGTTCGTGCCATCCGAGACCGAGTTCGAGGTCCTCAACCAATCACCACCCGTGAACCACCATTTCGCCCCCGCGCGCGCCCCCGGCGCCACGTCTCGAACCCTTCGTAGCGCAGTCCCGCGGCAAGCACGGCCCGCCACGGCGGTCCGGCCTATGGCGTCACGGCGCCTTGCGGCGGCGAAGCCGTGGCCGCCGAGCACCATGGGTGCCGCGGCAGCGCGTACACGGATGACCACTTCGTCCCACGGCTGCTTGCTGCTACCGCTCGCTGACGATCTAGCGGCGCTTGGGAAAGATGGGTCCCTGGTCGGTCCACGTGACACCGTGGTTGCGGCAGAGGCAGAAAGGGTGACCGACGGGGTCGGTGTAGACGCGCCAACCGTAGCCGTCGGGGCCGATGGAGTCCTGCTGCAGGGTCGCGCCGAGGGCGAGGACGCGGCTCTGCTCGGCCTCGATGTCGTCGACTTCGAAGTCGAGGTGGAACTGTTTGGGGTGCTCGCTGTCGGGCCACTGCGGGGCGCGGTACTCCGCCACCGCGTTGAAGGCCAACTCGATCTCGCCGAACTGGATACCGGCCCAGTTCTCGTCGCTGCCCTCTTTGACCGGTCGACCCGTCACCTCGGAGTAGAAGGCCGCCAGCATCATCGTGTCCGGGCAGTCGATGATGAAATCCGTGAGTCGGAGCATTCGGTGATCCTGCCACGTGCCTAAAGCAGGAGTTTGGGATGACCTCGTCGTACGACGTCTGCAGAGCCTGGCGCGAAGGGCGACACCGATCAGGCCGATCGTGTTGTCGCGGGCTGCGCAGCCGCGACAGCGACCCGGACGGCCGGGGCCCGGCGTCGAGGAAGCCCCACGGCTCGGCGACGAGGTAATCGCCGCAGCTCACCGGAGCGCCCAACGCCGACACGACTCGGCAGACCTCATCCGGCAGGCCCATCGACTCCAGCTCAGCTGGCCGGGCCCGCCGCACCGCGCCTCGGACCGTCGGAACAACTCGGACGAGATGGCCCTTGCCAAGGCTTCTACCCGTTCCACCCTCGACCCCGGAACGCGATCGTTGAACCCTTACACAGACTGGAAGCTGTCGCCGTCCACCGCGACGATGCGGCTAGCGGTTCAGAAGCTTGTCGTAGTCCACGACATCGGCATCAGCCGGAGCTTTGATGTCGAAAGTCTTACCGAAGTCGCTGAACTGGACAAGGGTCGCGTTGCCAGGGGCGCCTTGCAGCAGCATCGGGTACGGTTCGCCGGTCTTCGCGACAAACAAGGCGGCGCCACCTTGGCCGCCGTCGACCACGCTGACACACTCGACATCGGCGATCGTCCGGGGTTCTCCCATGCTCAGAGCGCCCTCGGCAACCAACATCTGATCGACGTCGAAGCCGCCGAACAGCTCGGAAAATTCGTTCTTGCCCGCCGACAGCCGTGCCCACCCTGTGCCGATGGCCTTCTCGATGTTCTTGGCGGCAGCCGCACCCCTCGTCACCGCCCAAAGTTCCTCGTCGGGACGGATGTACTGCTGGCCAGCAACCTCCAGCAGGTCCAGCGAACCCTGGCCCGGGATCGCGATCCGGCCAGCAAGGTCGCTGCCGCTGACGTTCACGTGGAACCCCATCGCGAAGCTGTCGGCGCTGAGGCTTCCGTCGACGCGGTAGGACTTGGCCGTCTCCAGCGCCGCCTTGGCCCGCTCGATGATCTGCTCCGGCGACTGACCAGCGACACCGCTGCCCACCTGGCCAGCCGAGGCATCGGATGCCGACCCACCCGCGCCGCCGTCGCCGCACCCAGCGGCCAGAACGGCCACCAGTGTGATCGGCAGCGTCCACGTCATCGACCGAATCCTCATATACGTTCGCGCCCTTCTGCCTCCGCCACAACTGCCGGAGGGACGTTAGGTAGCCGCAGCCACGCACACACGTCACGATCACATGTCGATGGACGTCCCAACTCGGGACCGCGTGACGAGTGACCGGTGACTGCTCGGGTTCATGATCGTCTCACCCGATGGTCTGGTTGACTGACCCGGAAATGAGATGGACATGTTGACAGACGCCACCCGGCCGCGGGACGTGGTGCTCGCGGCCGGAGCCTGGCTCGGTGAAGCCCTCGCATCGGACGGATTTCGATGGACGCCGAGCAAGCTTCGACTGCAACGAAACGTCGACGGGCTCAAACACCAGGTCCACGTCCAGCCCCGCCCATACAACCGCACCGGCGAATGCGTCGAAGTCGGCACGATCCTCAACGTTCGGGATCGCGCCCTGGCACGCTGGCGACAAGCCAACCCGGACCGCGTGATCAGCGGAGGCGACGCCGTCTGCGGTCACCAGCTCGGCTACGCCGCCGGCCGCTCGGACGGCCGTCTCTATGGCGACGTGTCAGACGGCGACATCGACCTGACCGACCCTGCCCAGCGCGAGCAACGGCTCCAACGCTTCGTCAGCATGTTCCGCGAAGCGATACTTCCCTGGTTCGCCGAGGCCAGCGAACCCGGCCTCATCGTGGGCTCACGGGCCGGCGACCACACCAACGACCCGACCTCGGTGGTCGAGTGGCTCGCCAGCAGAGACCGCCCAGACCTCATCGCGGCGTACGCGCAGCGATACCTCTCCCGCATCGCGGACGCCGACGAGTCCTACGCCAAAGGCGTGGCCATGGCCCGATCCGGGCAATCCAGCCCAAGCACCACCAATCAAGCGACCGCCCTCGGATGGTCGGTCACGAGACTCACCGAGACCTAGGCCGGATCGCACTGTTCCGCCATTTCTATCGCGCAGACGCGATCACGATCACCAGGTCAGTCTCCGGTGATAGCTGACCAGCGGATGCGCTCGCCGCGGGGCTGGCCGACGACGCCGAGATCGACGCGCATCTGGCCGCCGTCGACGCCGGCGAGCTCGACCTCACCCTCGCGCCGCTGATCTCAGCATGGGGACGGCACCCGGGCTACCTAACCCGCCTGAAGATTTGTCGCCTCGTACGTGATCTCCGTCGAGGTAGGCACCCACGGCGGACGCGCCCGCTCCCACCAGCCCTGACAGCAACCACCGTTACGACCGGACGGGAAGCGCAAGGGTATCGCCGCGGGCGATGGGATGGACCTCGGTGACGCCGAGGTCGCGGGCGCGGTCGACGAAATCGTTCAGGGGCGACGTGAAGACGCTGTAGTCGTCATAGTGCACCGGCACGGTCAGGGCCGGCCTGATCAGGTTGACGAGTTCGGCACCCTGTCGCCCGTCCATCGTCAAGAGCAGACCGAGCAGGCGCGTCCCGCCGAGATGAATGATCATCGCATCGACGTCGCCGCATCTCTTCGGGATCTCCGACAGGAGCGGGCGCATCAGCGTGTCACCTGTCACGTAGAGGCGAAGTAGGGATCTGGCGCCGACCTCGAGTTCGAGGACCGAGCCCATCACGTCGGGCAGGAGGCGGTCGGCGAGACCCGGGCCGTGTTGGCCGGGCACAGCGGTGATGCGCAGCAGTTGTTCACCACGGTGCAGGGTGTTCGTGCTCCAGGTCGGTAGGCCCTGGACATCGGTGAAGTTCCAGCGCCGCAGCCGAGCGGTGGCTTGCGGCGTCGTAATGATCGCGAGGTCATGCGGCAACCTGTCCCGCGCGACCCCGTCGAAGTGGTCGCCGTGCAGGTGCGACAACAGCACCGCGTCCACGGCCGGCAGCGAATCGATGCCCGCCGGGCCGATCAGTCGGCGGGTGAAGGCGCCGTAGCCGAGGTGGACCCGGCTTCCCGCCGGCACGAAGTTCGGGTCGGTCAGCAGTGTGAACTCGCCGAGCCGCAGCAGTGTCGTCGCGTTACCGATGAACGTCACGCTGGCGACCAGGCTTGGGTTCATCCCGCCCACCTTCCCTGACGGGCGGAGTCCATTCGGGGCGGGGGGGCCCCGGGGGGGGGGGGGGGGGGCCCCCCGGGGGCCCGGC
>NZ_JBFAPI010000020.1:0-125900 GCF_040676615.1 Asanoa sp. NPDC049573
CAACTTGACGTAAGGAAGTAAGCCATGGCACGTGCGGTCGGCATCGACCTCGGCACGACGAACTCGGTCGTCAGCGTCCTCGAAGGCGGTGAGCCCACCGTCATCGCAAACGCGGAGGGTGCGCGCACGACCCCCTCGATCGTCGCGTTCGCCCGCAACGGCGAGGTGCTCGTCGGTGAGGTCGCCAAGCGCCAGGCGGTTACCAACCCGGATCGGACGATCCGTTCGGTCAAGCGGGAAATGGGCACCAACTGGTCCATTGACATCGACGGCAAGAAATACACCTCGCAGGAGATCTCGGCGCGCGTGCTGATGAAGCTCAAGCGCGACGCGGAGGCCTACCTCGGCGAGCAGATCGCCGACGCGGTGATCACCGTTCCCGCCTACTTCAACGACGCCCAGCGCCAGGCCACCAAGGAGGCCGGTGAGATCGCCGGCTTCAACGTCCTCCGGATCGTCAACGAGCCGACCGGCGCCGCGCTGGCCTACGGCCTCGACAAGGGCTCCAAGGAGCAGACCGTCCTGGTCTTCGACCTTGGCGGCGGCACCTTCGACGTGTCCCTGCTCGAACTCGCCGAGGGCGTGATCGAGGTCAAGTCCACCTCTGGTGACAACCACCTCGGTGGTGACGACTGGGACGAGCGGGTCATCGAGCACCTGGTCAAGACGTTCCGCGGCCAGCACGGCATCGACCTCTCGCAGGACAAGATGGCCATGCAGCGGCTGCGTGAGGCCGCCGAGAAGGCGAAGATCGAGCTTTCCGCGGCGACCACCACCAACATCAACCTGCCTTACATCACCGCTGGTGCGGCCGGCCCGCTGCACCTCGACGTGTCGCTGTCCCGGTCCGAGTTCCAGCGCATGACGCAGGACCTGCTCGACCGCACCAAGGGTCCGTTCGAGCAGGCGATAAAGGACGCGGGCGTGAAGGTCGCCGACGTCGACCACGTCATCCTGGTCGGTGGCTCGACCCGGATGCCGGCGGTGACCGACCTGGTCAAGCAGCTCACCGGCAAGGAGCCCAACAAGGGCGTCAACCCCGACGAGGTCGTCGCGGTCGGTGCCGCGCTGCAGGCCGGCGTGCTCAAGGGCGAGGTCAAGGACGTTCTGCTCCTCGACGTCACCCCGCTGAGCCTGGGCATCGAGACCAAGGGCGGCATCTTCACCAAGCTGATCGAGCGCAACACCACGATCCCGACGAAGCGTTCCGAGGTCTTCACCACGGCCGACGACAACCAGCCGTCCGTGTTGATCCAGGTCTTCCAGGGCGAGCGTGAGATCGCGGCCTACAACAAGAAGCTCGCGACGTTCGAGCTGACCGGGCTTCCGCCGGCGCCGCGTGGCGTGCCGCAGATCGAGGTCACCTTCGACATCGACGCCAACGGCATCGTCCACGTCAACGCCAAGGACCTGGGCACCGGCAAGGAGCAGTCGATGACGATCACCGGTGGCTCCGCGCTGCCGAAGGACGACATCGACCGGATGATGCGCGACGCACAGGACCACGCCGACGACGACAAGCGTCGCCGCGAGGAGGCGGAGACCCGCAACCTGGCCGAGCAGCTCCAGTGGCAGACCGAGAAGTTCCTCGCCGAGAGTGGCGACAAGCTTCCGGCCGAGTCGCGCGACCAGATCAACGAGGCGTTGGGCGACCTGCGCAGTGCGCTCGGTGGCACCGACATCGAGAAGATCCGCACGGCGCACGAGAAGCTCGCGCAGGTCTCGCAGCAGGCCGGCTCGCTGCTCTACAACGCGCAGCAGCAGGGCGAGCAGGCGGGCCCAGGCGCGGCGGGCGCTCCCGGCCCCGACGGCGCGGCGGGCCCGGGCACCAGTGCTCCGGGTGGCAACGGCGGCGGTCCCGACGACGTCGTCGACGCCGAGATCGTCGAGGACGACAAGAAGTGACCCGAGCGCACACGACGTCAGTGAGGATGTCGGCATGACGGAAAAGCCACGAGCCGCCGACCCGGCCGCCGCCGGGTCGGCGCCGGGTGGCACCGATCGCGACCGGGCCGATGGCAAGGAAGCGGAGCGGATCGTCATCCGGGACAAGCGCCGGATCGACAAGCCCAAGGGCGGTAAGACCGAGCCGGAGGCGGCCGAGACCACCGAGGTGCCTGGTCCACAGGCGCCCGCGGAGCAGCAGCCCGTCGACACACCGGCGCCGGCCGCGGACCCGGTGGCCACCGACGAGAAGCCGGCGGAGACGCCGGGCGACGACGAGGTGGCCGGCGCGGGCGGGCTCGGTGCCGAGCTCGAGTCGCTCCGGGCCGAGCTGGAGGAGCGCACCCGCGACGTCCAGCGCGTCTCGGCCGAATACGCCAACTACCGCAAGCGGGTCGACCGCGACCGGGGGCTGGCGGCCGAGCAGACCACCGGCCTGGTGATCAGCGCGCTGCTGCCGGTGCTCGACGACCTCGACCGGGCGCGCGAGCACGGCGACCTGGTCGGGCCGTTCGGCAGCGTCGCCGAGCAGCTCACCGCCGCACTGGGCAAGTTCGGGCTGACCGCGTTCGGCGAGAAGGGCGACCCGTTCGACCCGACCCGCCACGACGCGGTCGCCCACCTGACCTCGGGCGAGGTGACGGAGCCGACGTGCATCGACGTGATGCGCCGCGGCTACCAGCTCGGCGACCGGCTACTGCGGCCGGCGCTGGTCGCCGTGGCCGACCCCGAGTGACAGTCAACCTACGAGCAGTCGGAAGGGAGGCGGACTGACGTGGGCTCCAAGGACTGGCTGGAGAAAGACTTCTACGCCGTGCTCGGCGTTCCGAAGTCCGCCTCCGCCGACGAGATCAAGCGCAGCTACCGCAAGCTCGCGCGGGAGTTGCACCCCGACCACAACCCGGGCAACGCCGAGGCCGAAGACCGGTTCAAGGCCGTGTCCGAGGCGTACGACGTGCTGTCCGACACCGGTCGCCGCAAGGAATACGACGAGATGCGCTCGCTCTTCGGCGCGGGCGCGTTCCGTCGGGGCGCGCGCACGGGCGGCCCGACCACCGGCGGGTTCGATCCGTCGGACCTGTTCGGCGGCTTCGGCGGCGCCGGCGGCGGCACCACGACCGGTCGCGACGGCCGGTTCGGCGGTGCCGGGTTCTCCGACCTGTTCGGCTCGATCTTCTCGGGCGGCGGCCGGAGCACCACCACCGCACCGCGTGGTCCGGCCCGCGGCCGCGACGTGGAAACCGAGGTCACCCTCGACTTCGGCGACGCGGTCCGGGGCGTCACCCTGCCGCTGACGCTGCGGGCGCCCGGCGTCTGCGACACCTGTCACGGCAGCGGCGCCAAGCCGGGCACCCAGCCGCGCACCTGCCCGCAGTGCCAGGGCTCCGGGCTGATCACCCGCAATCAGGGTTCGTTCAGCTTCTCCGAGCCGTGCCGCGAGTGCCAGGGCGTCGGCACGATCGTCGAGGAGAAGTGCCCGGAGTGCCGCGGCACCGGCGGAGTCACCAAGACCCGCACGCTCAACGTGCGGTTCCCCGCCGGCGTCTCCGACGGGCAGCGCATCCGGCTTGCCGGCCGGGGCGAGCCCGGCGACCGCGGCGGTCCGCCCGGCGACCTCTACGTGCTGGTCCGGGTCCGCGCCGACAACATGTTCGGCCGGTCCGGCAACGACCTGACGATCACCGCGCCGATCACCTACCCGGAAGCGGTGTTCGGCACTGACCTGCGGGTTCCGACGATGGACGGCTACGTGACGCTGCGGGTGCCGCCCGGCACCCCCAACGGCCGGGTCCTGCGGGCCCGGGGCAAGGGCGTGGCCAAGCGCGACGGACAGGCCGGCGACCTCCTCGTCACGATCGACGTCGCCATCCCGACGGCGCTGACCGACGAGGCCCGCGAAGCACTGGAGAAGTTCGCCGTGCTCTCGCCCGATGCGGGGCGCGACACGTTGTGGCGGAGGTGACCGTTCCATGCAGCCCTACGACGAAGGGGAAGTCTCGATCACGGTCGAGGCGTCGTCCGACGCCAAGGTCCTGATCATCTCCGTGGCCGCACGGATGGCCGGCATGCACCCGCAGACCCTGCGGCAGTACGACCGGCTCGGGTTGGTGCAGCCCGGCCGGGCGGCCGGTGGCGGCCGGCGCTACAGCGCCCGCGATGTGGCGCTGCTCCGCGAGGTGCAGCGGCTCAGCCAGGACGAGGGCATCAACCTGGAGGGCATCCGCCGGATCATCGGGCTGGAGGAGTCGGTCACCGAGTTGCGCGAGCGGGTCGCCGACCTCGAGGCCGCGCTGACCGCGGCCTATCAGCGAATAGCCGAACTCGAGACGATGGGCAGCTATCCGCGGGCCGACCTGGTGCCGATGGCCCGGGCCTCGACCGCGTTGGTGGTCTGGCGGCCACGCCGAGCGTCCGACCCGCCGACGCGATAAACACCCGCGAAAGTCGACGAAGGACTAACCTCATCATATCGGACAAGAAGGCCGGGATCCACGGGGGGTCCCGGCCTTCTTCGGCCGGGGGGTTCGTGAGTGGACATACAACATCGCCGCATCGCGGCAAACGACGCCGTGCACCACTACGCGGTCGTCGGCTCGGGTCCGCCGCTCATCCTGCTGCACGGGTTTCCGGAGACCTGGCGGGCCTGGCTGCCGGTCGCGCAGCGGCTGGCCGGCGAGTTCCGCATCGTCATGCCCGACCTGCGCGGGCTGGGTGGGTCACCCGGACCGGCGAGCGGTTATGACAAACACAGCCTGGCGGCGGATGTACGGGCGATCGCCCGCGCCGAGTTCGGCGTCACCCCGGCCCTGGTATGCGGCCACGACCTGGGCGGTTACGTCGGGTTCGCGTACGCGCTGAGCCACCGCGACGTGACCTCCGCCCTGCTGCTGGTCGAGGCCGCGCCGCCGGGCACCTCGCAACTCGACCAGCTGATGACCAGCCCGCGCACCTGGCACCTGGCCTTCCAGGCCAACGCCGACGTGGCCCACCTGCTGATCGGCGGCCGGGAGCGGGCCTACATCGACTTCCTGATCCGGTCCCGCATCTACGACGCCGGCGCGATCGACGCCGCCGACATCGACCGCTACGCCGAGGCCTACTCGGCGCCCGGTGCGCTGCGGGCGGCCCTGGAGATGTATCGCTCGCTGGCCCTGGACCGGCAGCTCAACCTGGCCGCGCTGGCCGAAGACGGCCGGCTGACGATGCCGGTCACCGCCGTCGGTGGCGCGCTGACCGCGACCACGGCCGGTCTGCGGGAGATGCTCGACGAGATCGCCGTGGAGGGGCGGGCCGAACTCGTCGACGACACCGGCTATTGGATACCGGAGGAGCGCCCGGCGGTGCTCGCCGAGATCATCCGCAACGCGTCAGCGGGCCACTAGGAAAGGCGGCGGCCGGAGCGGACCAGGCCGCCCTCGCACCAGTCGCGGTAGTCGAAGAGCTCCGGCTTGGCCAGCAGCACCCGGCTGTTGTGTGCCCAGGTGCGCATCTGGTCGTCGCCCAACGACTCGGCCTGCTGCACCAACTTGCGCAGCCGCCGTTTGGGGTGGGCCCGGAACTTCGTGCGGATGCCGTCGGCCGCGTAGATGTAGAGGCAGTGCAGGGCGAACCGGCGGGCCGGACACGACCGGTCCATCGCCAACTCGAACAGCGTGGTGACCAGATGGTCGCCGGAGACCAGCAGGTCCCAGTCTTGCGGCATGGTCTGCAGCGGCACCGAGTCCGGATCGTAGGCCCACGCGCGAAGCTCCGCGGGCGTTGGATCAACGGGATTGGTGAAGCCGCTGAACGATGGCGACTGCACGCTCACGGACACCTCGCTCCGCATGGTCATGCGTCGATCTCGCTCAATGGTCGATCTTCCGCTTCCAGACCCCTCTGCGGCGCCACCGTAGCGCTTGCGAAGGAGCGACGGAAGGGGTCAAAGGTTAAGACCCGGGCACGATCACCTGAGCGCGCTCAGTTACTGGCTAGTAGCGTCCGGTGTGTGCCGAGTTAGTGGTCCTTCGGCCACCAGTCGCCGGGCCGGCCGCGGCTGGAGCAGTGCCTTGAACCACTCGAAGTCCGGCAGCCGCGCGATGACCGGGCCGACCACGACAGTGATCAGCACGTACGCCGTGGCGAGCGCACCCAGCTTCGCCGGTATGCCCGGGGTCGCCACCGCCAGGCCGGCGATGACGATGGAGAACTCGCCCCGGGGTGTCAGCGCGAATCCGGCCCGCCAGCGACCACGCACCGCGATGCCGGCGCGCTTGGCGGCCACGTACCCCGTCAGCACCTTGGTCCCGATCGTGACGACCGCGAGCCCGATCGCCGGCACCAGCACCGGCGGGATGTCGGCGGGGTCGGTGGTCAACCCGAAGAAGACGAAGAACACCGCGGCGAAGATGTCGCGTAGCGGCGAGAGCAGTTGGGTGGCGTGGTGGGCGACCGGCCCCGAGACCGCGATGCCGACGAGGAACGCGCCGACCGCCGCGGATACCTTCAGCTGCGCGGCCACGCCGGCGACCAGCAGGGTCAGCCCGAAGACGCCGAGCAGCAGGGCCTCCGGGTCGCGGGCGGAGATGACCTTGGAGATCCAGCCGCCGAAGCGGATCGCGACCACCAGCACGACCGAGACCGCGAGCACGGCCACGCCGAGCGCGACGCCGCCGCCGACCAGGCCCGTGCCGGCCAGCAGCGCGGTCAGCAACGGCAGGTAGAGCGCCATCGCCAGGTCTTCCATGACCAGCACGGAGAGCACCACCGGGGTCTCCCGGTTGCCCAGCCGGCCCAGGTCGGCGAGCACCTTGGCGACGACGCCCGACGAGGTCACCCAGGTGACGCCGGCCAGCACCACCGCGGCCACCCAACCCCAGCCGAGCAGCAAGGCGAACGCGGCGCCGGGTAGGGCGTTCAGGGCCGCGTCGAGCAGGCCGACCGGTGCCGCCGCGCGCAGGTTGCCGACCAGCTCGTCGGCCGAATACTCCAGGCCGAGGAGCACCAGCAGCAGGATCACGCCGATCTCGGCGCCGACCGAGAAGAACTCTTCACTGGCGCTCAGCGGCAGCAGTCCGCCGTGCCCGAACGCGAGGCCGGCGAGGAGGTAGAGCGGGATCGGCGAGATGCCGAATCGGCGGCTGAGCCGCCCGAGCAGGCCGAGGAGGAACATCAGTGCCCCGACCTCGATGAGCAGGACCGTGGTGCTCTCATGCATGGCGGGCTCAGCCGTCCGGGTCGGCGTCGGCGAGGATCCGGGTCAGCGCGTCGAGGCCCTTGCGGGTGCCGACCGCCACGACCACGTCACCGCTCTCGAAGCCGAAGTCGGGCCCGGGCGACGGGATCACCCCGCCGCCGCGCAGGATCGCGACGATGGAAGCGCTGGTGCGGGTGCGGGCCCGGGTCGCACCCAGTGGCCGGCCCACGAACGGGGTGCTCGCCGGCAGCGCGATCTGCTCGGTGAGCAGTCCGGCGGCCTGGTCGCGCAGGCCCGCGAGTTGGCCAAGCATCAGCGACGCGCCGAGCAGGTCGGCGAGCGCCTCGGCCTCCTCGTCGCGCAGCGGGATCGCGGCCAGCCTCGCGTCGGGATCGTCGGCGTCGTAGACGATCAGGGCACGCCGGCCGTCGCGATGTGACACGACTCCGAGCCGCTGGCCCGACTCTGTGACGAAGTCGTGCCGCACGCCGATGCCGGGCAACGATGTCTGTTCCACCCGTACTCGCACGCTGGCAACCTATCCAAAGATCGGGAACCGTGCCCGTCGCCGGAGACTCGGACGTACGCGGGGAGGTGTCATGCGCGGACGGATCATGGTGGCGGCGGCCGCCGTACTCGTGCTGCTGGGTGGTTGTTCGATCGGTGACATCCGGCGACCGCCGCCGTCGAAGCCCGTGGTGACCACCAACCCGCCGGCCACCGTCGCGCCCTTCGAGGTGCGACACGGCGACGTGCCCGTGCCACCGAGCTATCAGGTGCAGAACGTCGAGTTCGTGAACCAGGCCCTCGGCTACGCGCTCTTCGCGCGGTGCGGGTCGGACGGTGCCGCGCCCGGCCCGGCGGAGACCTGCACGGCCGCGCTGGTGCGGACCGACGACGGCGGAAAGAGCTGGCATCAGATCTACCACCCGAACCCCGACGGCAAGGGCCACCAGTTGTACGCGGACCGCACGCGACTGGTGCTCCACGTCGACCCGGACGGCTACTACATCTCGCGCGACCGCGGCGTGACCTACGAGTTCTCCCCCAAGATCAACGACGCGGTCCGCGCGACCATGGGCGACGAATACCAGGTGTGCTGCGACGACCGCGCGGCGCGGGTGGTGCGGTACGGGTCGGACGGGCGGGTGAGACCGACGGGCGCGCAGCCGGACATTCCCGACCTGCGCGCGGCGGCGTCGGCCGTGCACTGGGTCTTCGCGATCGGGCTCGATCGCGGGCGGCCGATCGCGTCGGTGTCCAACGACCAGGGCGCCACCTGGCGGCAGGTGCCGGTGGCCGGTGGTGGTGGCCAGGTCGAGGCGGTGGGCGTGCGGGTCGACCACGGCGGGATCTTCGCCTGGCTGATCGGCCAGACCGATCTGGTCTCCTGGCCGTCGCTCTGGTTCTTCGACGGGATGGGCTGGCGGCCGGTGTCGGCCGACGGGCACCCCGACCGCTACACGTCGTCGGTCGTGCTCGAAGACGCGTCGCTCGCGGTCACCACGCCCGACGGTCCGGGGCTGGTCACCGGTGGCGTCTTCCAGTCGGTCGACTGGCCGATCGACGACTGCGCCCTGCGTTTGCTGGCCGATGGCACGCTGGTGTGCACGGCCGGTCCGGTGACCTGGCTCGGCATCGGCTCGACCACCCGAAAGTGGATCAGAGTTCTGGTCGGCAACGAGTGACGTAGCTCACAGCAAAGGAGTTGAGCGGAATAGGCTCAACTCTGGTTGTGTCGTGTCTAGTGGACGCCAGCTACCAGGGGAGCCCATGAACACCGAACGTTTGACGACCAAGAGTCGTGAGGTCATTACCGGCGCGGCCGCCGGGGCGGCCCAGCGGGGCAACGCCACCGTCGAGCCGTGGCACATGCTGCTCGCACTGCTCGACACCGGCGGCTCGACCGCCGGCGGCCTGCTGCGCGCGGTCGGCGCCAACGCCGCCGACATCCGCCGCGCCGCCGCCCGCGCGATCGAAGGCCTGCCCACCGCGCAGGGCCCCAGCGTGGCCGAGCCCAACCTGTCGCGCGAGTTCGTCAACGCCATCGGCGCGGCCGAGCAGATCGCCCGACCCCTCGGCGACGAGTTCGTCTCCACCGAGCACCTGCTGGCCGGCCTGGCCCGGGTCGGCGGTGCCGTCGCCGACCTGCTCAAGCAGCAGGGCGCGACCGAAGCCAACCTCGTCGCCGCCTTCCCCACCATCCGCGGCGGCGACCGCCGGGTCACCAATGCCGACCCGGAGCAGACCTACCAGGCGCTGGAGAAATACGGCGTCGACCTGACCGCGCGGGCCCGCGACGGCAAGACCGATCCGGTGATCGGCCGTGACTCCGAGATCCGCCGGGTCATGCAGGTGCTGTCCCGCAAGACCAAGAACAACCCGGTGCTGATCGGCGAGCCCGGCGTCGGCAAGACCGCGATCGTCGAGGGCCTGGCCCAGCGGATCGTGGCCGGCGACGTGCCCGAGTCGCTGCGCGACAAGAAACTGGTCGCGCTCGACCTCGCCGCGATGGTGGCCGGAGCGTCCTACCGTGGCCAGTTCGAAGAGCGGCTCAAGTCCGTCCTCGAGGAGATCAAGAACTCCGACGGTCAGGTCATCACGTTCCTCGACGAGTTGCACACCGTCGTGGGTGCCGGCCGCGGCGAGGGCTCGATGGACGCCGGCAACATGCTCAAGCCGATGCTGGCCCGCGGCGAGCTGCGCATGGTAGGCGCCACCACGCTCGACGAATACCGCGAGCACATCGAGAAGGACCCGGCGCTGGAGCGCCGCTTCCAGCCCGTGGTGGTCGGCGAGCCCTCGATCGAAGACACCATCGGCATCCTGCGTGGCCTCAAGGAGCGCTACGAGGTGCACCACGGCGTGCGGATCACCGACGCCGCCCTGGTCGCCGCGGCCGCGCTGTCGCACCGCTACATCGCCGACCGGTTCCTCCCCGACAAGGCGATCGACCTGGTCGACGAGGCCGGCTCCCGGCTCCGCATGGAGATCGACTCGCGGCCGGTCGAGGTCGACGAGGTCGAACGCGCCGTGCGCCGACTGGAGATCGAGGAGATGGCGCTGGAGAAGGAGCCCGACGTGGCCTCCGCCGAGCGCCTGGCCCGACTGCGCAAGGAGCTGGCCGACAAGCGCGAGCAGATGACCGCCCTGTCCGAGCGCTGGCGCCTGGAGAAGGAGCACATCACCAAGATCTCGACGGCCAAGGAGGAGCTGGAGCGGTTGCGCGGCGAGGAGAGCGTCGCCGAGCGCGACGGCGACTTCGCCCGGGCCTCCGAGCTGCGCTACGGCCGGATCCCCGACCTGGAGGCCGAGCTCGTCGCGGCCGAGGCCGAGCTGGTCTCGCTGCAGGCCAGCGGCGCCATGCTGAAGGAAGAGGTCAGCGCCGACGACATCGCGACCGTCGTCGCGGCGTGGACCGGCATTCCCGCCGGGCGGCTGATGGAGGGTGAGACCACCAAGCTGCTGCGGATGGAGGAGTCGCTCTCGTCCCGCGTGGTCGGCCAGCCCGAGGCGGTCGGCGCGGTCTCCGACGCGGTCCGCCGGGCCCGGGCCGGCATCGCCGATCCCGACCGGCCGACCGGCAGCTTCCTGTTCCTCGGCCCGACCGGTGTCGGCAAGACCGAGCTCGCGAAGGCGCTCGCCGAGTTCCTGTTCGACGACGAGCGGGCGATGGTACGCATCGACATGAGCGAGTACGGCGAGAAGCACAGCGTCGCCCGGCTCGTCGGCGCGCCGCCCGGCTACGTCGGCTACGAAGAGGGCGGCCAGCTGACCGAGGCGGTGCGCCGCCGGCCCTACTCGGTGATCCTGCTCGACGAGGTCGAGAAGGCCCACCCCGACGTGTTCGACGTGCTGCTCCAGGTGCTCGACGACGGCCGGCTCACCGACGGGCAGGGTCGCACGGTCGACTTCCGCAACGCGATCCTGATCCTGACCTCCAACCTGGGCTCGACGTTGATCGCCGACCCGACGCTCGGCGACGAGCAGCGGCGCGAGGCGGTGCTCGCGGTGGTCCGCGCGCACTTCAAGCCGGAGTTCCTCAACCGGCTCGACGACATCGTGGTGTTCTCCGCGCTGTCCGGCCCGCAGCTGCGCGCGATCGTCGACATCCAGCTCGACCACCTGCGGGCGCGGCTCGCCGAGCGGCGGCTGTCGCTCGACGTGACCGAGCCAGCCCGGGTCTGGCTGGCCGAGCACGGGTTCGACCCGATCTACGGTGCCCGACCGCTGCGCCGGCTGGTGCAGTCGTCGATCGGCGACCAGCTCGCCAAGGCGCTGCTGGCCGGCGAGATCCGCGATGGCGACAGCGTCTCGGTCGACCTGGCCGACACCAAGGACGGCCTGACCGTGATGGCCCTGGTCAACTGATCGATCGTGATCGACGCCCCCACCGCACCGCGGTGGGGGCGACAGGCTTGCGCGAGCCCGGTACGGTGATCTTCACTCATCGTGAGGTATCGAGGAAGGAGTGCCGTGTCCGAGTTCGCCCCCGGTCCGGGCCAGGTCCGGCCGCCGGGCACCGTCAGGATCTCCAGCTATCTCCTTTACGCCACCGCCGCGCTACAGCTCATCAGCCTCGTTATCACGCTGGCGACGCTCTCCGACGTGCGTGCGGCCTATACCGAGGCCTACGCCGGCACCACCATGGCCGACACCAGCGACACCATCGCGGTCGCCGTCACGGTGGGCGGGGGGATCTTCGCCCTGATCGTCGCGATCGGGCTGGTCGTCCTGGGCTTCCTCAACCTGCGCGGGAAGAACGCGGCCCGGATCGTCACCTGGGTCGTCGGCGGGCTGTTCGTGCTCTGCTGCGGGATCGGTTCGCTGTTCCGTGCCGCCGGCAGCGCGATGAACATCGACAGCGGCACCGACGCGCCGAACGCCGCCGACGTGCAGGCGAAGATCGACGCGGCCATGCCGAGCTGGTACGGCGCGGTTTCGACGATGCTGTTGATCATTCCGATCCTGCTGGTGCTGGGCACGCTGATCCTGCTCGCGCTGCCGGCGTCCAACGCCTGGTTCAAGCCCAAGGCCGCCACCTGGGAGCCGCCGACCCCTGGCTACCCGGTGATGCCGGGTTCGAGCTACCCGACCCCGCCCTTCCGCCAGGGCGAGCCGCCGCTGCCGCCGCCGCCCGGCCACGGCGGGGAGCCGCCGGCTCCGCCGAGCTATGGCAGCGAGCCGCCGGAGACACCGACCGGCCCGCCGGCGCCACCCCGATAACCCGCGCGCCCGGGGCCTTCCGAGTAGTTTCCTCCACAACGGAACTACCGGAGGGCCCCGTGTCGTATCCAGCACCACCTCTCGCGCACCAGCCGGTGAGCATCCCGCGCCGACCGCCCGGCGCGGTTGTCGGTGCCGCCGCCGTACTTTTCCTGATGGCGTTCGGCAGCGTGGCCTACGGCGCCACCGGCCTGGCGCTGATGCCCGGCATCGTCGACCGGTTCCAGGCCGCCACGACCGCCGCCGGGATCGCGACCGACGACATCGACAGCGCGACCCAACTGCTCCGCGGCGTGCCGATCGCGGCCGCCTTCGTCGGCGTCGTCGCCGCCGTGCTGCTGGTCGTACTCGCGATCGGCACCCTGCGCGGCAACGGCGCGGTGCGGATCGCGGCCTGGGTGGTCTGCGGCGTCGGGCTGGTCGGCGGCGGCCTCGCCGCGGTCTTCGGCTTCGCGCAACGGCTCGGCTCGTGGTCGGACGACGCGGTCGTCGGCGCGCTCACCGCGGCCCATCCCGGGTGGTGGCTGTGGACCAGCGCAGTCCTTTCCGTCCTGCAGGCGCTGGGCTACGTTGTGGTGGCGTTGCTGCTGGCGTCGCCCGCGGCCAACGCCTATTTCCGGCGCACGCCGTCGCTACCCCCCGGCCCCACCGGCGGCGCGGTGCCGCCTTACTCGCCCCCGCCCCTCGACCCGGCCGACTGGCAGCGCCCGTCGACCACCACTGCCGCCGCGCCCGTTGCCCCTGGTCGAGCCGAGTGACCCGGTGTCGACCGCCCGCTTCCGCTGTCTCCGTTGCTCCTGGTCGAGTCGAGTGACTCGGCGTTGATCGCCCGCTTCCGCTGTCTCTCTTGCTCCTGGTCGAGTCGAGTGACTCGGTGTCGACCGCCCTTCCGCTGTCTCCATTGCCCTGGTCGACCCGACGGACCTGGCGTCGACCACCCGCCATGTGAAGGATCGCCTCGTGCCGACCGCCCTTGTCACCGGCGCCACCGCGGGCATCGGTGCCGCGTTCGCGCGTCGGCTCGCCGCCGACGGCTACGACCTCGTCCTGGTCGCCCGCGACGCCGACCGCCTCGACGCCCTCGCCGCCTCACTCGGCGGCAATGTCTCGGTGCTCAGCGCCGATCTGTCGACGGAGCCCGGCCTGGCCGCGGTCGCCGAACGGCTCGGCGGTCACGTCGACCTGTTGGTCAACAACGCCGGGGCGACCCTCAACCGGTCGTTCCTCAAGACGACTGCCGACGACGAGGCGTGGTTGCTCCGGCTCAACGTGTTCGCCGTCATGCGACTTACGCATGCGGCCCTGCCGGCGATGACCGAGCGCGGCAATGGTGCTGTGATCAACGTCTCTTCGGCCTCGTCATTCGCACCCGTCATGCCGGGCTCGACATACCCGGCGAGCAAAGCCTGGGTCACCCATTTCAGTGAGTCGATCGGACGCGCGGTCGGTCGGTACGGCGTACACGTGATGGCCCTCTGTCCCGGATATACCCGCACCGAATTCCACAGTCGCGCGGGTATCGACGTGTCGAAAACCCCCTCTTGGTTGTGGTTGGAGGCCGACGACGTGGTCGCCGACGGGTTGCGGGATCTGGCCCGTGGCCGGCTCGTGAGCGTGCCGAACTGGAAATACAAGGTCGCGGTGTTTGGCATGCGGCACGCACCGCGAGGGTTGTTCGCGCGCGTCGCCAACGACACCCGCGGCCGCATCGGTCGCGACAACCTGTGACCGCCGGTCGTCCGGCGACCGTTCGCTAAAGGGCGAAATTTCCCGATCCCTGGTGGGGCGCCCAGCAGGTTCACAGGATCGACCAGTACGCTTCTCCACCATGGGGGACCACGACGACCTGCGTAAATTCATCACTGACCGCGCCGTCGTGCACGGCCGCGTGGTGCTTTCCTCAGGGCGTGAGGCCGACTGGTATGTCGATCTCCGTCGCGTGGCTCTTCACTATGCGTCCGCACCGTTGGTCGGACGCGTCATGCTCGACCTGACTTCCGACTGGGACTTCGACGCGGTGGGTGGCCTCACCCTCGGTGCCGATCCGGTGGCGACCGCCATGCTCCATGCGGCGGCGTCGACCGGGCGTCCGCTCGACGCGTTCGTCGTCCGCAAGACGGCCAAGGCGCACGGTCTCCAGCGCCGGATCGAGGGTCCTGATGTTGCCGGACGACGGGTGCTTGTGGTGGAAGACGCCTCCACGACAGGACAAAGCCCGTTGACCGCCGTCGAGGCGCTCCGGGAAGCCGGGGCTGAGGTGGTTGGCGTAGCGGTTATCGTCGATCGGGGAGCAGGGGACGCCATTCGGGCGGCCGGGCTCTCCTACAAGGCGGCCTACTCGATGGCTGACCTCGGCCTAGTGGCGTAAAAGTTTGCCGATTCGGACCTGCTCATATGCAGGCGGGTCGATGCTGTAAGTGGAAGGATGGAATACGTGGGAACTGCGTTGGCTGAAATGACCATGCCTCAGATCTCGCCGCTTGCCGGCGAGCCAATCGAACGTGCCGACGCCGAGCGCCTCGCCGGGGTGCTCAAGGCGCTCGCCGACCCGGCCCGACTGAGGCTGCTGAGCCTCATCCAGTCGGCACCGGAAGGCGAGGCCTGCGTCTGCGACCTGACCGCACCACTGGGCCTGTCCCAGCCGACCGTGAGCCACCACCTCCGGATCCTGACCGAGGCGGGGCTGCTCGAGCGGGAGAAGCGCGGCGTGTGGGCCTACTACCGGCTCGTTCCGTCGGCGATCGCGACGATTGCCGATCTGCTCACGCCGCCGCGCAAGCGGGCCACCAAGAAGGCCGCCCGCTGACGCGGTGAGCGCCACTGGCCCGGCGTCGCCTCCAAGACTCGACGCCGGGTCCGAAGACGCGCGCGACCTACGCGACCTGCTCGCGGAGGTCGGTGCCGAGGTGGTTCGTGCCGGCCTGGTGGTCGGCTCAGGTGGCAACCTGTCGGCTCGCCGACCGGGCGATGACGCCTGCTGGGTGACCGGCGCCGGCACCTGGTTGGACCGGCTCGACCGCCGTTCGTTCGCGCACGTCCGGATCAGCGACGGCGCGATGGTGCCAACTGGCTCCTCCGCGCCCGCACCGAGCTCTGAAGTAGCGCTGCACCTGGCGACCTACCGGGCCCGCCCCGACGTGACGGCGATCATCCATCTGCATCCCCAGATGGCACTGTTGCTCGACGCCCTCGGCGAGCGCGTGCGGCTGCTGACCACCGACCACGCCTTCTACGTGCGCCGGGTCGCGACCGTGCCGTTCTTCCCGCCCGGGACCTCCGAGCTGGCCGAGGCGGCCGCCCTAGCCGCGGCCGACGGCACCAACTGCCTGATCCTCAGCCGGCACGGCTGCTCGGTGCTGGCGGACAGCGTGGAGCTCGCGCACAAACGCGCCCGCAACCTCGAAGAGGCCGCGCATCTGACCTATCGCGCGTTGGCTCTGGGCCGCGCCGCGGACCTCACCGACCAACCACCTCCGGCTGGCGCCTGAACCGTCGGCGTCGCCTGGGCGCATGGGTTCGTTGCCTATGTCGGGCAATCTCCCTTTGTTGTCGCGTTGCGCAACTCGGTTGGCGTTCCTAACTGTCGGGCGGTCGCGGTCCGTCGCGGGGTTTCAGCGGCGAGGTTGGTGCGATCGTGGGTTGCGGCAACGCCGCGCAACACGGTCGGCGTTCCTACCTATCGGGCGGTCGCGCTACGTCGCAGATGTTCTCAGGGGCGATGCGGTGCGAGCGCGGGTTGCGGCAACGGCAAGCAACGCGGTTGGCGTTCCTACCTGTCGCCCGGCCGCGGTCCGTCGCTGGCGTTCAGCCGCCGACGTTCAGCGGCGATGCGGTGCGATCGTGGGTTGCGGCGGCAAGCAACGCGGTTGGCGTTGCTACCTATCGGGCGGTCGCGGTCCGTCGCTGGCGTTCAGCCGCCGGCGTTCAGGGGCGATGCGGTGCGATCGTGGGTTGCGGCAACGGCAAGCAACGCGGTTGGCGTTGCTACCTATCGTGCGGCCGCGGTCCGTCGCTGGCGTTCAGCCGCCGGCGTTCAGCGGCGATGCGGTGCGAGCGCGGGTTGCGGCAACGCGGCGCAAGACGGTTGGCGTTCATGCCGGTCGCGGTCGCGGTCCGTCGCGGGTCTTCAGCTGCGATGCGGTGATCGTGGGTTGCGGCAACGCCTCGCAACACGGTTGGCGCCGCTACATATGAAGCGACCGGCAAGGATGTGCGGCGCGGTGATCTGGCTCGTGTTCCGACCCCGGCCTGCGACACGGCTGGCTCCCTACCGGTGGCGCGACCGCGGTCCGTCGCGGGTGTTCAGCGGCGAGGCTCTGCGATCGCGGTTGCGACAACGCCCGCAACACGGTTGGCGTTCCTACCTATCGCGCGACCGCGGACCGTTGTGGAGGTATGCGGACCAGCGCCGGCTTGCGGCAACGCCCCGCAACACGGTGGGCGTCGCGACGTATGGAAGCTGACCATGGTTCGCGCGGAGCGACCACGGCCTTCGCGAGGGCACCGTGATCCCAATGGGTTGCGGCAACGGCGGCGAGCGCCGGCCCGGTAGGGAAGCGGTGCCGCCGAGAGGCGCGCTCGGGGCCGACCCGGCAACAAGGACGGTATCGACGACCTGGCGGCGCGGTCCTGGCGGATCTCGCTACGGGGCGCGGTGGTTGCCGCGGCGCGTCTTTTCCTCGGTCGCCTCGGCCAGGCCGGCCACCGGGGCGACGCCGATGATCGCCATTTCCTTGGCGCGCTTGCGGGCGCGGCGGTCGCGGATCACCTCGATGATGATCGGGAGGACCGAGATCAGGACGATGAGGGCCACGAACGGCAGGATGTAGCGGTCGATGTGGGTGCCGATGGCGTCGTAGATGCGGCCGGCGAGCAGGTAGCCGATCAGGATGATGCCGTCGGTCCAGAGGATCGCGCCGACGATGTTCCAGATGAGGAACTGCTTGGCCGGCATGCCCAGAACGCCGGCTACCGGGTTGAGGAACGTGCGGACGATCGGGATGAAGCGGGCCAGGACTACCGCCTTGGCCGGGCCGAACTTCTGGAAATAGTGTTCGGCTTTTTCGACGTACTCGCGCTTGAAGAGGCGGGAGTCGGGCTTGTCGAACATCCGTGCGCCGTAGCGGGCGCCCAGCAGGTGGCCCAGTTGGGCGCCGATGACCGCGCAGACCGGCGCGCCGATCAGCAGGCCCGCCAACGACAGCTTGGTGCCGTCGCCGAAGATCGCGTCGGCCACCGGGGTTGCCGCAACGCCGGCCAGGAACAGCAGCGAGTCGCCGGGGAAGAAGAAGCCGATCAGCAGGCCCGTCTCGGCGAACAGGATCGCCCACACGCCGTAGAGGCCGAAGGTGTGCACCAGGTCCTTCGGGTCCAACGGGTTGAAGGCGAGGTTCTCGGCTAGGGCGCGCGTCGTCTCCACGGGCACAAAGGCTACCGGGCCTGGCAAGCCGGGGTCGGCGGGGCGGACAAACCCGGGAAAGGCGGGCCGTCAGGCGACGAACCGCTTGCGGTGGCGCCAGGCGATCACCAAACCGACGACACCGGCCACCAGGAGCAGGCCGCCCGCGCCGGCGATCAAGGTTGCGGTCGCTCCGGTCACCGGCAGGCCGCCGGGCTGGCCGCCGGTTTCGGCGGCCACGTTGATCTCGATGGGCGCCGTGTCGTTCCCGGAGTTGAGGTCGATGTTGGCGCCGTCGCATTGGCAGGCGACGTTGATCGCGACCGAGCCGCGGCCCGCGCCGGCCGCGTCGATGCGCAGCGTGAACGGGAACGTGATGGTCTCGCCGACCGCGACCACGGGGCCCGGCGAGCAACGGAAGGCCCTGCCCTCGCGCGGCGCGCAACCCTGGGGCACGGCAACCGCGGTCGTTCCCGACGGCACGGTGACGTCGACGGTCGTCACCGGGTGGCCGCTGTCGCTGCGGTCGGAGGGCGCCGGGCCGTCGTTGCGGAAGCCCAGCTTGATCTCGGCCTGGTCGCCGACCGCGCCGTTGATGCGGGCGCCGAGCGCCCGGAAGTCGAAGTTGCCGCTGGGTATCGCGGCCGCCGCCGGCGCCACGCCGGTCGCGACCAGCGCGGACACCGCGCCGATGACGGCGAGCGCGCGCCAGAGAGGGGTGGTTCGCATGTCCGGTGGTTCTCCCCGTTGCTTGGACTCAGTTGGCGCGGGTGCGCGCCAATGCGACGGCGCAGGCGCCGACGAAGATCAGGAGGACGCCGAGACCGGCCAGCGTGCCGGCCGGCGCACCCGTGATGGGGAGACCGCCGCCACCGCCCGAGGGCGCCGGGTCGGCCGGGCCGTTGACCACGATCGCGGCCCGGTCGTTTGACGCGGAGAGGTCGGCGACGCCGGTCACCACGACCCCGCCGTCGGCTCGGCCGGCCCGGTCGATCCGCAGGTCGAAGGCGAACCCGACGGTGAGGTCGGGGTAGACCGGCAGGTCGGGCCGGCAACGGTAGGCGGCGGCACCGGGCGTGCCACCGTCGGTGGCCGAAGCGACGCCGTTGACCAGCGGTGCGCACTCGCCGGGCACCGCCGTCGCCGTCGTGCCCGGCGGGACGGTCACGTCGACCGCGACCGCGGCGCCGTTGTGGTCGTCGAGCGCCGCCGGGCCGTCGTTGCGCAACCCCACCGACATCGACCGGACCGCGCCGACCGGGCCGGACAACGCCACGCCGACGGCGGCCAGGTCGAGACCGTTGCGGCCGGTGATCGCCACCGACAACGAACTCGCGTTGTTGCTCGGCACGGTGTCGGCCTGTGGCGGCAACGGCCGCAACGCCAGCAACCCGGTCAACGGCAGATCGCCGTCGGTGCCGGGCTCGCCGCCCGAGTAACCGTGCCCGGCCAGGAACGACTCGTAGTCTTCGGCCTGGGCCGCGGTGAACCAGGTCGCCGTCAGCTCGCGGGTCGCCGGTGCCGCCGTGTCGGCGCCGACCAGGAACGGCATGACCGCGGTGTAGCTGGCGCCGGGCGTGAACAGGCCCGCGAACGTGCAGCTACGGACTCGGTCGAGCACGTAGAGGCAGTTGTTGAACTTGCGGGTCGCGCGGAACGCGTACACGTCGCTGAAGTAGACCCTCGGGTCGTTGACCTCGGTCGCGCCGGCGACGTCGACCCGCAACGGAAGCGTGAACGACTCGCCCGGCCGGCGGCTCAGCGAACTCGGCGGGCCGGCCACCAGGTCGACGCCGTCGCCCACCCGCACCCACGACGACGTGCTGGAGGAGAGCCCGACGTCGCCGCTGCTGATGCTCAGCTGCAGCGGTCCTTCACCGCCGGACGTGCCGTCGACCGCACGCACCACGACGTCGAACTGCCCGGGCAACGGGCTGGCGCCGAGCCGCAGCTGGTCGCGCGTGCAGGTGAGGATCGAGCTGTCCACAAGGGAGCAGCCGGGCAGCGGCACCAGCTCGGCCACCCCGGCCAGCGCGCTGAAGTCGTAGGTGACCACGACGTCGTCGAGTACCACCGGCTCGGCCGCGATGAGCGTGACGCCGGCGACCGCACCGGGCCCGCCGATCGCGACGGTCACGTCGCGCATGGAGACGGCGACGATTTCGGGGGCGGCGGAGGCGGGCGGCGGGGCGATGGCGAGCGCGGCGGCGACCGCGCCGCATCCGGCGATCAGCGTGCGCGCGATCCTGCGCAGCATCCGGCATCCTCCCCAGGGATCGATGCGCAGCCTAGTTATCGGAGATCAATATCGCGATACCGCGCACGTTAGTCTGGCCGAACGGCTGAATATCGGTGATCATCGCAGCGCTTTTCGCGCCCGTACGCGTCGTCCTGGCAGAGCCACCCGGAGGTACCCGTGACGCCGCTGACGTACGAGGAGTTCGCCGATGTTCAACTCGGCGCGATGCTCCGGTACGCCGTGATGCTCTGCGGTGATCCACACCTGGCCCAGGACCTGGTGCAGGAGACGATGGTCCGGGTCCAGCTCAACTGGCGGAAAGTGGCCCGCGCCGACGCGCCCGACCGCTACGTACGCCGGATGATCACGAATCAGTACCTGGACTGGCGGCGCGGCTCCTGGCTGCGCCGGGTGCTGCTGCGCGCCGAGCCCGACGAGGCATCCCGCGTCTCGCCCGTCGACCACGCACAGACCACCGCCGACCGCGACCAGATCTGGACCTGGCTCGCCCGGTTGCCCAAGGCGCAACGCGCGGCCCTGGTGCTGCGTTACTACGAAGACCTGCCGGATGCCGAGATCGCCGAGATCCTCGGCTGCGCGGTCGGCACGGTACGGTCGTCGATCTCGCGGGCCCTTGCGACCCTGCGGGCGGAAATGGTGGAGACCTGCCCATGATCGAAGAGCAACTGCGCGAGACCTTCGAGCGGCACGAGACACTCGCGCCGCCGTCCGCTCCGCTGCGCGAGGCCATCGATCGCGCGGTCGTACGCCGTCGCCGGCACCGCCTGACCCGCCGGCTGACCGGTGCCGCCGCGGCCCTGATCGCCGCCGCCTCGCTGCCGTTCGCGCTGAACACCACCGCGGCGCTGCCCGAGATCGAGAACACGATGCTGCCCGGCGCCGCCCCACCGGTCGACCGGCCGTTGACCGTGGCCGTGCTCGGCGTCGACGACGACGGCGGCCGCAGCTACCGGGCCGACACGGTGCTGGTCGTGCACGTGCCGGCCGGCAGCCACACCGCCTACCTGGTCTCGCTGCCGCGCGACCTGCTGGTGGAGATTCCCGACCGCGGCCGGGCCCGGCTCGGCGAAACCTTCTACTTCGGCAGCCAGCGCAAAGGGCAGGCGCCCGATCTACCAGCCGGCGCCGACCTGACCGCCCGCACGATCACCGCCACCACGGGGGTGCCGGTCGACGCGACGGTCACCGTGCGGTTCTCGGGGTTGCGGGCGGTCACCGACGCGCTGGGTGGCGTGCAGATCTGCCTCGATCGGCCGGTGCCCGCGCGGCGCGGCGACCGGGTCTACCCGGCGGGCTGCCAGCGGCTCGACGGGCGCAGCATGCTCGACCTGCTCCGCCAGCGCCGACTGCCGCACGGCGTCTACGACCGCGACGCCAACGGGCGGGCCTTCGTACGCGGATTGCTGAGCAGTTCGGTTTCCGACCCGATCCAACTGGCCCGGGTGGTGCGCGCCGCCACGGACGGCATCTCCGTTGCCGGCGCGGAGGTGACAACGCCGCAACTGCTCCGGGTGGCCACCGAGATCGACACCGTCACCGCGGTCGACATCGGCTCCGACTTCCGCGGGGTGACCATCGACAACGTCGAGTACGAGCGGCTCGACCCGGCCCGCAGCACGCCGGTGTTCGTGGCGATCAAGGAGAACCGGCTGACCGACTGGGTCGCGGCCAACCCCAGAGCTGTGCGAGACGGGACCTAGCGATAGTCGTCGTCGCCGACCACGGCCCGTGACTGCTCGACGGCGTCGGCCTCCGGCACCTCGGCGCCGGTGCGCACCCGGTCGTCATGACCGTCGGCGTCATCGGGCTCCGCCGGCGTGGCCTGCTCACTCACGTCGGCTTCGGGTGCCTCCAGGTCAAGCTCTTCGTCTGGCTGGGTCATCGGCGCCGCCTCCTTCCTAACCCACCGTACGGCCGGTGCTGCTTGCCCGCCGGGCAGCGGCCGCAAACCAGGGAGCGCCGACGGGTGCGCGGCGGTGTCACGATGGGTGCCATGGGAATGCTGATCCGGGTGATCATCAACGCGATCGCCCTGTGGATCACGGCGTTGGTCGTGCCCGGCATCGAGGTGGGCGGCAGCAACGCCGGCCACACCGCCCTGACGGTGCTCGTGGTTGCCGTGATCTTCGGAGTTGTCAACGCGATCCTGAAACCGATCATCAAGGTCGTCGGGTGCGTTTTCTACATCCTGACCCTGGGCCTGATCGCCCTCGTCGTCAACGCCCTCCTCTTCCTGCTCACTGACTGGATCGGTCAACAGTTCGACCTCCCGTTCGCGATCGACGGTTTCTGGCCCGCGTTCTGGGGCGCGATCGTGATGGCCGTGGTGAGCTGGGTGTTGAGCTTCGTCGTGCCGGAGCCGCGCGCCGAGAACGACTGACCTGCCTGTCAGGGCATTCTGCTGTTGCGGGATACTTCTCGCGGAGGACAGCGCGGTCCGGCACACGTGACCGGTAGACAAGGAGCGGCAGACATGCCCATCGCTTCGCCCGAGGTGTACGCCGAAATGCTCGATCGCGCCAAGGCCGGCGCGTTCGCCTATCCCGCCATCAACGTGACGTCGTCGCAGTCGCTCAACGCGGCCCTGCGCGGCTTCGCCGAGGCGGAGAGCGACGGCATCATCCAGGTCTCGACCGGTGGTGCCGAATACCTCTCCGGTCCCACCGTCAAGAACATGGTCAGCGGCGCTGTTTCGCTCGCCGCCTACGCGCACGAGGTTGCCAAGAACTACCCGGTCAACATCGCGCTGCACACCGACCACTGCCCGAAGGACAAGCTCGACAAATACGTCCGGCCGCTGCTCGCCATCTCCAAGGAGCGGGTCGCGCGGGGCGAGGCGCCGCTGTTCCAGTCGCACATGTGGGACGGCTCCGCGGTGCCGCTCGACGAGAACCTCGACATCGCCGCCGAGTTGCTGGCCGAGGCCGCGGCCGCACACGTCGTGCTGGAGATCGAGGTCGGCGTGGTCGGCGGCGAGGAAGACGGCGTCGAGAACGCCATAAACCACAAGCTCTACACCACCGTCGAAGACGGCCTGGCCATGGTCGACAAGCTCGGTCTGGGCGAGAAGGGCCGCTACATGGCGGCGTTGACCTTCGGCAACGTGCACGGCGTCTACAAGCCGGGCAACGTGAAGCTGCGTCCCGAGATCCTCAAGGAGATCCAGGACGCGGTCGGCGCCCGCACCGGCAAGGAGAAGCCGCTGTCGCTGGTCTTCCACGGCGGCTCCGGTTCGCTGCTCTCGGAGATCCGCGAGGCGCTCGACTACGGCGTGGTCAAGATGAACATCGACACCGACACGCAGTACGCGTTCACGCGGCCGGTCGCCGACCACATGTTCAAGAACTATGACGGCGTGCTCAAGGTTGACGGCGAGGTCGGCAACAAGAAGGTGTACGACCCGCGCGCCTGGGGCAAGGCGGCCGAGGAAGGCATGGCCAAGCGGGTGGCGCACGCGTGCGAAGACCTCCGCTCGACCGGGACCACGCTCGCCAAGTAAGCACGTCCGATGGCCGGTCCCTCGTTCGGGGCCGGCCATCGTTTTGTGGTCTACTGACCGATTTGAGTATGATCGACCGATGTCCGTGGCATTGGCCATCGAGGGGTACGCGCCGCAGTGGCACCACAGGGCCCGCGCCCTGGCGGCGGTGCATCGTGCCAGATTCGACCGCCTGATCGACCGCACGCTGGCCGGCGCCTGGGTGATGTGGGACCGCGACCGCGACTCGTGGTTCGCCGAGGGGCCGGTGATCCTCGGCTTCGGCGACACCAACGTCGAGATCACCCACCGCAAGTTCGACGAGTGCGGCATCAGCTGGGACCAGGTCGACATGTCGATGCCGCTGGACTGGCCGGGCCTGCGGCTCGACTGGCGGGCGGCCGGGCACCCCGCGCTGGCCGCCGTCACCGGGCGCCGGCTGCGCGAGGTCAACGTCATCGAGCGGATCCTGCCGTCGAAGTGGCGGCCGCGGCTGCTCGACGCCATCGAGTTGCGCTTCGAGGGCGCCCGGCTCGCCGTATACAACGCGATGGACGAGAACGGCCTGTCCAGCCGCCCCGAGGTGACCTGGCCCATCGGCTTCTGGCGCCGAGTGCCGATCGCCTGAGGTCTAGGGTTTCCCGGTGACCACCGCATCCGCACTCGATGCCGAAGAGCTGGAACTGATCGCCACGCGGGCGGCCGACCGTGGCGAGCCGGCGGCCGGCGCGGCCGAACTCGTCGCCGCCGTCGACGGCGGCCGGCTGGCCGATCCCCAGGACGCCTCGATCGTGCTGGGCATGGCCGCCGAGTTGCTCCTGGAGGCGGACGACCCGGCCGCGAGCCTCGCGTTGACCGAGCGGGTCATCGACGCACACGGGGCGCACGGCTCACCGTCCGAGTTCGCCCGGATGTTCCGCGCCCGGCTGCTGTTCCTGCTCGACCGCGCCGACGAGGCGATGGCCGAGCTGACCCCGCTTCGGCCCCTGTTGACCAGCGATCCGGACGCCGCGGCCGAGATCACCGAAGCGCTGCTGGCCGGCGATCGCGACGAACTCGCGCACGAGTGGCTGACCGAGGCCGTCGCCGAGGCGCAGCAAGCGGTGCCCGAGGACGAACCGGACGACGACGCCGGCCGGGTCGCGACCATGGTCCTCTTCGCGTTGCTGACGGAGCGCCACGAGGTGCGACACGGGCTGGGCCTCCCGCACGACTCGCTCGACGAGACGGCCGAGGAGCTGGAGGCGGCGGTCCAGGAGGAGGAGCGCGCGCAACTCGAGGCGGAGCTGAGCGAGCCCGTGCTCTTCTTCCCGAGCGCCGAGTTCGATGAGCTGTCCCGGCGGCTGCCGGAGATCGCCCGGATCTGCGGCCCGACCTGGGACGAGCATCGAGCTGACATCGAACGCGTCCTCGCCGCGCGCGCCGAGGAGGGTCTCCCCGTGGGCCTGCGGCTGGTGCGCGGCTCCGCCGCGGGGCTCGAAGCGTTGATCGATTCGCGCGCCGCCGACGACCCGGTGGCCGACGACGTGTTCGACGACTACGTCAACGGGCTCGACGGACAGGGCGCCGGTCAGCCATGGCCGCCGGCGCGCAACGAAGCCTGTTGGTGCGGGTCGGGCGCCAAATACAAGAAGTGCTGCCTGCCCCGTTCCCGGGTTGCCTAGGCCGGCTTGGTCAACACCCGCACGGCTTCGGCCACGTCGTCGGTGACGTGGATGGTCGACGACAGGTCGCCGAACCGGGAGAGGGCCATCAGCGGGCGGAGCAGGCTCTCGATCGGCAGCGTCTTCGTCCAGTAGTCGGTGTCCAGGAAGACGTAGGCGCCACTCGCGCCGTCGGTGCCGTAGAAGGTCTTTGTCGCGGCCTGGAAGACCTCCTGCACCGTGCCGGCCCGGCCGGGTGCGAACACGATGCCGCCGCGGGCCAGCCGCAGGATCATGTCTTCACGGATCGCGTTGGAGAAGTATTTCGCGATCCGGCCGGCGAACAGGTTGGCCGGCTCGTGCCCGTACAACCAGGTGGGTATGGCCAGGCCACCCGCGCGCGGCCAGTCGTCGCCGGTGGGCGCGAACCGTTCGCGGACCCGCAGCGCCGCGGCGGTGAACGGATCGTGGTCGAGGAAGTCGGGCGCCGTCGCGAGTTCGTCGATCGCGCTGGTCAGCTCGTCGGCGGCGCGACCGGAGAAGAAGGCGCCGAGGTTGGCCGCCTCCATCACGCCGGGGCCGCCGCCGGTGACGATCAGCTGGCCGGCCCGGGTCAGCTCCCAACCCAGCGTCGCGGCGAGCCGGTAGGCGGCCGAGCCGCGCGGCACCGCGTGGCCGCCCATCACGCCGACGACGGTGTCGGCGCCGTGCTCGGCGACCCACGTCCGGGTGACGTCGGCCAGGCCGTTGTCGATCGCGTGGTCGTGCAACCGCTGCGCCAGCGCCTCGCGGATCTGCGGTGTCGCGCCGCCGGCCGCCCGGAAGTGGTCGTAGACCAGCGTGTCGTACATCCCGGCGAAGCCACCGGTCGCGAAGCCGGCCGACAGGTCGGCCGGGGTGTAGAGGCGCGACGGGTGGGTCGGGAACGGCAGGTCCGGGAAGGCCGGAATGACGTGTGCGCCGCGCAGCACCAGCGCGGCCTGGATCTCCGGTGTCTGGAACCGGCAGCCGACGAACAGCGTGCCGGTCACGTCGACGCCGGCCAGCTCCGGGACCGGGTCGAGGTCGAGGCGCAGGCCCTGCACGGTCAGGCCGGCGAGGCTGCCGCGGCGCAGGTGGTGGTCGAGTTCCTCGCGCGACTCGATCTCGTCGGGGGTCGAGTCGGGCAGGGCGACGATGTCGGCGGGGGGTGGGGTCGGCACGCACCACAACGTACGCGAGAGCCCGGCGCTGCCGGGCTCTCGCACCGGGTCCTGGGGAGGCTCCGGACTTCTATTTCTAGTCCTGACGGTCGGTCAACACACCGGCCGAGCGCGTGACGAAAGCCTCAGCCGTTCAGTCACCGTCCGCAGCCGGTCGCGCGGTTGAATGAGCGGATGCAGAACCTGATGCCCGAGCCGCCGGCGACCCTGATCCCGGTCGACGAGCCCGCCGCCGCCGCGCTCGAGGTGGCCGAGAAGGACGGCACCGACGCCGCCTACGAGCAGGTCGCGGCCGCGCACCCGACGTTCAGCGCCGCGTGGGCGGCGCTCGGTCAACGGGCGCTCGACGGTGGGCACGCGGTGACCGCCTACGCCTACGCCCGCACGGGCTACCACCGCGGCCTTGACCAGTTGCGCCGCAACGGCTGGAAGGGCCACGGCCCGGTGCCCTGGTCGCACGAGGGCAACCGGGGCTTCCTGCACAGCCTCTACGTGCTCTCCCGGGCGGCCGACGAGATCGGCGAGGCCGACGAGGCCGCCCGCTGCGCCCAGTTCCTGCGCGACTGCGACCCCGCGGCGGCCGACGCCCTCGCCGGCTAGAGGCCCTCCGCCACGGCCGCGGCGATCTTCAACCAGGCGTCGCGGCTCTCCTTGCTGATGCCCGTGTAGCGGATCGGCTCGCCGGTGTCGATCAACCGCTCATAAGGTGCCAACAACACCGCTCGGGTACGCGCGGCGAAGTGGCTCTCGATCGGCGGCAGGTCGATCTCGCGCCGCGACGGCGGCATCGAGACCACCGTCACCGCCTGGCGGACCAGCCGGTGCCGGCCGGTCTGCTCCAGGTGGTCAAGCATCCGGGCGGCGGTCTCGGCGGAGTCGTTTCGCGCCGACATGGTGACCACGAGTTGGTCGGTCGCGTCGATCGCGGCCTGCCAGTTCTGCGCGCGTACGTTGTTGCCGGTGTCCACGAAAATCAATTTGTAGAAGCGGCTGACCACGTCACGGATGTGCGCGAACGCGGCGGCGGTGAGCATCTCGCCCGCGGTCGCCGACTCGTCGGACGCGAGCACGTCGAACATGCCCTCGCCCTGCGCCCGCACGTACTGCGACAGGTCGCCGACCCGGCCCTGTGCGGTGCGAAACTGCGCGAGGTCGCGGAGCAGGTCACGCACGGTGCGGTTGTGGAAGTCCTGCGAGGCCCGCATGCCCAGGGTGCCCTGGGTCTCGTTGTTGTCCCAGGCCAGCACGTAGCCGCCGCGGTTCTGCCCGAACGTCATCGCGAGCAGCAGGATCGCCACCGTCTTGCCGGCGCCGCCCTTGGGGTTGACCACGGTGACCTGGCGCAACCCGCCGAAGTTGCGGCGGACGGTCTCGATCTCCTGGCGCCGGCTGCGCTCGTGTGCGCCGGGCGGGAGCTTGAACACGCCCATCGAGGTCTTGTTGAGCACCGCGCGCACGCCACTCGTGGCGATCGGATCCGGCGGCCGCAGGGCGCGCCGGCGGGCGAAGTCGTCGGCGGTCGGCACGCCGGCGTCGGGGGTCCGCTCGGCGGCGCGCGGGTTGGCGGTTGCCGGCGGCGTCGACGGGGTCGGCATCCGGTAGACGCCCTGTTGCGGCACCTCGACAACACCCGGCGCGACCTCGGGCGGCAGCGGGTCGGCGGGCTCGGCGGCGGGCGGCTGGGCCGGGTGGCCCGGCTGGCCGGACGTCGGGTGGGCGGTCGCGGGGTGTGGCGGCGCCGGCGGGGAGGTCGGCCGCTGCGGGGGTTGTGACCAGGGCGTGCCGGTGGGCGGGCCGTCGGCGGCGCGTTGCATCGGCATGGCCGCGGCCTGCTGCGCCGCGCCGTGCTGGCCGGGTGGCGTCGTCGGCGGCCGGTAAGGCGGTGGGGTCGGGCCGGCCGGCGGGTGCGCCGGCTGTCCCGGGAGCGGCTGGGCCGAGGTCGGCGGCGCTGGCATCGGCTGGGCCGAAGTTGGTTGCGCCGGCATCGGCTGGGCCGAGGTTGGTTGCGCTGGCATCGGCTGGGCCGAGGTTGGTTGTGCCGGCATCGGCTGGGCCGAGGTTGGTTGCGCTGGCATCGGCTGGGCCGAGGTTGGTTGTGCCGGCATCGGCTGGGCCGAGGTTGGCTGCGCCGTAATTGGCTGGGCTGACGTCGGCTGCGCCGGCGGGGGTGGCATGTTGCCGGTGGCAGGGGGCCAGGCCTGGTGCGGTGCAGTCGGCGGCCCGGCCTGGTGGGGCGCGGCCGCGGAGCCGGCCTGTGGCGGTGCGGCCGGGGAACCGGCCTGGTGCGGTGGGACCTGGGAGCCGGCCTGGTGCGGTGGGACCTGGGAGCCGGCCTGGTGCGGTGCGGGGGGAGGGCCGGGCTGCGCCGGCGGGCGACCGTAGACCTGACCGCCCTGTTGGGCCGGAACGCCATATTGGCCGGCAGCCGGACCAGGCTGCCCGCCACCGGGGTGGCCAACGCCGGGGTGGTTAGAGAACGGCGGCGGTGGCGGTGCCGGCGGTTGCACGGGCTGGCCGGGTTGCCGCACCGGCGGTGGTGGCGGTGCCGGGTTTCCGGCCGGGCGTCCCGCGTTGGGTGCTGGCAGGCCGGGCCGGTTGATCGGTGGTGGTGCGGGCGGCGCCGGCACCCGGATCGGTGGCGGTGGTGGCGGCACCTCGGGCGCACCGGGATCCTGGTCGTCGGACCCGGCCTCGGTGTCGTCCGGCGGCCACGGCTGCTCGGCACCGCGCCACTGCGCGGCACCGTTGCCTCCCGGCCGGTAGACCCGGTCCGAATCGTCAACCACGCCGGTCACCTCCACAAGCAGCGGTCACTACCGCCCCAAGCGTAAGGCGAACACGCTTCGGTGGTTGCACCGCAGGAGATCAGTGGGTGTAAACGGCCCAGGCGCCCGGCTCGATCCACCAGGATCGCTTGCGGGTCAGGGTGCCCTTGACCCCGTCGTCGACGAATGGGATCTCCTCGTCGCGGGGCAGCACCGCGACCGCGCGGCCACGGGCCCGGCGCACCTCGACACGCGCCTTGGGTCGCCCGAGCAGCGTGCGCGACACCACCGGCACGGCGACCGCGACCTCGAGTTGCCCGGAGGTCGGGTCGGCACCGGTCAACAGCGGCAACCCGTCGAGATCGGCATAACCGGCGGCGTTGCCGACCGCGCAGGCCAGCACCGGGTCGTCGCCGTCGCTCAGCACGGCGTCGTCGACCTCGACCCGGCCGCGCCAGGGCAACAGCATGTTCTCGTCGCGGCCGCCGATCAGCGCGCCGTCGAGGGTGACCGAGCCGGCGTCGTTGCGCAACAGGTCGAGCCGCTTGACCGGGCCGTCGAGCACGGCCGCCGCCACTGCGGCCGGGTCGCGCGGCAGGCCGAGCTGCGAAACAAGATCACGAGAAGCCGGACCCATCGGGAGTACGCCCAACGCCGGTAGGTCGGGCACCGTCCGGTTGCCGGCGAGGTCGGCGGGGCGGCGGCTGGGCGCCGGCGCGTACCGCCGGACAAGCCTGCGCACGACGTGCCGCAACTGACCGTCGGTCGCCGCGGCGACCACCAGGCGGGTCTTGCTGTCGCCGTCCGGCCAGGTCAGGCCGTCGGGCCGGGCGGGAGCGTCGAACCGCGCCAGGACCGCGTCGATGTCCTTGTCGTCGTGTGCGGTGACCGTCTCGACCCGCGCACCGGCAGCGACCAGCGCATCGACGCAGGCCCGCACGGGCGCCCGCAGGGTGTCGGCCTTGGCGTGCGAAGCGCAGGCGTCCGCGCCGCAACACGCCTCACCCGCCCCTTCGGCCAGGGTCAGCAGGACCACGTCGTACACGGTCGGTCTCCTCGCGCGTGAACGCTGTCGCGTCCAGCCGTTCTTCGGTTTGTTGTTAGCCTGACATCTCGGGCTCGCCAAGTGGTCGCCACCCTGGCACCCGAGCCCCGTGGAGGCGGTCGAAAAGATGCCAGCGATAGTGCTTCTCGGCGCGCAGTGGGGCGACGAGGGCAAAGGCAAGGTTACCGACCTGCTTGGCGGGCAGGTCGACTACGTCGTCCGCTACTCGGGCGGCAACAACGCCGGTCACACCGTGATCACCCCAGACGGGCAGAAGTACGCCCTGCACCTGATGCCGTCGGGTGCTCTCTCGCCCAACGCGGTGATCGTGATCGGCAACGGCGTGGTGATCGACCCCAAGGTGCTGCTGGCCGAGATCGACGGTCTCGCGGAGCGCGGCGTCGACGTGTCGCGCCTGCGCATCTCCGGCGACGCGCACCTGATCATGCCGCACCACCGGGCCCTGGACCGGGTCGTCGAGCGCTACCTGGGCTCGGCCCGGATCGGCACCACGGGGCGGGGGATCGGGCCGGCCTACGGCGACAAGGTCGCGCGGATGGGCATCCGGGTGCAGGATCTGCTCGACCCCGGCATCCTGCGCAAGAAGCTCGAGCTGACGCTGCGGGAGAAGAACCAGACCCTGTTCAAGGTCTACAACCGCAAGGCGATCGACGCCGACGCGGTGGTCGAGGAATATCTGGCGTACGCCGAACGGCTGCGCCCCTACATCGCCGAGACCCGCGAGATCCTCTGGTCGGCGCTCGACCGGGGCGAGATCGTGCTGATGGAGGGCGCCCAGGCGACCATGCTCGACATGGACCACGGCACCTATCCGTTCGTGACGTCGTCCAACCCGACCGCCGGTGGCGCCTGCGTGGGCGCCGGGATCCCGCCGACCGCGGTGACCCAGGTGATCGGCGTCGCGAAGGCGTACACCACCCGGGTCGGCTCTGGTCCCTTCCCGACCGAGCTCTTCGACGAAAACGGTGCGCACCTGCGCAAGGTGGGTGCCGAATACGGCACGACGACCGGTCGCGAGCGGCGGTGTGGCTGGTTCGACGCGGTGGTCGCGCGCTACGCGGTGCGGCTCAACGGCATCACCGACCTGGTGATCACCAAGCTCGACGTGTTGACCGGGCTGGAGAAGGTGCCGATCTGCGTCGGGTACGAGATCAACGGCACCATCCACGCCGACATGCCGATGTCGCAGACCGACTTCCACCACGCGGTGCCGGTCTACGAGGAGCACGACGGCTGGTGGGAAGACATCTCCAAGGCGCGCAGCTTCGACGAGCTGCCGGCGGCGGCCCGGTCCTACGTGGAGCGGATCGAGGAGCTGTGCGGCGCGCGCGTGTCGGTCGTGGGCGTCGGCCCCGGCCGCGAGGAGAACGTCGTCCGTCATGAGCTTCTCCGGGTGGCCTAGGATCCGACATCGTGCGCATTCTTCTCATTGGTAGCGGCGGGCGCGAGCATGCCCTCGCCCTCGGTCTGGCGGCTTCTCCCGATGTCACGTTGATCGCGGCGCCCGGCAACCCCGGCATCGCCGAGGTTGCCGAGTTGCGGCCGGTCGAGGCAACCAACCCCGACGCGGTGGCCGCGCTGGCCGTCGAGGTCGGCGCGGACCTGGTCGTGGTCGGGCCCGAGGCGCCGCTGGTGGCGGGTGTCGCCGATGCCGTCCGGGCCAAGGGCATCGCCTGCTTCGGGCCGACGGCGGCGGCGGCGCGACTGGAGGGTTCCAAGACCTTCGCCAAGGAGGTCATGGCTGCGGCCGGCGTGCCGACCGGCGGCGCGGTGTCCACCACCGACCCGGCGCAGGTCGCGGCGGCACTCGACCGGTTCGGCGCGCCCTACGTGGTCAAGGACGACGGGCTCGCCGCGGGCAAGGGCGTGCTGGTCACCGACGACCGCGACGCCGCGCTCGCGCACGCTGCGGCGTGCGAGCGGGTGGTGATCGAGGAATACCTCGACGGGCCGGAGGTGTCGCTGTTCGTCGTCACCGACGGCGAGACCGCGGTGCCGCTGCTGCCGGCGCAGGACTTCAAGCGGGTCGGCGAGGGCGACACGGGGCCCAACACCGGCGGGATGGGTGCGTACGCACCGCTGCCGTGGGCGCCGCCGTCGCTGGTCGACGACGTGCTGGCGCGGGTCGTGCACCCGACGCTGGCCGAGATGCGCCGGCGGGGCACGCCGTTCGCCGGCCTGCTCTACGTCGGGCTGGCATTGACCCGCGGCGGTCCGAAGGTGATCGAGTTCAACGCGCGCTTCGGCGACCCGGAGACGCAGGTCGTGCTCGCGCTGCTGGAGACGCCGTTGGCCGAGGTGTTGCGGGCGGCGGCGACCGGTTCGTTGGCCGCCGTGCCGCCGTTGCGGTGGAAGCCGGGTGCCGCGGTCACCGTGGTCGTCGCGTCGGCCGGCTACCCGTCGTCGTCGCGTAGCGGCGATGTGATCACCGGGGTGTCCGGCGCGGGCTTCATCCACGCGGGTACGGCGCGGGCCGCGGGCGGGGAACTGGTCACCGCGGGCGGGCGGGTGTTATCGGTGACGGCGACCGGCGCCGACCTTTCCGTTGCTCGGGATGCCGCGTACGCGCTGGTCGACCAGGTGTCGCTGGCCGACGCGGTGATCCGGCGGGACATCGCGCTGGCCGCCGTCGAGGGGCGGATCCGGGTTCCGTCCTGACCCGATCGGGTTGGCGTCGGGAACGCGACGGTGACGCGGCACGAAAGCGGGATTCGCCCGGCTCAATCGGTTTCTACCGTGTGTAGCCATGAGGACCTTCCGGATCCCGATGGTGCTGCTCACCGCCGTTGCGGCAACGCTGCTGTCGGCGTGTGGCGACAAGGGCGACACCGATCTCGCGTCGGACACGCCGTCGCCGGGCACGTCGTACTCGATCGGCGAGGACACGCCGACCGACGTCGACGTCAGCCCGTCACCGACGGCGTCCGCCAGTGCCGGCAACACCGACGGCAACGACAACGGCAACGTCCGGAAGGACCCGTGGATCGAGTACTTCCGGATCAAGCAGAAGCCGCAGTGCCCGTCCGGCCAGTGGCCCAACGGCCGCGAGGTGACCGTGGAGTGGCGGGTGACCGGCACCGACAAGGTCACCATCTCGGTCGACGGCCACGGGATCTACGACACCTACGGCGCGTGGGGCTCGGAGTCGTTCTCGTTCCCGTGTGGTGACTGGGACCCGGGCCAGACGGCCAAGCACAGCTATCTGCTGATGACGGTCGGCGGTGGCCCCGTGGCGAAGAAGACGATCACAGCGACGGCTACGGTCAACGGCAGCACGACCACCACCCCGTCGCCGGGAGCGGAAGCGGCGGCGCCCGACGCACCCTGAGGTCCCGCATGCCGGAAGGTCACACGATCCATCGGCTGGCGGCCCGGCATCGTGAGTTGTTCGCCGGGCACAAGGTCGAGTTGACCAGCCCACAGGGTCGGTTCGCCGCCGGCGCGGCGCTGCTGTCGGGTCGACTGCTGTGCGACACCGAGGCCTACGGAAAGCATCTGCTGCACCACTACTCGGGCGAGTTGTCGGTGCATGTGCACCTCGGGCTCTACGGCACGGTGACCGATGGGGCGGGCACGCCGGCACCGCCGGTGGGACAGGTGCGGATGCGGGTGGTCGGCGGTGGGCACTGGCTCGACCTGCGGGGGCCGACCGACTGCTCGGTGCTGACCGTGGCCGAGGTGGCCGCGTTGCGGGCCCGGCTGGGCGCGGATCCGTTGCGCTCCCCGGAGTTGCCGGCCGCCTCGGTGGAGCGGATCGTGCGCAGCCCAACGGCGATCGCGGCGTTGCTGCTCGATCAATCGATCATCGCGGGTGCCGGCCTGGTCTATGTCAGCGAGGTGCTGTTCCGGGCCGGGATTTCGCCGACCCGGCCGGGTCGGTCGGTGTCGGCCGAGCAGGTCAGGTCGATGTGGGCGGACCTCGGCGCGCTGATGGCCGAGGGCGTGGCCCTCGGGCGGATCGACACGGTGCACAGCGCGCACATGCCGGAGGCGATGGGACGGCCGCCCCGGGTGGATCGGCACGGCGGTGAGGTCTACGTCTACCGCCGCACCGGTCAGCCCTGCCTGATCTGCGGCACCGCGGTGTCGCGGGCCGGGCTGGCCGGGCGCAACTCGTATTGGTGCTCGACCTGTCAGTCGTGAAGATCGTCGCCGCGTAGGCCGACGCAGTCGAGGGCCCAGAACGGCTCGGCGTAGACGAGGGTGCCCGTCATCCAGGTTTCGTACGCGCTGAGCTTGATCACCTGGAAAGCGGCGTCGGGGATGCGCAGGCTCGGCTTGCGGAAACCGAGTGGCGTCGCCTCGTGGAAGCCGCGCTCCCGGTAGTAACCGGGGTCGCCCTCCAGGAACAGCAGGGGAGCGCCGGCCTTGTCGGCTTCTTCGATCGCCGCGCGACCAGCAGCGTGCCGATGCCGCGGCGCTGGTGTTGCGGCAATACCCCCAGTGGTGACAACACCAGCACGTCGACCAGTTCGCGCGGCGCGTCGAGCCAGGAGGCGGTGAGCAGGACGTGCCCGACCGGTTCGTCGTCGACGGTGGCCACGAAGCCGCGCGGCGGCAGCGCTGCCCGGTGTTGCCGCAACCTGGTGACCAGGCGCGGCACCCGGTCACCGCCGAACGCCGCGGCGTGGATCGCGTGGACGGCACCGGTGTCGTCGCCGGTCTCTTCGCGGATGTCGAAGGTCATCGTCGTGGTCTGCCGATGTGTGTGGTCATCGTCGTAGTCTGCCGGCCGCGCTCAGCGCCAGCGCGGCCGCGGCGGCGCCCAGGGCGCTCCACATGACACCGGTGAGGGTGTGCGGTGCGATGAACTCGGCGACCACGAACAGGGCGGCGACCGCCACCCAGACGGGCGCCGAGGCCCACCGGGTGGCGGTGGCGACCCGGTCGTTGAGCAGCACGAAGACGAGGGCGTAGAGGGCGCCGGTCGCGGCGAAGACAGGCGCGTAGCGGCCGAGGTGGGTGTAGTCGGCGCCGCCGGCCAGGGCGAAGGCGAACCCGCCGGCGAAGACCGACGCGGCGACCAGGACGGCGCCGCTGGCGGCGACCAGCAGCAGCGCGGTGCGCAGCGCGCGCCGGCTGCCCTGGGCCAGCCTCGGCAGCGCGAGCACGGTGACCACCTGGGGTGCCCAGAGCGCGCCCTTGGTCAACACCGTGCCGACCGAGTACGCGCCGGAGGCGTCCGCGGCCAGCAGATGGCGGGCGAGGAGCAGGTCGGCATAGGACGCGACCAGCATGGCCAGCGTCGCCGAGCAGGCGGTCAACACCTCACGGCCGCGGATGGCGTCGGCGACGTGGGGCACGCCGCCGCGGCCGAGCACGGCGATGGCCGGCAAGGTCAGCCAGGCGACGGCGGCGCTGCCGATCAGCGACCCGGTCAGACCGGCTCCGGCGACCAGGCCGGCGATCAGGCCGCCGTAACGGCCCACCGCGAGCAGCGCCATGCCGGCCGCGAGCCGCAGGAACCGCTCGTCACCCTGCGACTCGCCGAGCCAGCGGCCGGCGAACACGGTCGGCAACGTGGCCAGGGCGGCCAGCAGCGTGTAGCGGGCCGGCAGATCGAGCACGGGCACCAGCAGCGGGGCCAGCAGGGCCAGGGCGCCGGCGGACACCGCGGCGGTCGTGACGCTGATCCGGCTGGTCGACGCGGCGCCGTTGCGGGCCCGGTGCACGGCGATCGCGATCTGCAGGCCGAGGCCCGGAACGGAGGCGATCGCGGTCAGGCCGAGCACGGTGGCCAGCACGCTGAGGTCGGCGCTGGTGAGCTGCCGGGCGCCGATCACCGGCACGAGGTAGCCGAGTGCGTTGGTCACGGCGCCGGCGATGGCGACGGCGGCACCGGCGGCCGCGATCCGCCGCCCGGTCGTCGGTGCCGGTGCGGCCTCTGGGCGGGTTGACGCAGTCATGACGCCGTGCAGCCTAAGGCCAAACGTTGGCGGACCGTGTTGTTATCAAATCGTGACACGTCGATTACTGGTAACGCAGCGTCCGTACGCCGGCATGTTCTGTCGCTCTTTGTGGGTTTTCGCGGCCCGGTCCTTGATCGCAATCGGTGGCGTTGCGGGCGTGACGCGGTTACTCCCCGGTAACTGACACCTTGTGACCTCGGTCGCACAGGAGCACCATCGGTCCGTTCTGGGTTACCAGTGAGTAACGCGCGTAGGAGGAACCGTGTCAGAACCCCTTGAAACAACGCGGGGAAAGACCCGCTGGCGGCGGTTCGCCGCGCTCACGCTGCCGGCGCTGGCCGCTGCCGGCTTCATCGTCTTCGGCATGGCCAACGGCGCCATCGCGGCGTCGTTCGCGGTGTCCGGCCAGACCTTCAAGGTCTCGGCCGACAAACTGGTGGGCGACGGCTTCGTCCAATATGGCGGTGCGGTGCAGGACGGCAACGGCAACGCGCACCCGGTCGCGGTCTCCGGCATCAACAAGGCGACGCTGACCAACCTGTGCCAGTCGGTCAAGGTTCCCGGCGCTCCGGTGGTGCTGACCATCAACGCGGGCGGCAACGGCAAGCCGGCGCGGGCCAGCAACCTGCTCCTCGACCTCACCGAGCTCAACGGCGACGCGACGTTCACCAACATCGAGATCGGTCGCGACGCCGGCACGCTCAACAAGGGCCCGGCGTCGGCGAAGGGCGCGACGGGCTCGTTCGGCCAGCAGGCCGACCGGGTCGTCATCAACGACCTCCAGCAGGTGGCGTGGTCGACGACCGCCGGCACCTTCACCCTCACCGGCCTGCGCCTCAAGGTCAACGTCGGCGCAGACGCCAAGGAATGTTTCTGACGATGAGCAACCCCAGCGCGTCCCACGTCCGGCCCTCTTTCGCGGGCCGGACCTGGCGCGGCTTCGGCCGCTGGCGCCGCAGTCGCCCATTCTGGGGCGGGCTGCTGCTGCTCCTCAGCGGTACCGAGATCTTCCTCTCCACGCAGTTGAGCCTCGGCGGGCTGAGCTTCCAGCTCGGCCCGACCGGGTTCCTGTCCTGGGTGATCCCCACGATCCTGGTGGCCTGCGGTGTGCTGGCTTGGGCAACACCGCAACAACGCATGTTCTACGCGATCGTGGGTGCCGTCACCGCGGTCTTCTCGTTGATCGGCGTCAACCTGGGTGGCTTCTTCCTGGGCCTGATCCTGGGCATCATCGGCGCCGGCTTGGTCTTCGGCTGGACGCCGGTCGTTGCCGCAACACCCGCGGCGATCCCGACGCAGCCCGGTCCGGAGGACCGCGAGGTCGACGAGACCGCGGAGCAACCGGTGTCCGGCAACCTGGTTCCCGGCTTCTCCGAGACCGACGGGCCTGAGCGCCCGTCCGAGGCGGACGGGTCGCTCGCCAGCGGGCCGGCTCACTCCGCCGACGTGACAGCGCCGCCCGCCCACGAGCCTGTGCCGACGGCTGAGTCGTCCGCTGACGGGTCGATGGGTCCGGGTGGCCAGGCGGGCGCGGCGTCCGACGGACCGGAACGATCCGCGGACGTGCCCGGATCGTCCGCCGGTGTGCCGGCGCAGGCGGGTGACGCGGATGGCACGTCCTCGGACGTGCCGCCCACGGATCCGGCGGCGTTGCCGCGGCGGGAGAGTCCGCGGTTCTACACGGTGATCGGGTTTCTCCTCGTGCTCGGGCTGACCGGCGTGATGGGCCTTCGCCTCAGTACGCCGGCGTATGCCGCGCCCTGCCCGAAGCCGCCCGCCACCGCGTCGAAGCCGGGCGGTGACGACAAGCCGCAGGTGCCAGCCGCTCCACCGGCCGCCACGCCCACACCGACGCCGACCACCAGCGGGTCGGAAGAGGACAAGCAGGGGCTCCTCGGGAGCATCGTCAACGGCATCACCGGGCTCTTCGACGGCGATTCGGGGAAAGAGGAGGGCGCGACCGAACCGACGCCCGCGCCGACCCCGCCCGTGAAGCCGTCACCGTCGAAGACCACGACGGCACCCACGAAGCCGAAACCGAACGCGGGCGATTGCTCGCGGGGAGCGGCGGCGTCCGCCGAAGACCACGCGGATCAGCCGACGCTGCCGATGCTCGGCGACCAGGGCCTGCCCGACGTCAACAGCCACCCGTCGCTGCTGACCGGCTCGAAGCTGACCATGTGGGACCTGAACATCGCCGGCATCGCGACCCTCCATTCCGCGGCCGGTGACATCAAGGTCTTGAAGTTCACGATGAGCCGGTCGCGGGTCGATGACTTCGCTCTCCGCGTGCCGCAGGGCGAGGGCCGGCCGCTGCTCATCAAGAGCGACCCGCTCGTGGTGAAGGGGAACGTCGCGTTCTACGCGACCCGCTTCGTCGGTCGGATCCCCGTCCTCGGCGTCAAGCTCACCCTGACGCCGGAATCACCCATCCCACCCGACGGCATCCCGCTGACCGTGCCCAAGATCGAGTTCACCGACCCGCAGATCCAACTCGCCTACGTCGCGTGCGACACCCTCCAGGCGCCCACGCTCGACGAGTCGCTCCCGCCCGCTTCGACATAGCCGGCGGTGACATCGGCTGTGCCGGCCTCGCGGGGCCGGCACAGCCGAATTTGCCTGTTTAGAGGCGGGCCAGGGCGGCCTTGAGCGGGTCGAGGCCGATCGAACCGAGGTCGAGGGCCTGGCGGTGGAACTCTTTGAGGTTGAAGTCGGCGCCCTTGCGGGCACGCGCGTCGTCGCGGGCCTGGAGCCAGATGCGCTCGCCGACCTTGTAGGACGGGGCCTGGCCCGGCCAGCCCAGGTAGCGGTTGAGCTCGAAGCGCAGCACGTCGTCTTGCACGCGGCAGTGCGCCCGCATGAACTCCCAGCCCAGCTCGGGGGTCCAACGCTCGCCCGGGTGGAACCCGAACGCGTTGTCACGCGGGATCTCGAGCTCGAGGTGCATGCCGATGTCGACGATCACGCGCGCGGCGCGGAAGGCCTGTGCGTCGAGCATGCCGAGGCGGTCGCCCGGGTCGGCCAGGTAGCCGAGGTCGTCCATCAGGCGCTCGGCGTAGAGCGCCCAGCCCTCGCCGTGACCCGAGACCCACAGCAGCAGCCGCTGGTAGCGGTTGAGGAGCTCGGTGCGGACGGCCGTCTGCGCGACCTGGAGGTGGTGACCGGGCACGCCCTCGTGGTAGACGGTCGTAACCTCTTTCCACGTCGCGAAGTCGGTCATCCCCGCGGGCACCGCCCACCACATGCGGCCCGGGCGGCTGAAGTCTTCGCTGGGGCCCGTGTAGTAGATGCCGCCGTCGCTGGTCGGCGCGAGCATGCACTCGATGCGCCGGACCTGCTCAGGGATGTCGAAGTGGGTGCCGTGTAGCTCGGCGATCGCCTTGTCGGCCAGGCTCTGCATCCAGTCGCGAAACGCCTCTTTGCCCTCGATGCGCCGGGCCGGGTCGGCGTCGAGCGCGTGCACCGCGTCGTCGATCGACGCACCTGAGCCGGCGATCCGCGCTGCGACGGTGCGCATCTCGGACTCGAGGCGGGCCAGCTCTTCGAAGCCCCACGCGTAGGTCTCGTCGAGGTCGACCTTGGCGCCCAGGAAGTATTGCGAGGCGAGCTGGTAGCGCTCGCGCCCGGCGGCCTGCTTGTCACGGCCGAACTGGGCCAGCTCTTCGCGAAGGAAGAGCCCGAACGCCTGGGTGGCGGCGGTGGACGCGGCCGCGCCCTGCTCGAGCTTCGTCCGCAGCGCGCCGTCGGCGTCGAGCCGCCCGGCGAGGGCGTGGAAGAAGTTGTCGCGGGCCGGATCGGTCCAGATGTCGCACTGCTTGGCCACCTCGATCATCTGGTGGCGCGAGCTGACGTGGCCCTGTGCGGCGGCCTCGCGGAGGGTGACCTGGAGCTGCTCGACCGCCCGCGGGAACGCGTTGAGCCGGGAGGCGATGTTGCTGACGGCCTCGGTGCCGTCGGTCGGCATCAGGTCGAACGCGCCGCGCAGCCCGTGCAGTGCGCTGGAAATCACATTGAGCTCGCTGGTGACCTCGCCGGCGTCGTAGCGCGCCAGCTCGAGCCCCAGTCGTTCCTGCATCGCGTCTTTGGCGACCCGCTCGGACTCGGTCTCGGGTTCGGTCGTGGCGAGCTCGGCGAGCGTGCGCCGGGTCAGGTCGGCGCCGGCCGCGAAGCCGTCGGGTGACAGGTCTTCGAACCGGTCGTCGAAGCCTTGGATGCCCACGAACGTGGCACCTGCCGGGTTGAGCGGTGCCCAGTCGTCGACGTAGCGGTTGGCGAGGTCATCGATTCGTCCCACGGGTTCGACCCTAAGGCATGGGTCAGACGATTTTCGGGCTGCGGGCGCGGTGTAGGGAGGGGTCGAGGGCCACGTCGGAAAACCGCGCGATTCTTGTCGTACCCATGCGGCAGAGTGTCACGAGTGACCACCGCAACCAGTCCTAACAAGGCCGACCACCGCGCCTGGCTTCCGGGCTTCCTGTTGCTCGGCGTTATCTGGGGCTCGAGCTTTCTGTTCATCAAGGTCGGTGTGGCCGAGCTGCACCCGCTCTACGTGACGCTCGGTCGGGTGCTCGCGGGCGTGCTCGCCCTGCTCGTCGTGATCCTCGTGACCCGCGACCGGCTGCCCCGCGACCCACGCCTCTGGTTGCACCTGACGGTCACCGGCGTGGTGGGCACGGCGATGCCCTTCACCCTTTTCGGGTACGGGGAGGAGCGCGTCTCGTCTTCGCTGGCCGGCATCTGGAACGCCACGACGGCCCTGCTGGTGCTGCCGCTCGCGGTCTACCTGTTCCGCACCGAACGGATGACCGCGCGCCGCGCGGTCGGCCTGCTGATCGGTTTTGCCGGCGTGCTCGTCGTCCTCGGTGTCTGGGAGGGGCTGGGCGGCGCCCAGTTCACCGGCCAGCTGATGTGCATCGCCGCGGCGGCCTGCTACGCGGTGGCCATCCCCTACACGAAACGCTTCGTCAGCGACCGCAGCGAGTCCGGCATCTCCCTGGCGGCTGGCCAACTCATCACGGCGACGGTCGCGCTGGCCATCGTTGCGCCGTTGACCGTCGGCGCGCCGACCCCGGTCAACGACCTGTCCCTGAAGGCGATAGCCAGCATCCTGACGCTCGGCGCGGTCGGCACCGGCCTGGCCTTCGTGCTCAACATGCGCAACATCAAGATGGTCGGCGCCACCACCGCGTCGATGGTCACCTATCTGATCCCCGTCTTCGCCGTGGTGATCGGTGTGCTCGCCCTAGACGAACACATCACCTGGCACCAGCCCGTCGGGGCGCTGATCGTCCTCCTCGGCGTGGCGGTGGCCCAGGGCCTGATCGGCCGTCGCAAACGCCCTCAGCCCGCCCCGGTCACGCCGCAAAGCGAACTGGCCGTCGAACGGGCCTAGCGCGTCGACTCTCGCCCAGCCAGCCGCTAGCCGGCGGCCGCGGTAGGCGCCGGCACCGGGCTGCGTCGCGGGCTCCGGTTGGTGGGTGCGGCCTGTGCGCCGGCCGGTCGCCGCCCGCTTTGCGGTCGCGAGCGGTCCGCCGGACTGCAGGTTCGCGCTCGGCCGCTGGCTCCCGTCATCGGCAGGTTCGCGCTGGGTGGCTTGCTCTGTCGCCGGCGGGTTCGCGCTGGCTGGCTTGCTCTGTCGCCGGCGGGTTCGCGTTGGGTGGCTGGTTGCTGTCGCCGGCGGGTTCGCGGTCGGCCGCTGGGTGCCGCGAGGGCTGAGATGGCTGGTCCCGGCGAAGCCCGGGACCGTGGCTCACCGCTCGTGGCCGGCGGACCAATCGACGAGCTGGTCGGCCTTCCAGGTGTTGACGACCCGGTCGGCGGTGACGCCGCAGAGGGCGGCGCGTTCGCACCCGAAGCGTTGCCAGTCGAGTTGGCCGGGTGCGTGGGCGTCGGTACTGATCGTGAAGACGCAGCCGGCTTCCAGGGCCTGGCGCATCAGGCGCTTCGGCGGGTCCTGGCGCTCGGGGCGCGAGTTGATCTCGACGGCCTTGCCGTGTTCGGCGCAGGCCGCGAAGACCGCCGCCGCGTCGAAGTCCGACGGCGGGCGCAGGCGCTTGCGGTGGCCCCGGTCGCCGGGGCCCTCGGCGCCGGCGGGGCGGTTGGCGACCATCCGGCCGGTGCAGTGGCCCAGCACGTCCATGTGCGGGTTCTCGATCGCCCGCAGCATCCGGCGGGTCATCTTCGCGCTCTCGTCGCGCAGGCCGCTGTGTGCCGAAGCGACCACGACGTCGAGGCGGGCCAGCAACTCGTCTTCCTGGTCGAGCGAGCCGTCGGCCAGGATGTCGACCTCGATGCCGGTCAGGATGCGGAACCCGGCCGGCAGCGCCTCGTTGACGGCGGCCACGTAGTCGAGTTGCTTCCGTAGCCGATCGGCGGTCAACCCCCGCGCCACCTTGAGCGACGGGGAGTGGTCGGTGAGCACCACGTACTCGTGACCCAACTCGACCGCGGCCAGCGCCATCTCCTCGATCGGGGAGCCGCCGTCGGACCAGTCGGAGTGGGTGTGGCAGTCGCCCCGCAACGCCGATCGCAACGCGGCCGCCGCGTCGTCGAGGTTGACGCCCTCAGTCGCGTTGAGCCGGCGCAGGTAGACCGGTTCCTCACCGGCCAGCGACTCGGTGACGCAGCGCGCGGTCACGTCGCCCACGCCGGGCAACTCCGTCAACGTGCCGGCGGCGGCGCGTTGCGCGACCTCGTCGGCGGGCAGGGCGCTCAGCGTCTTGGCGGCCGAGCGGAACGCCCGGACCCGGTAGGTCGCCTCGTTGGCCCGTTCGAGCAGGAACGCGATGCGCCGAAGATCGGCTACGGGGTCACGCTGGGTCGTCACGCTCCGAACCTACTTGGCGATCGGCGCGGCCACCGCCCCCGGCTAGCGTGGAAGTCATGCGCACGATCGACTGGGTCGACGGGACCATCGAGATCATCGACCAGACAGCGCTGCCGGGTCGGCTGGAGGTGCGCCGGCTGGCAACGGTCGAAGACCTGGTCGACGCGATCCAATCACTCGCCGTACGCGGTGCGCCCGCGCTCGGCGTCGCCGGTGCCTACGGGGTCGCGCTGGCCGCCAAGCAGCACAGTGGCGACGCCGACCTGCTGCGGGCCGCCGTACACCGGATAACGACAGCGCGGCCGACGGCGGTCAACCTGGCCCGCGGCGCCGAGCGGGCCGCGGCGCTGTTGCCGCTCGGGCTCGACGCCGTGCTCGCCGAGGCCGACGCGGTGCGCGACGAGGAGATCGCCGCGTCGGCGGCGATGGCGACCCGGGGTGCCGACCTGCTGACCGAGTTGTGCGGTCCGGCGGCGCGGGTGCTCACCCACTGCAACACCGGCGCGCTCGCCGCGGTCGTCGGCGGCACCGCCCTCGGCGCCGTCGTCGAGTTGCACCGGCGCGGCCACCTCGGCTCGGTGATCGCCAGCGAGACCCGGCCGCTGCTGCAGGGTGCCCGCCTCACGGCCTGGGAGCTGAGCCAGGCCGGCATCGACTTCCGCGTGGCGGTCGACTCGGCCGGACCGTTCCTGATGGCGCGCGGGCAGGTCGACGCGGTGGTGTTGGGCGCCGACCGGATTTGCGGCAACGGTGACACGGTCAACAAGGTCGGCACCTACGCGCACGCGTTGGGCGCCCGCCGCGCCGGCATCCCGTTCGTGGTCGTGGCGCCGGAGTCGACCGTGGACGCGGGCACGGCGGGCGGTGCCGACGTCGAGATCGAATACCGCGACGGTGCCGAGGTGTCGGCCGGGGTGCCGGCGGTCAACCCGGCGTTCGACGTGACACCGCACGACCTGGTGACGGCGATCGTCACAGATCGTCGAGTGGTCCGCCTTGATCGAGGGGAGCGGGTCTGACGACGGTCACCGTCGACCGGTCGGCGGACACCGCCCGCACCCAGCCGCCGGCGCGGCCCAACCTGATCAGGGCGTCGGGCCGGGCGGGGATGTCGAGCGGCGCGGCGAGCACGGGCGGCCAACCGGCCCGCATTGCGTGACCCGGCGCGAGCCAGGGGAGCAGCGCGGTCATCGGGTCCGGCGCGTCGAGCGCGGCGCGCGCCTGCTGGAGCGCGGCGATGATGCCGTCGAGCGCCGGCCCGACCGCGGGCGCGTTGCCGCCGCACATCGCGGCGATCAGCTCCGACCGGGTTGCGGCAACCCGGGTGCCGTCGCGGAACGACCCGGCGGCCAGGGCTCCCGCCAGCGGGTCGGCGGCCGCGGCGGCAAGGGCGGTGGCCAGCAGATGGGGTACGTGGCTGACGGTGGCAACGGCCCGGTCGTGCTCCTCGGCCGTGGCCGGCACCACCCGGGCGCCCAACCCGATGACCAGTTCGGCGAGGTCGAGCCAGTCGCCGAGCGAGGTGCTGCCCGGCTCGAGGCAGAGCACCCAGGCGCAGTCGCGGAACAGCTCGGCGTCCGCCGCGACGAACCCGGAACTCTCCTTGCCGGCCATCGGATGGCCGCCGACGTAGCCGGCAAGGCGCTGATGCGGGCCCTTCAACCGCTGCTCGACCAGCATCCGCACCGGCGTCTTGACCGAGGTGACGTCGGTGACCAGACCGGTGTAGCCGGCCGCGCCGATCTCGTCGAGCACTCGGGGCACTGCGGGCAACGGCACCGCGACGATCACGAGGCGGGCGCCCGCGACGGCGTCCCGGATCGTGCCGGTGACCTGCCAGCGGGCGTTCTGGGGTGCGCGGGCGGCGGCGGTGCGCGCGGTGCCCCGGGTGGCCGGGTCGGCGTCGTAGCCCAACACGTGGTGCCCATGGGCGGCGAGCGCGCGCAGCGCGGATCCGCCGATGAGACCCAACCCGATCACCGCGATGTCCACGCGAGCGACTCTCGCACACCGGGAGGCCTTGCGGCGCAAGGTGCCGGTGGGTCGGCGCCCGTCGCGTTTCGCGGGTCGGATCTGCCAAAACGGACAGGCACCCAGCTACGGTGTTTCCGTGACATTTCGGGGCAGACTCGCCGGACTTTTCACCGCCGCCGCCGCTACCGCCGCGGTGCTTCTGTCGGCGTCGCCGGCCTGGGCGGCGGTGGTCTCTGGGACGCCGGATCCGTTGCCCACCTTCAACGGACTGGTGCTCGCGACGGCGTACTCCGGAAACACGCTCTTCGTGGGTGGCGACTTCACCAGCGTGACGGCCGGCGGGCGGACCGTTGCGCGGAGCCGGCTCGCCGCGGTCAACGCGCGCACCGGGGCGCTGCTGCCCTGGGCGCCGGCGGCCGACAGCACCGTTCGCGCGATCGCGGTCTCCGGCGGCGCGGTCTTCGTCGGTGGCGCGTTCACCGCGATCAGCGGCGCCCGCCGCGACGGCCTGGCCCGCCTCGACGCGGGTAGCGGGGCGGTGCACAACTCCTTCAAGCAGTCGTTGACCGGCATGCCGTACGGGCTCGCGGTGGCCAACGGCCGGCTCTACGCGGGTGGCTCGATGACGAGCCTCAACGGGCAGGGGATCTCCCGCCTCGCGGCGTTCGACCCCAACACCGGCACCCCGGTGGCGGGCTGGCGGCCGCGTGCCGACAGCACGGTCGAATCGGTTGTCACCGTCGGCAAGCGGATCTACGTCGGCGGCAAGTTCGGCGCGATCAACGGTGCCGGGGGCACCCGGCACCTCGCGGCGCTCACCTGGTCCGGTGCGGTCGACACCGGGTTCACCTCGCGGGCCAGCGACGTCGTGCACGCGATCGCGGTCGGCGCCTCGGGCGTCTACGCCGCGATGGGCGGCCCGGGCGGTCGGCTCGGCGCGTTCACCACCACCGGCGTCGGCCGCTGGACGCTGACCATGGACGGCGACGCGCAGGCGGTGACGGTGCTCGACAAGGTCGTCTACGTCGGCGGCCACTACGACGCGGTGTGCAAGTCGGCCCGCACCGGTGACCACGGCACCTGCATCGACGGCAACACCCGCCGGATCAAGCTGGCGGCCGCCAAGGAGTCGGGCGGAGCGTTGCTGCCCTGGGCCGCCGACGGCAACGGGTCGAGTGGGGTCTTCACGATGGCGGCCAGCCCGACGCTGCACAAGATGGTCGCCGGCGGCGCGTTCACCACGATCCGCGGCGCGTCGCGGGCGCGGCTGGCGCAGTTCGGCTGACGGCGCCGGACGGTCGCGACGCTCGGTACGCTAGCCGCAGGGTTCGAGAGGGGGTTGCCGGTGACGCAACAGGCAATGCCGCCCGCGGGCACACCTCGTACGCCGCCATCGGGTCTGTTCCCCTCGGCGCGGACCCGGCCCACCTACCGCGAGCCGCACCCCGTGCGGGGCGGTGCGGTGGCCGCCGGGGCCGGTGCCGGGGCGGTCTGGCTGCTCGCGTTCGGCGTGGTCGACTCGAGTGTCCGGGGCTACGCCTACTGGACACTGCTGGCCGGTGCGATCGCCTGGCTGGTGGCGGCCCTGTTGGCCCGGGCCGGTGACCGCGGTGTGGCGGTCGGCGTCGCGGCCGCGACCGGGCTCGGCTGGAGCATCGCGGCGGTGGTGGTCGGGGTCACCTGGGCCACCCATGGCAACTGGCCTCTCTGGTGACATCTCGTGTTCGTTTCGCGACCTCACGTGGTCGCGATGCCGCGCTAGGTAAGGGAATCGCTTCACTGTGCGACCGGTCTTGACTAACGGCTCGAGCATCGGAGACGCTGCCGCCATGGCTTGGAAAGTGCAGCGGCTGGATCCTGAGCGCAGTCGCCGCCGGATGCAGCTACTGGCCGAACTCGCGGGAGCGAAGTCGGTCCGGGAGCGCACCCAGCCGCGACGGCTTCAGGGCGACCGGCTCCGTGAATTGATCGCATCCCGTCGCCGTCTGGCCAGCTGACACGTCCCTCCTCGGGGCGTTGGCCGAGCCACCGGCGGCCTGACCGGCTACCGTCACGTTCACACCGAAAACGCCGGTGCACGGCGGCGGCCGCGCGCCACCGGGGGTCAATTGGGGGAATCCGCCGTGTCGTATTTCGCTGCAGCCGCACTCCGCGGTTCGGCCGGCTGGACCGCCGCAGAGGTCAACCTGAACGGCGTTGTCGACGTCGAAGAGGTCGCCGACCGTCTTCGCGACGCCGACCTGGACGCCGACATCTCCTTGCTGTTCGTCGAGTCCGACGACACCTATCTGGTGGTGCTGCGCCTCGACGAGGGCGAAGACCTACGGATCTTCGGGTCCGACTCGGCGTTCGCCGACGAGTCGCGGCTCGGCGCCCTGCTGGTCGGCGACATCAAGGCGCCGGCGATCGAGATCGACGAGGTGGTCGAGCGCAGCGCCGATGCCGATCCCGACAAGCCGGCCGCCGACCCCGATGCCGACCCCGTGGGTGATGCCGACCTGCTCGCCGACCTGGGTGTGTCGGCCCGGCGGCTGCTCGAGCTGTGCGCCCACGAGGGCCTGTTGCCCGCCGATGTCACCGCCGAGATCTGCCAGACGATCGGCTGCGGCGACGAGATCGAGGAGCTCCGGGAGGCGTGACGTCGGCACGGCGCGACCGCCACGAGGAATGGATGCGGCGGGCGTTGACCGTCGCCGCCGGCGACCCGGCCTCCGCCGACGTCCCCGTCGGCGCGGTGTTGCTCGACGCGGCCGGCAACGAGCTCGCGGTGGGGCACAACGAGCGGGAGCTCACCGGCGACCCGACCGCACATGCCGAGATCCTGGCGATGCGGCGCGCCGCGGAGCGGCTCGGCACCTGGCGCCTGGAGGGGTGCACCCTGGTCGTCACGCTCGAACCGTGCACGATGTGCGCCGGGGCGTTGGTGCTGGCCCGGGTGTCCACGGTGGTCTTCGGCGCGTGGGAGCCGAAGACCGGTGCGATCGGGTCGCTCTGGGACGTGGTGCGGGACCGGCGGTTGACCCACCGACCCGAGGTGTACGGCGGTGTGCTGGCCGCTGAGGCGGCCGACCTGCTACGCGGCTTCTTCCGGGCCCGGTAGCGCCGGCTTGATCAGGCTTGCGGCAACATCGCGGGCGGCTTGCGTCCAGGGTGTGGGCCGCATGGTGTCGGGGTCGAGCCGGACGATCGTGCGGCGGCCCTCGGCGTGCGTGGTCGTGCCGTCGGCCGAGGTGATCCGGAAGCCGTAGACGCCGCTGGTGCGGCCGAACGAGTCGAGCCAGAAGTGGATCGCCACGTCGCCGGTGCCCCGGATGGGCAGCCGGTAGCCGATGGTGAACTCGACGACCGCGTGGAAGCTGTCGGGCAGGGTCGGGCGGCCGTCGGCGAAACTGAACCCGCGTTCCTCCCAGTAGGCGGTCAACGCGCGTTCGAGCAGCAGCGCGTAGCGGGCGTTGTGCACGATCCCCATCGCGTCGAGGTCGTCGTAGTGGATGCGGACGCGCTCGATGTGGCCGTACTCCAGCACGGTTGTCATGGGTTTCATGCCTCCGGCAACAGGTCAGGATCGGTGGCGAGGGTGCGCAGGCGGTCACGGGCGGCGCGGCGCGCGTAGTGGTAGGTCGGCTCGGGCGACTTGATGCGGGAAAGCAGCACCGCGCTCAGGGCGAACGATTCGAGTTCGTACGCCAGTTGGCGGGTGTCTGTCTCGTCGCGCAGTTCGCCGGACCGCGCGGCCTGCTGCGCCAGGCCCTCGACCAGTTCCGACCACATCGCGAAGTGCTCGGTCAGCCGGTCGCGGACGGTGCCGGGGCGGACGCTGAACTCGAACTGGACTTTGGCGAAGAAGCAGCCGCCGGGCAGGTGGCGGTCTTCGTAGAAGCGGATCCGGTGGTCGTGCAGCGACCAGAGGCGGCGGATCCCGCGCGGTGCCTTCAGCGCCGGCCGCACCACGTGCTCGAGGAACTGCTCGCGGGCCTGCTCGATGGTGGCGAGTTGGAGTTCTTCCTTGGATCGCCAGTGTGCGAACAGCCCGGACTTGCTGACGCCCAGATCGGTGGCGAGTTGCCCGAGCGAGAGGCCGTCCAGGCCGTCTTCGGTGGCGCGGGCGACCGCGCGGTCGAGCACCGCCGCTCGGGTGCGGTCGCCACGCGCGATCCGGCCGTCGATGGTCACTCGGTCAACTTAATGGATTAACCGACCGACCGGTCGTTAATTTTGTTGTGGTGCGCGTCTCTTTTGTCGTGCGGCTCGTGCGGCTCGTGCGGTTCGTGCGGTTGCTGCGGTCGTCAGGCGATGGCCGTGTCGAGGGCGATCTCCACCATCTGGCCGAAGGTCTGCTCGCGCTCCTGCGACGTGGTCTTCTCGCCGGTCTTGATGTGGTCCGACACGGTCAACACAGTCAACGCGCGCGCTTTGAAGCGCATCGCGATCGTGTAGAGGGCGGCGGACTCCATCTCGACCGCGAGGACGCCGTAGTCGGCCAGGGAGTCGTAGAGGTCGGGGCGGTCGGTGTAGAAGGCGTCGGCGGCCAGGATCGGGCCGACGCGCATCTCGACGCCGCGGCGCTCGGCGATCTCGACGGCGGTGCGCAACAGGCCGAAGTCGGCGACCGGGGCGTAGTCGATCAGGCCGTCGAAGCGGGCGCGGTTCATGTTGGAGTCGGTCGACGCGCCACTGGCGGCGATCACGTCCCGCAGTCGCAGGTCTTCGGAGAGGGCGCCGCAGGAGCCGACCCGGATCAGCGTCTTCACGCCGTAGTCGTTGATCAGCTCGTGGGCGTAGATCGAGGCCGAGGGCATGCCCATGCCGGAGCCCTGGACCGAGACCTCGACACCCTGCCAGCGCCCGGTGTAGCCGAGCATGCCCCGCACCTGGGTGTAGCACTTGGCGTCGTCGAGGTAGGTCTCGGCGATCCACTTCGCCCGGAGCGGGTCGCCGGGCATGAGGACGCGTTCCGCGATGTCGCCGGGCTCCGCCCCGATGTGAATACTCATGGCGGCGATCCTGCCAGGTCGCACTGGGTGTCGTCCGCCGTGGTGGTGCCGGCGCGGAACCCCGCCCGGGGGTCGGGTAATCTCATCGGCGGTGGCGTGTCCGAGTGGCCTAAGGAGCACGCCTCGAAAGCGTGTGAGGGTTTACGCCCTCCGCGGGTTCAAATCCCGCCGCCACCGCCGTTGACGCCGGGTCCCTGCTGGGGCCCGGCGTCGCTTTGTGCGGTCTCGGTCGCCCGCCGGCGGTTCCTAGCCGAGCCGCTCCGAGAGTTCGATCATGTTGCCCCACGGGTCGCCGATCAGGGCCAGGCGGCTATTGATCTCTTTCAGGTCGAACGGCCTGCCGAAGATCGTGACGCCGCGCCGGTCGAGTTCGGCGAGGGTGTCGTCGACGCTGTCGACGTGGAGCGCGAAATGGTGATAGCTCGGGCGCTCCAGGCTGTCGATCACATTCGTGTAGTAGGTGCCGGGATCCGGATTGCCGCCGCCGAACAGCTCGACGTAGAAGTCGTCGTCATCGGGCGGCGCCAGGTAGGCGAGCTGCAGGCCGGCCCAGGACCATTCGGCGACGACGCGGAAGTCGAGCTTCTCGGCGTACCAGCTCTTGGCCTCGGCGTAGTCGGGCACACGCACGGCGACGTGGTGGCCGCGGGCCGAGGCGAACGGGCTGGACGGGTTCCTCGCGGGTGCTGCCTGGTCGGCCATGACACTCCCCTCCGACACCTCAATTCGCCACGTTAATCGGCGGGTCTGCACCGTTTCCCGGAAACCGGGTCTCTTGCCGCGTTGACAAATCCGAGCGGCAACCTTCGCAACCCCAGAATCGTCGGACCCACCGGTCAGCATTGACACCGACGAACCCATTCGACTCACGGGGTGATGGGCAATGCCGACGTTAGGGTTACGACTTCGCGAGCTGCGGCTGGAGCGTGGCTTCAGCCTGGCCGACCTGGCCGCGCGGGTGCCGTGCGACAAGAGCCATCTGTCCAGAGTGGAAAACGGTCATCGACGGGCTACACCTGAGCTGCTGCGCCGGGTCGAAGCGGCCCTCGCCGCGCCGGGCGAGCTTGCCCGGCTCGCCGAGCCGATCCGGCGGTCGGCGGGTGCGGGTGACGGCGATCTCGACCTGCGCCTGCTGGCGGGCTGTCTCGCGCTGCTGACCTGGTGGCTCGGCTCAACAGTTCCCGACCCCGTGCGCGAAAAGCCGCCGCACGGGCTCGGCGAAGCCGACGACGACCTTCCGCACGGTGTGCCCGTCGTGCATGAAGAGATAGGCCCGGTCGCCGCTGGTGACCATCAGCCCGTCGAACTGATGGCTGCCGGCCGGTGTCGCCATGGCGGTGGCCTGCGGATAGGTCGACCGCACGGTCGTCAGCGGCGTGCCCTCGCCGACGCCCTCCGGCGTGGTGAGCGGGGTGTGCGCCCACAGCAGCACCAGCCGGCCATCGGCGAAGACCGGGTCCGCCGCGCTGGTGGTGGTCAGGGTCGGGCCGCAGGCGGCGGCGGGGTGGGCAAGGGCGCCGACCCGGGTCAGGTCCGCGTCGCGCTGGCCGAGGTGCACGTCGCCGACGCCTTCGAAGTCGACCGTGTGGGCCGCGGTGGCCGTGCTCGTGTTCGACGCGTAGGCCGGCGACGGCTGCCGATCGGTCGCATACCCCGCGAGGAGCGCGAAGAGGGCAAGCGCAACGATGATCAGAGGGACCAACCGTGGCTTCATGTGACCTCCCCAGCACACAACGTAGCCGTTATCCACAGGTTTATCCACAGCGTGTGGATAGAACGTGTGTACGAGCGGGTGGGCCTTGACCTGGGCTTACGTGGCGCCGAGCGGTCAGCGGCGCCGCTGGTCGACCAGTCGGGGTGCGGCGAAGTCGCGGTTGTCGACAACCAGTTGCGCGCGTTCAGATGGCCGCACGTCGTCGAGATAAAGGCGCTCGCCCGGCAGATACTCGGTGCGATATCGCCGCTCCGCCTCTTCGGGGCCCGCCATCCACGCCTGGTCCCGGGCGATGCCCCTGCGCAAGACGTCGTCAAACGAGATGTCGACGAAGATCCGCAAGTCCCAGTGCTCGTCGAGTTCCCGCCGCTGCAGGAAGCAGCCGTCGGCGATCATGATGGCGTCTCGGTCCGCGCTGCGGATCGGTCCGTCGAGCATCGTCACGGCGGCAAGATCCATGAGCTCGCTGCGATAGCGGCGGGTTCCGCCCGGGCCGAGCGGGAGCAACAGTTCGTCGCGGATCGCGTCGTTGTCCCACGAGTCCAGGTAATAGCTCTCGGGCGAGTCGGTGGGAAACCTGGTGCGGGCCGCGACCGCGCGCTTGAAGTGGTCGATGCCGACCCTGATCACCTCGCGTGCCGTGCGCCCCCGCACCGCCTCGGCGAGCTCGTCGCCGAGTGTCGTCTTCCCGGCCGCCGAGCAGCCGTCGATCGCCACGCGCACCGGGTGCGGCCGCTCGACCTCGAGCACGGCCGTCGCCAACGCCGCCATCACGTCGCCCCGTTGCCCCACGACGCCTCCCCATGTGGTGGGGCCGGGAAAGGAAGGAGGGCCGGCCCGCGACGGACCGACCCTACTGAGAAGTTCGCGACTGAGAAACGCGCGGAGGATACGAGATTCGAACTCGTGAGGGTGTTAACCCAACACGCTTTCCAAGCGTGCGCCCTAGGCCTCTAGGCGAATCCTCCGTCGCACAGGATACAGGTCGGTCCGGAGCGATCCAGGCCACCCCAAACCCGGCGACGGGTCGTTCCGGGTAGGCTAAGGGCACCCCTCGTGCGGCGTACAACCTGTGAACCTCCCCAGGGCCGGAAGGCAGCAAGGATAAGCGGGCTCTGACGGGTGCACGAGGGGCCTTTCCATCTCTGGCGCCGGCTCCGCCTCACGACCACTCGGCCTGGGCGGCGTGCCAGCCGAGCTGCATCCGCGTACGGACACCGGCCAGTTCCATCATTCGCTGCACGCGGCGCTGGACCGTGCGCATCGACATGCCCAGCTGTGAGGCGATGGCGCGGTCGGTCAACCCGGCGAGCAGCAGCGAGAGCACCTGGTGGTCGAGGGGGAGCAGCGCGCCGGCCGGGCGCTGGTCGGCCAGCCCGCCGTCCGGGCCCAGGCAGAGCGGCCAGGCGTGCTCCCAGGTCGTGTCGAAGAGGGCCTGCAGCGCGTCGAGCAGGCCGCTCGGGTGCACCACCACGGCTGCGGGCAGGTCGGCGGCCTCTCCGGCCATCGGCAGGATCGCGAGCGAGCGGTCGGCGATCACGAGTTTGATCGGCACCTGTTCGGCCACGCGCACCTCTTCACCCGCGGTCAGCGCCGCGGTGGCGTTGGGCACCCCGTCGTCCTGCTCGAGGAGCGCACGTTCGAGCACCACCCGATAGCTGACGCCGCGCCCGACCGCGTCCGCCTCCGCCGCGTTGTCGGCCGGGTCGACCACCAGCGTCGTGGCGGTCACCAGGGCCTGCACCTCGTCGGTGGCGGTGAGCTGGAGTTGCTCGAAGCGGTGGCGGATGACCTCGACGCCGGTGATCACCTCGACCAGGTCCGCGGAGGCGCGGTCGGCGACCGTCGCCCGGTAGCGCGCCGCTAGGGCGGCCAGTTCCGCCTCCGCGCGGCGCAGTTGGTCGCGGCGCTGCCTCACCAGCGGGGTCAACGCGAGGGTGGGTGAGCTGGCGATGTGCCGACCGCCGGAACGGGCGGCCAGACCCAGGTCACGCAGGCTGGTCAGGGCGGCGTCGGTCGTCGGCAGGCTGGTGTCCAGCGCCGCCGCGAGTTCGGCCGTCGTCGCGGCGGGCCTGGCGACCAACTCGCGGTAGGTGGCCTCTTCGATTGGGCGCAGCCCGAGCGCGGCCAGCGGTGAGGTTTCGGTCACTGTTACTTCCCCCAGGTCAAGCGCTGGCGAGTATGCGCCATGACCTAAATACGACGCAACCGGAGCGTCCCGTGCCTGTCGTGCGTGTGCCAATGTGTGCGCAGTCGGCGCAGACCCCTCACCCCCCAACTGCGCCGGCTACCTCTTCCGATGTCCGGGCGTTGCCAAGCGGTTTGGTGGCGCCCGGATCACCGTTATGGGGCGGGCAACCTGTCGGACCGGCGTGAGAGGCTAGACGCCGTTGGGAGGGGACTCGTGGCGCTCGCGCTCTACCGCAAATACCGGCCCCGGACATTCGCCGAGGTGATCGGCCAGGACCATGTGACAGAGCCGCTGTCGCAGGCCCTGCGCAGTGGGCGGCTCAACCACGCCTACCTCTTCTCCGGGCCGCGCGGCTGCGGCAAGACCTCCAGCGCGCGCATCCTGGCCCGCTCGCTCAACTGTGAGCGCGGCCCGACGCCTGAGCCCTGTGGGGTCTGTGAGTCGTGCCGGGCGCTCGCACCCGACGGCTCCGGCTCGATCGACGTCATCGAGATCGACGCGGCCAGCCACGGCGGCGTCGACGACGCACGTGAGCTGCGCGAACGCGCCTTTTTCGCCCCGGCCGCCAGCCGCTTCAAGATCTACGTGATCGACGAGGCCCACATGGTGTCGACCCAGGGCTTCAACGCGCTGCTCAAGCTGGTCGAAGAGCCACCCGACTACGTCAAGTTCATCTTCGCGACGACCGAGCCCGACAAGGTCCTCGGCACGATCAAGTCGCGCACCCACCACTACCCCTTCCGGCTGATTCCGCCGGGAATTCTGCGGCCCTACCTCGAGCAACTCGCCGACGCCGAAAACGTGAAGGTCGATCCCGCGGTCTTCCCGCTGGTCGTCCGGGCCGGCGGCGGCAGCGCCCGCGACTCGCTCTCGGTGCTCGACCAACTGATCGCCGGCGCCGGCCCCGAGGGCGTTACCTACCCGCGTGCGGCCGCCCTGCTCGGCGTGACCGACGCCGCGCTGATCGACGAGATGTGCGACGCGCTGGCCGCGGGAGACGGCGCCGCCGCCTACGCGACGATCGACCGGGTCGCCGAGGCCGGCCACGACCCGCGCCGCTTCGCGTCAGACCTGCTGGAGCGCCTGCGCGACCTGATCGTCATGCAGCAGGTCCCCGAAGCCGCGGCCAAGGGCCTGATCGACGGCCCGGCCGACCAACTCGAGCGGATGAGCGCGCAGACCCAGCGCCTGGGCCCGGCCACCCTGTCCCGCAGCGCCGACATCGTCCACAACGGCTTGATCGAAATGCGCGGCACCACGGCGCCGCGCCTTCTGCTCGAACTGATCACCGCACGCATGCTCCTGCCGACCGGCGAGTCCGGTCTGCTGCAGCGCCTCGAGCGGATGGAACGCCGGCTGTCCATCGCGGGCGACCAGGATTTCGAGCCCGGCGAGGCGGCCGACGACTATTCCGGCCCGGCCGTGCTCGCTGCGCACGGGTCGGCCGCCAGCGCCCGGCCGCAGGCCGGCACCGCCGAGCACCGGCCTGCCGCGAACTACGGTTCCGGCTCGGCTGACGACGGCGGTCCCGGTTCGGCTGGTGGTGGCGGCTCTCGGCCGGCCGGCGGCGGCGCGGCCGCCGCGCGGGCTGCGGCTGCCGCCGCGGCAAGCCGCTCCGGCGGCGCCCGCCGCGGCGATGGCGGCCCCAGCGGCAACGTGGCCGCGAGTGGCCCGGGCGATGCCCGCCGCGGCGATGGCGGCTCCGCGGCCGCGAATGGCCCGGGCGGTGCAAGCCGCGGCGATGGCGGCCCGGCGGCCGTGAATGGCCCAGGCGGTGCAAGCCGCGGCGATGGCGGCCCCGCGGCCGCGAATGGCCCAGGCGGTGCCGGCCGAAGCGATGGGGGATCCACCGACAACGCGCCCGGCGGCGGTGATCCCGCGGCAGCCGGCAGCGCCGGCGGCCCGCGCCGCACCCAGGTCGTGGACGCCGACGACCAAGCCGGCGGTGACGATGGTTCGCGGCCGGCTGGAGACAGTGCGGATGGCGGGCGTCGCGGCGATGCCGCGCCTGCGGATGAGGCAGATCCGCTCGCGGCGGCCGACGCTGACTTTGACCCCGCGACCCGTGGCGGCTCCCGGGATCAGCGCACCGAACGGGCCGCGAGCACGGAGAACGACGCGCCGCGGCCCGGCGGGTTGGTTGACGAGCCGGTTGCGGTAACAGGCAACGACGACGGCGAACGCCGGCCGCGGCGGGTGCCTCCGCAGGCAGTGATGGCCGATCCCGCGACGCCTGAGCCGGTGATTCCGGAGGCGGCAGCACCGGGCGCGCTCGACGCGGCCTCGGTGCGCCGGGTCTGGGACGAGATCGTCGCCATGGTCCGGGTCAACAACAAGAAGATCGCCGCCCTGGCGAGTGAGGCGACGGTCCGCGACATCGACGGCGACACCCTCGTCCTCACGTTCCGGCATGCCTTCCACGCCCGGACGCTCGCCGAGAATCCTGAAGCGGTCGTCGACGCGATCTACGAGGTCCTCGGTGGTCGCTGGCAGATTCGCTGTGAGCTGGCCGGCGACCAGCGCGGCGCGGCGGCTGGCCCGCCGCCGGCGGCACGTCCGTCCGGCGGACGCGAGCCGAGCGGCAACGCGTCAGTCGCCGGCGGCCGCGAGACGAGCGGCAATGGCTCAGCGGCGGGCGGCCTGCCGCCGGGCAGGGAGCGCGGCGGTCGCGAGCGCTCGTCGAGCGGCCAGGGGGAGAGCGGCGCTTCGGGCGACCGCTCCGACGAAGACCACCAGGCGGCCCGCACCGACGACTTCACGTCGGACCGGGCACACCCTCCGCAGCGGTCCGACCGTTCGGCCCGAGAGGCCGGGGGGCCCAGCCCCAGCAGGGCCGGCAACCCCGTCGAGGAGCAGACGCCGGCAAGCGACGACTTCGATTCCGGCTGGGACGAGGTCGAGCCTCCGGCGGAACACGACGACTTCGGGCCCGGCCAGACCCGGGCGACCCAAGCCGGCGGCGCTCGGCCTACCTCCCCGGATCGTCGAGGCGCCGACAACCCTGGGCAACGCGCCGAACTCGCGGCGGACCAGGATCGACGCCGGCCCGACGGCCACGTGCGGGCGCGGCAGGACGAGCGGCCGCCCGCCGCGGATGCGGCCGAACGCCACGCGACCGCACCGGGCGCCGAGAGCAAGTCGACTCGCTCGGACGACGGCACCGCCCGGCGCCCGGCCGCGTCCGGCGGCGGCCGCGCGGGCGCGGAGGAGAAGCGCGAATCGAGCACGGCGACTACGCGCAACCCGGTGCAACCCGCGGATGACGACGACTGGCCGGAAACCGCACTACCCGGCGGCCAATCGGCGGATGACGGCGACGGTGACTGGCCGGAAACGCCGACGCCGACATTCAGCGTCCCGCAAGCCAGGAATGAAGTCGCCGAATCACCCGGCCCGGTCGTTGCGGCAACGGCGACGGCGACGGTGAGTGCGGCTGTCACCGCCACCAAGCCGGCTAAGTCCACCCCCGGCAGCGTCGGCGCCGCAGCGGCGGCGCGGGCGGCGGCGCGGGCCGCGGCGGGCGGCCGAGCCAAGCTGGCAACACCACAAGCCGATCCCGAATTCGCTGGTGAGCCCCCCTTCGACCCGGATTACGACGGCCCGGCGAAGGGTGCCGAGCGCAAACCCAGGTTCGAGGGTTTCGAGCCCGGCGACGAGCCGACCGACGACATCATCGACGAGAAGACCGCGCGGCAGAGCAGCGAACAACAGGCATTCGCGCTTCTCCACGAAGCGCTTGGTGCCGAGCGGATCGGTGAGATCGACCTCAAGTAGGCGCGCCTCGATAACTGCGGGCCCGGCAACAACAGCCACAGGCGCACCTCGGCCGCACCCGGTCCGATCACCCCACTAGTCTCTTAAGAGACCGACGGTTTCGACGACAGGAGTTCCCCGTGCGCCCCGGTGGACAGCCCAACCTGCAGCAGCTCATGAAGCAGGCGCAGAAGATGCAGCAGCAGATCGCCGACGCGCAGGCGGAGCTCGCCGACGCCGAGGTGACCGGCACCGCCGGCGGCGGGTTGGTCACCGCCACGCTGAGCGGCACCGGTGAGGTGCTCGGGGTGAAGATCGACCCCAAGGCGGTCGACCCCGACGACGTCGAGACGCTCGAAGACCTGGTGCTGGCCGCGTTGCGCAACGGCACCGAGGCGGTGCGTGCCCTCACCGAGGAGAAGATGGGCCCGGTCAGCGGCGGGATGGGCGGCCTCGGCCTGCCCGGCTTCTAGGAAACCAGGACACCACGGTGTACGAAGGCGCGATCCAGGACCTGATCGACGAGCTGGGCCGACTCCCCGGCGTGGGCCCGAAGAGCGCACAGCGGATCGCGTTCCACATCCTCGCGGCCGACCCGGCCGACGTCACCCGGCTGGCCAGCGTGCTCAACCGGGTGAAAGACCAGGTGCGGTTCTGCACCATCTGTTTCAACGTCGCCGAGTCCGAGCAGTGCCGGATCTGCCGCGACCCGCGGCGCAGCGGCGAATACCTCTGCGTCGTCGAAGAGCCCAAAGACGTCGTCGCGATCGAGCGCACTGGTGAGTTCCGCGGCCGCTACCACGTGCTCGGCGGGGCGATCAATCCGCTGGAAGGCATCGGCCCCGACCACCTGCGGGTTCGCGAGCTGATGAGCCGGCTCGGGTCCGGCGAGGTCAAGGAGCTGATCCTGGCGACCGATCCGAATACCGAGGGTGAAGCCACGGCGACCTACATCGCCCTCCTGGTCAAGCCGATGGGCATCGCCGTAACCCGGCTGGCCAGCGGACTACCGGTCGGCGGCGACCTGGAATACGCCGACGAGATCACCTTGGGCCGTGCCTTCGAGGGCCGGCGTGCGGTCTGAGTCACTGTCCAGAGAACACAGACCCCAAATCGCCGCAACTTAGGCACTGCAAAAGCCACTCATCGGGCATATGCGGGCAATCTGTCCGCTTCGATACCGGGGGCCGGTGTGACACTGGCCGTTACGTGTGCCAGCATGACCGTCACACCGAAGACGTTCTCACGTCCGGGCACAGCGTTATCCCCCGATTACCCGAGGTTCCGAGTTGGCAGGTCACATTGTCATTACGGGCAGGCCTGAAGTTGGTTACGCCCACCGCCCGGCCTTGACGCTGAGCGACGACGCGAGAAATTGTTCGGTACGCAGCGGCACGACGTCGCTGTCGTTCGCGCGCCCGTTCGGCTCAACACAGTCGGGCGGTCAACACGAACTCTCCACGTACGCGCCAACCGATCGGTTGTCGACGCGGCGGGGACCGGTCCGCCCTGCGGGCTTCACGGTCACCTGCGCGCGGCGGCCGGGGAAAGGACCGGGCAACTGATGGTCGTTGGCCCCGACGCGTCCATTTCCGATCAGGTCCCTGTCGGAGAGCCGCCGGCTGAAGCCGAGGGCTCCCAGAAGGCGATCGAAGGACGCTCCCTTGGCCAGATCGCCTGGCGCCGGCTGAAGCGGGACAAGGCCGCTCTCGCCGGCGGCATCGTGATCATCCTGCTGATCCTGATCGCGATCTTCGCGCCGCTCATCGTGCACGCGTGGGGTTACCCACCGAACTCCTTCCACCAGGAGACGATGGACCCGGCGACGCAGTCGCCCACCTCGACGTTCCCCTTCGGGCACTTCGACTCCAAGCACCTGATGGGTGTCGAGCCGCCGTTCGGCCGCGACATCTTCAGCCGCGTCCTCTACGGCGCCCGCATCTCGCTGCTCATCGCGTTCCTGTCGACCCTGCTCTCGGTGGTCATCGGCGCGACGCTCGGCGTCGTCGCGGGCTACCTGGGCGGCTGGGTCGACTGGGTGATCAGTCGCGCGATGGACCTGTTCCTCGCGTTCCCGATCCTGGTCTTCGCGATCGCGCTCGCCGGCGTCATCCCCGACAAGGCGTTCGGGCTCTCCGGTGACACGCTCCGAATAACCCTGCTGATCTTCATCATCGGCTTCTTCAACTGGGGTTACATGGCGCGCATCGTGCGTGGCCAGACGCTCTCGTTGCGCGAGCGCGAGTTCGTCGACGCGGCCCGCAGCCTCGGCGCCCGCAGCGGCTACATCCTCCGCAAGGAGCTGTTGCCCAACCTGGTGGCGCCGATCCTGATCTACGCGACGCTGCTGATCCCCACGAACATCCTGTTCGAGGCCGGCCTGTCCTTCCTCGGCGTCGGCATCAGGCCGCCGACGGCGACCTGGGGCGGCATGCTCAGCGAGGCCGTGCACTACTACACGATCCCGCACTACATGTTCTGGCCCGGCTTGGCGATCTTCATCACCGTGCTGGCCTTCAACCTCTTCGGAGACGGACTCCGCGACGCGCTTGACCCAAAGACGCGATGAGCTCCGACCGGTTCCACCCGAAGCCCCACCACCTCTCAACGAAGGGGAGCAGTAGATGAAGAGAAGGTTGGTGACTGGCGTCGCCGTTGGCGTCGCAGCCGCCCTCGCGCTCGCCGCCTGTGGCGGCGGGGGCACTGATTCCAACACCGACAGCAGCAGCGGTGGCACCACCACCACTGCCGCATTCGATGCCGCCAACGGCAAGGTGTTCAACCCGTCCGAGAAAAAGGGCGGCACCTTGAAGATGGCGATCTCGGACGACTGGGACTCGGTCGACCCCGGCGACACGTACTACGCGTTGTCGTGGAACCTCTCGCGGCTCTACACCCGTTCGCTGACCATGTTCAAGGTCGGCCCGGGCAAGACCAGTAGCGAGCTGACCGGTGACCTCGCCGAGGGTCTGGGCGTGCCCAGCGACGGCGGCAAGACCTGGACCTACAAGCTGCGGCCGGGCCTGAAGTACGAGGACGGCACCCCGATCACGTCCAAGGACGTCGAGTACGGCGTGTCGCGTTCGCTGGAGAAGGCCACGCTGGTCAACGGCCCGACCTACTTCAACGACTTCCTCGACCTCAAGGGCTACAAGGGCCCCTACTCGAGCAAGGGCCAGGACAACCCGGCGATCGACACGCCGGACGACCTGACCGTTGTCTTCCACCTCAACAAGCCGTTCGGTGGCTTCGACTACTTCGCGCAGATCCCGGCCACCGCGCCGGTCCCGGCCGCGAAGGACACGGGTGCGAAGTACAAGGAGCACGTGATCTCCTCGGGCCCCTACAAGTTCGCGTCGTACGACGCTGGCAAGGGCTTCAAGCTGGTCCGCAACGACCAGTGGGACCCGGCGACGGACCCCAACCGCAAGGCACTGCCGGACGGTTACGACGTGACGATCGGCGCTCAGGCCGACGACATCGACAACCAGATCATCGACGGTTCGCTCGACGTCGACATCGCCGGCACCGGTGTGCAGCCCGCGGCTCTGTCCCGCGTGCTCGGCCAGCCGGACCTCAAGGCCCGCGCTGACAACCCGCTCGCCGCGCGGCTGAACTACACCTCGATCAACCCGAACATCGCTCCGCTGAACAACATCGAGTGCCGCAAGGCCGTCGAGTACGCGGCGGACCGGACCACCTACCAGACGGCGTACGGCGGCCCCCAGGCCGGCGGCGAGATCGCGACCGGCCTCATGCCGCCGCAGATCCCGGGCTTCCAGAAGCTCGACGTGTGGTCGGCCGGCCCGGACAACAAGGGTGACCTCGACAAGGCCAAGGCCGCTCTGCAGGCCTGTGGCAAGCCGAACGGCTTCGAGACCAACGTCGCCTTCCGGGCCGAGCGCCCGAAGGAGAAGGCGGCCGCCGAGGCCCTGCAGCAGTCCCTCGCCCGGGTTGGCATCAAGCTCACGCTCAAGGGCTTCCCGGTTGGTGACTACTTCGCGCTGTACGCCGGCAAGCCGAGCTACCGCAACGAGAACAACCTCGGCCTGATGATCAACAGCTGGGGTGCTGACTGGAACGACGGCTTCGGCTTCCTGTCGCAGATCGTCGACGGCCGGGTCATCCGGGACACCGGTGGCTCGTCCAACCTGAGCGTCAACATCCCCGAGGTCAACAAGATGATTGACGAGGCGATCGCCGAGACCGACACCGCCAAGCGTGACGCCGAGTGGGGCGCCATCGACAAGCGGGTCATGGAAGAGGCCGTCATCCTCCCGGGTGTCTGGGGCAAGCAGGTCACCCTGCGCAGCAAGAACACCACCAACGTCTTCGTCAACGACGCGTACGGCATGTACGACTACCTGGCGATGGGCGTTCAGTAAATCCGTTCCAGCTACACCTCTTGGTTAGCAAGCACCCCCAAGTGAGGTAGGTGAAGGCGAGCGGCGGCCGGCCCGCCCCGGGCAACCGGGTTGGGTCGGCCGCCGGAGCCGAGCTTCGTGGTCACGTACATCATTCGGCGCCTGTTCGGCGCCGTGCTGACGCTGCTGATCGTCAGCATGATCACCTTCGGCATCTTCTACCTGGTGCCGCGGTGGGCAGGCGGCACGCCGGAAAGCCTGGCGTCCCGCTATGTCGGCCGGACGGCCAACGCACAGCAGGTCGCCGAGGCGGCCCACGGGCTCGGCCTCGACAAGCCCTTCTTCACGCAGTACTGGGACTGGCTGCAGGCCATCTTCGTCGGCCGCGACTTCGCGTTCGGCGCGACCCAGGCTCACTGCCCCGCGCCCTGCCTCGGGTACTCCTTCATCGGCCGCAACCCGGTGCTGCCCGACATCCTCGACCGGCTTCCGGTCACCGCGTCACTCGCCTTCGGCGCGGCGATCATCTGGGTGATCTTCGGTGTGGCCACGGGCGTGTTGTCGGCACTCAAGCGAGGCAGCGTCTTCGACCGCATGGCGATGGGTGTCGCGCTGGGCGGCGTCTCGCTCCCGATCTTCTGGACCGGCCTCGTCTCGCTGGTCCTGTTCAGCTACACCCTGCACTGGACCGCGCCGGGTAGCTCCTACACACCGATCGAGCAAAATCCCGGGGAATGGGCGTACGACCTGATCCTGCCCTGGATCACGTTGGCCTTGCTGTTCTCCGCGGCCTATGCCCGACTGACCCGTGCGGGCATGCTCGAGACGATGGGTGAGGACTACATCCGCACCGCGCGGGCGAAGGGCCTCAAGGAACACACCGTCGTGACCCGGCACGGCCTGCGCGCGGCGTTGACCCCGATCGCCACCATCTTCGGCCTCGACGTCGGCCTGCTCCTGGGCGGCGCGGTGCTCACCGAGAGCACCTTCGGCCTGCAGGGCATCGGCAAGTACGCCATCGACGCCATCAGTGCCAACGACATGCCGAAGGTCATGGGCTTCGTGCTCTTCGCCGCCGGCTTCGTCGTCATCGCAAACCTGATCGTGGACGTCGTGTACGCGGTCATCGACCCGAGGGTGAGGCTGGCCTGATGCCCGCTCCAGATGCCTTCCTCGATGTGCGGGACCTGCGCATCCACTTCCCCACTGACGACGGCCTGGTCAAGTCCGTCGACGGCCTGAACTTCTCGCTGCAGCGCGGCAAGACGCTGGGCATCGTCGGCGAGTCCGGCTCGGGCAAGTCGGTGACCAGCCTCGGCATCCTGGGGTTGCACAACAAGCGCAACGCCCGGGTGTCCGGCGAGATCGTGCTGGACGGCACCGACATCGTCAACGCCGACCCGGAGACGGTCCGCAAGATGCGCGGCCGCCGGATGGCGATGATCTTCCAGGACCCGCTGTCGGCGATGCACCCGTACTACACGGTGGGCACGCAGATCATCGAGGCCTACCGGGTGCACAACAACGTGTCGAAGGCGGTCGCCAAGAAGCACGCCATCGACATGCTGGGCCGGGTCGGCATCCCGCAGCCGGACCGCCGGGTCGACGACTACCCGCACCAGTTCTCCGGCGGCATGCGGCAGCGCGCGATGATCGCGATGGCGCTGTCCTGCGACCCGGAGTTGCTGATCGCCGACGAGCCGACCACCGCGCTCGACGTGACCGTGCAGGCGCAGATCCTCGACCTGATGCGTGACCTGCAGGAAGAGTTCAACTCCGCGCTGATCATCATCACCCACGACCTGGGCGTGGTCGCCGAGTTGGCCGACGACGTGCTGGTCATGTACGGCGGCAAGTGCATCGAGTACGGCTCCGCGGTCACCATCTTCGAGGAGCCCGAGCACCCCTACACCTGGGGCCTGCTCGGCTCGATGCCGCGGCTCGACCGCGGGGTCAGCGAGCGGCTGTTGCCGATCAAGGGCAACCCGCCGTCGCTGATCAACGTGCCGAGCGGGTGCGCGTTCCACCCCCGCTGCGCCTTCGAGGCGCAGACCGGCGGGCTGGGCTCGACCCGGGTTCCCGAGCTGACCGAGGCCGGTCGGGGCCACCTGGTGCGCTGCCACCTGCCGGTGGCGGAGCGCAAGCGGATCTGGCAGGAGCAGGTCCGCCCGAAGTTGGAGGCATCATCATGACGGAGAGCACCGCTCAGGAAAGCGTCGCGACGCGGCCCCTGAAGCAAGAGGCGCTGCTCTCGGTGAGCGGGTTGCAGAAGCACTTCCCGATCACCAAGGGTCTGTTCAAGCGGCAGGTCGCGGCGGTCAAGGCCGTCGACGGCATCGACTTCGAGGTGTTCAAGGGCGAGACGCTCGGCCTCGTCGGCGAGTCCGGCTGCGGCAAGAGCACCACCGGTCGCCTCATCACCCGCCTCGCGGAGCCGACCGCCGGCAAGATCATGTTCGACGGCAAGGACATCTCGCACCTGAGCACCGGCGCGATGCGTCCCTACCGGCGCGACATGCAGATGATCTTCCAGGACCCGTTCTCGTCGCTCAACCCGCGCCACACGGTCGGTGCGATCGTCGGTGCGCCGTTCGAGATCCAGGGCGTCAAGACCCAACACGGCGTCAAGCGCGCGGTGCAGGACCTGCTCAAGCTGGTGGGCCTCAACCCCGAGCACTACAACCGCTACCCGCACGAGTTCTCCGGCGGCCAGCGGCAGCGCATCGGCATCGCCCGCACGCTGGCGCTGAAGCCGAAGCTGATCGTCGCCGACGAGCCGGTCTCCGCGCTCGACGTGTCGATCCAGGCCCAGGTCGTCAACCTGCTCGAAGACCTGCAGGCCGAACTCGGCCTGACCTACGTGGTGATCGCCCACGACCTCTCGGTCGTCCGGCACATCTCGGACCGGGTCGCTGTCATGTATCTCGGCAAGATCGTCGAGGTCGCCGACCGCGAGACGCTCTACGCCAACCCGCGGCACCCTTACACGGTCGCCCTGATGTCGGCGGTTCCGGTGCCCGACCCGCGCCGGCGCGCCTCCAACCAGCGCGAGCGGGTGCTGTTGACCGGCGACGTGCCGAGCCCGATCGACCCGCCCTCCGGCTGCCGCTTCCGCACCCGCTGCTGGAAGGCGCAGGACATCTGCGCCACGGAAGAGCCGCCACTGGTCGTTCGGCCCGGCGACTCGGCCGACCACCAGACCGCGTGCCACTTCCCGGTCGCCGACGACGAAGAGGTAGTCGGCCGCACCAAGGCAGCTTAAAGACGAGATACACCGGTTCCCGGGCCCGTCGGGGGCGCGACCGTCGCTCCCGCCGGGGACGGGTTCTTCTCGCTGGCGCCTTTAAGGCACGAAGGGCCATGTCCCGGGCCCGTCCGGGGCGCGACCGTCGCTCCCGCCGGGGATCGCTCCGCTTCGCTGCGCTTGCCAGGTCCGCCGTTGGTTACGGTCACGGCCAAAGTGCGCCGGCTGGGCCGGCGGAGCGAAACCGCCGGCCACTGCGTGCTTGCGGCCGGCTGACAGCGGACGTCGTTGCGCGGGGTGGGCTAGCCCGATGGGCGGTGGAGTAGGGCCAAGGCGATCGAGTGGACCGCGTCCAAGTCGGCGGGGTCCTTCAGCGACGCCTTGCCGCCGGTCACCGCGTACCACTCGGCGGCGTCTTTGTATTGGATCTTCAGGATGACGTTGCCTCCGGTCAACTCGGAGCGCAACGTCAGGTCGCCGGTGATGACGCCGACCTCGTCGGTCATCACCCCGCCCGGGCCGGCGGTCAGGTCGGATTGTCTGGCGCTGTCATCGGCCATCAGCAGGTCTCCAGCATGTCGGCGAGCGCGTCCTTCTCGGTGCTGGTCACCGTCAGCTTCCAGTAGTGCTTGACGGCGATCCAGTCTTGCGCGTACTCGCACCAGAAGCTCCGGTTGCTCGGCTTCCACTGCGACGGGTCCTGGTCACCTTTTGCCCGGTTGCTGTTGAGCGAAACCGCGAAGAGTTGCGGCCTGGTCAGGTCGTTGGCGAAGTCGCCGCGCTTCTTGTCGTCCCACTCATCGGCGCCGGACCGCCAGGCGTTGGCCAGCGGCACCATGTGGTCGATGTCCATATCGGCGGGATCGGTCAACACCTTGTTGTCGTAGACGCTGACCCACCGCCCGCCGACCACGTTGCACCCGCTCAGCTCGACACCCGAGCCGTCTCGCCGCAGCACCGTGTCACGCACGTCACAGTTCTTGCCGGCCTTGCGCCAGTGCGGGAAGTGCTCCCGGCTGTAGCCGCTCATCGAGCCCGACCGGGCAACGGTCAACTGGTCGAGCAGGCCGGTCGATTCGGTGGCCGGAACACCACTTCCGGTGGTTCGTGGGCCGGCCGAACCGGGCTCAACCGGGACGCAACCGGCGGCGCCGGCCAGCACGGCGACAGCGACAAGAACATTGACGAAGATGCCAGGGGTACGCACGTCCTAAGCGTGCGCCCTGGTGACCACAGTGGCGAGAACCGCCCGTACCTTCGGCGATTCGTTGGTAGTCCGGGACCGCTCGGGGCAGATTGGGCAGATGACCATGGCCACCCCCCTCCGGCTGAAGTCAGCGGCCGGTCGCGGCGTGCTGTTCGCCACCATCCTCGCCTCGGGGATGGCGTTCCTCGACGGCACGATTGTCAACGTCGCGTTGCCGCACATCGGGGCGGACCTGGGTTCGACCGTCGCCGGTCTGCAATGGACCGTCAACGGCTATCTGCTCACGCTCGCGGCCTTCGTGCTGCTCGGCGGTTCGCTGGGCGACCGCCTCGGCCGCCGGAAAATCTTCATGATCGGCATCGTCTGGTTCACCATCGCGTCGGTGCTCTGCGCGGCCTCGCCGACGATCGGCATGCTGATCGGTGCCCGCTTCCTGCAGGGCGCCGGCGCAGCGCTGCTGACCCCGGGTTCGCTGGCCATCATCCAGGCGTCGTTCCAGGCCGACGACCGTGGCAGGGCGATCGGCATGTGGTCGGGCTTCTCCGGCATCTCCACCGCGCTCGGCCCGTTCGTCGGCGGCTACCTGATCGACGCCCTCTCCTGGCGGTGGGCCTTCCTGATCAATGTGCCGCTCGCCGTGCTGGCCATCCTCGCGTCGGTCCGCTGGATCCCGGAGAGCCGCGCGCCGAAAGAGGCCACCCGGTTCGACGTGACCGGCGCGGCGCTGGCCGCCCTGGCACTGGCCGGCATCACGTTCGCGCTGATCGAGGCGCCCGACGACGGCTGGGGCTCGGTGCTGGTGGTCGGCGCGATCGGCGTCGGCGTGGCCTGCGCGATCGCGTTCGTGCTGGTCGAACGGCACAAGGGCGACGCGGCGATGACCCCGCCTGCGCTGTTCCGCAGCCGCGTCTTCACGGTGCTCAACCTCTACACCGTCGTCGTGTACGCCGCCCTCAGCGGCCAGAGCTTCTTCCTCGCCGTGACCCTGCAGAACGTCGCGGGGTACGACGCGTTGCAGACCGGCCTGGCCACGTTGCCCGCGACCGGGCTGATGCTGTTGCTCTCGGCCCGCTCGGGCGACCTGGCCACCCGGATCGGGCCGCGCTGGCAACTCACGGCCGGCCCGTTGATCGCCGCGATCGGGATACTGCTGCTGCGCGGTATCGGGCCGGACGCCGACTATCTGACCGACGTACTCCCTGGTGTGCTGCTCTTCGGTCTCGGTCTGACCACGCTGGTGGCGCCGTTGACCACCGCCGTGCTCGCCGCCGTCGACATGCGGCACTCGGGCATCGCGAGCGGAGTCAACAACGCCGCGGCCCGGGCCGGTGCCCTGATCGCGATCGCCGCGCTGCCGCTGCTGGTCAGCCTCACCGGCGAGGCCTACCAGGTGCCGGCCGAGCTGACCGCGGCCTTCCGCTCGGCAATGCTCTGGTGCGCGGGCCTGATGGCGGCCGGTGCGCTGCTGGCGCTGATCTTCTGCGTCGGGTTGCCCAGGGTCTTCTGGCACCGCGCGGTGACCACCATGACGACGGCCTCCCACTCGGTCCACCCTGTGCGCGAGGGCGATGCCTGAAAAGGGGACAGCGGCCCGATGATCTTTGACAATATGCTGCGCCGGTGCGTGTGAAATCCAAGATCGCGATTACCGTCGCCGCGCTGGTCGGCGCGACCGGCGCCGTTGCCGTGGCATCGCCGGCACTGGCCGACATACCCCGGCCGAAGATCATCGGCAGCTCCGTGTGTGACCCGGCCAGCGCCACCCACACGATGACGACGACCATCACCAATGCCACCGAGACCCCACTGGCCGTCACGCAGGTGTCCGCCAGCCCCGGCGCCCCGGTCAGCAGCATCAGCGGCATCGCGGTCGGTGACGTCCTGCCGCCGGCGTCGCAGGGTTCGCTAGTCGTGACCATGACCGTGCACAGCTACCAGGCGAACCAGGCCGCGGTCATGTCGTTCCGGCTCGAAGGCTCTACCGTCACGTACTCGGGTGGCCTGCTCCTGCCGCTGTGTGGTGAGCCGGTGCAGCCGACCGTCGCATTCGCCTCGCACTGCGACGAGTTCGAGATCACCGTCGCGATGCCGGCGGGTGGCTACGCGGCTCCGATGCACATCGACTACGCCAACCAGCCGACGTTGGTGGTCGAGCCCGGCGGCGCGGCGAAGACCTGGCGGTTCGCCTGGAACAAGGTGAACGTGCCGGTCGACGTGTGGATCGCGGGTGTCGGCCCGGTGGCGACGGGGCGCTGGACGAAGCCGTCGTCGTGCGAGCCGCCGCCGCCCCCGCCGCCGGCTTCGCTGGGTGTCTTCAACCTGTTCTCGCTCGCCAACTTCCGCTACGTCATCACAGCCGCCAGCGGGCCCAACAACCAGGGTCTGGTCGACTCGGTGCGGGCCATCGAGATCGCTCCGGAGGCCAAAGAGGCCGACTTCGAGTTCTTCGACGCCGGCGGTGGTGACGTCGCCATCAAGCAGCGCGCCAACAGCTCGCGGTTGACCGTGGTCAACGAAACAACCGCATTGCGTTGGACGTGGACCGACGCGATCACCGACGCGCAGCGGTTCCAGGTCATCGGCAACAGCGACGGCACGGTCAGCCTGCGGTCAAGGGTCAACGGCAAGTACGTGACCGCCGAGAAGGCCGGTGCGCAGCCGCTGTTCGCGAACCGGGCGGCCATCGGGCCGTGGGAGAAGTTCAACCGCTACGCCGACAACACGGGCCCCGGCCCCATCCACGCGGGTGTCAACAGCATGTTCGTGACCGCGGAGAAGGCCGGCGCGCAGCCGCTGATCGCCAACCGCGGTGTCGTGGGCCAGTGGGAATATTTCACGGTCGAGGACCTGGGCAACGGCAACGTCGCGCTCAAGTCGCTGGTCAACGGCAAGTACGTGACCGCCGAGAAGGCCGGCGCCCAGCCGCTGATCGCCAACCGGGCCGTCGTCGGGCCGTGGGAGACGTTCAAACTGATCACCAACGCCGACGGGACGCAGAGCCTGCAGGCACAGATCAACGGGAAGTACGTGACCGCCGAGTCGGCCGGCAAGAAGGCGCTGATCGCCAACCGGACGGCCATCGGACCGTGGGAGAAGTTCGCCATCTACGGCTGAGCCAGGCCGGGGCTCGGCACCGAATTCGGTGCCGGGCTCCGGTTGCCGGCGCCGGTGCCGTTGCGATCGCACCGCCGGTCTCCCGCTGCGACGCACTGGAGATCACGGCCGAGATGCCGGCGAACGGCCATGCCCTTCCCCTGAGCATCGCCAACCGCACCGTGATCGGGCGGTGGGAGAAGTTCACCCGGTTCGCCGCCGGCGCCGGGCCCGCGCCGATCCTCGCGGTGATCAACAGCGGCTATGTGACGGCCGAGTCGGCGGGCAAGAAGCCTCTGATCGCCAACCGAGGCGTGCCCGGTTTGTGGGAGTTCTTCTTCGTCGAGGACCTCGGTGGCGGCAAGGTCGCGCTGAAGTCGCTGGTCAACGGCAAGTATGTGACCGCGGAGAAGGCCGGTGCGCAGCCACTGATCGCCAACCGGGCCGCGGTCGGGCCGTGGGAGACGTTCACGGTGATCGCCAACGCCGACGGGACGGAGAGCCTGCGCGCGCAGGTCAACGGGAAGTACGTGACGGCCGAGAAGGCCGGTGCGCGGCCTTTGATCGCCAACCGGGTCGCGATCGGGCCGTGGGAGAAGTTCAACCTGCTGCGCTGAAACAGCCCGGAGCCCGGCACCCGTGTTCGGGTGCCGGGCTCCGGTCTTACCGGGATCGCCGGTTACTTGCGGGCGCGGTTGACCGCGCTGGTGATCGCCCGCATCGAGGCGTTGACGATGTTGGGGTCGAGGCCGACGCCCCAGACGGTCTTGCCGTCGACGTCGCATTCCACATAGGCCGCGGCCCGGGCGTCGCCACCCGACGACATGGCGTGCTCCGCGTAGTCGAGCACGCGGACCCGGATGCCCATGCTCTGGATCGCGTTGACATAGGCGTCGATCGGGCCGTTGCCGATCGCGGTCAACACGCGCTGCTCGCCGGCGAAGCCGACGGTCGCCTCGACCTCCACCTTGTCCTCGACGGTGGCGGTCGCGTACCCCTGCAGCGTGATGTCGTTGGCCCGCGGCGTGAGGTATTCGGCCGCGAAGATCTCCCACATCCGCTCGGGTTCGACCTCGCCGCCCTCGTTGTCGGTGAAGCCCTGCACCACGCCGGAGAACTCGATCTGCAGCCGGCGCGGCAGGTCGAGGTTGTGCTCCTCTTTCATGATGTAGGCGACGCCGCCCTTGCCGGACTGCGAGTTGACCCGGATGACCGCCTCGTAGGTGCGGCCCACGTCGCGCGGGTCGATCGGCAGGTAGGGCACGCCCCAGGCGAAGTCGTCGATCGGCACGCCGGCTTCCTTGGCGTCCTTGGCCAGGGCGTCGAGGCCCTTCTTGATCGCGTCCTGGTGCGAGCCGGAGAAGGCGGTGTAGACCAGATCACCGGCGTACGGGTGGCGCTCGTGCACCGGCAGTTGATTGCAGTATTCGACCGTGCGCTTGATCTCGTCGATCCGGCCGAACTCGATCTGCGGGTCGACGCCCTGCGAGAACAGGTTGAGGCCCAGCGTGACCAGGTCGACGTTGCCGGTGCGCTCGCCGTTGCCGAACAGGCAACCCTCGACCCGGTCGGCGCCGGCCAGCACGCCCAGCTCGGCGGCGGCGACGGCGGTGCCGCGGTCGTTGTGCGGGTGCAGGCTCAGCACGACGCTCTCCCGCCGGGGCAGGTTGCGGTGCATCCACTCGATCGAGTCGGCGTAGACGTTGGGCGTGGCCATCTCGACGGTCGCCGGCAGGTTGATGATCAGCGGGCGGTCCGGGGTCGGGTCGATCACGTCGATCACGGCGGAGCACACCTCGAGCGCGTACTCCAGCTCGGTGCCCGTGTAGGACTCCGGCGAGTACTCGTAGAAGATCTCGGTGTCCGGCGTGTGGATCTCCGCGTATTTCTGGCAGAGCCGCGCACCGCTCGTGGCGATGTCGGTGATGCCGTCCTTGTCGAGGCCGAACACCACCCGGCGCTGCAGCGTCGAGGTCGAGTTGTAGAAGTGCACGATCGCGCGCTTGGCGCCGCGCAGCGACTCGAACGTGCGGTCGATCAGGTGCTCGCGACACTGGGTCAGCACCTGGATCGTCACGTCGTCGGGGATCATGTCGTCTTCGATGAGCTGGCGGACGAAGTCGAAGTCGGTCTGGCTGGCCGACGGGAAGCCGACCTCGATCTCCTTGTAGCCCATCTCGACCAGCAGGTGGAACATCCGGCGCTTGCGCTCCGGCGACATCGGGTCGATCAGCGCCTGGTTGCCGTCGCGGAGGTCGACGGCGCACCAGCGGGGCGCGATCTCGACGCGGCGGGTGGGCCAGGTGCGGTCGGGCAGGTCTACGCCGAACTGTTCGTGGTAGGACGCGTAGCGCTGGAAAGGCATGCGGCTGGTGCTCTGGCGGGCGATGGGATTCATGGACGTGACGTCAGACATCGCTGAGGCTCCTGAGGCATTGTCATGGGCGCCGTCGGTCGGCTGGGAAGTTGAAGATCTTCGTGCAGGAGCGGACGGCGCGACTCAGCTCCGCGACGGGGTGCCGGCCTGAGAGGCCCCGTCGCGGCACTTAAGCAGGAGGTCGCGATGCCACATGACAACGATCACCCTACGTGACCTCGTGGGCGTTTTGCCAAGCACCTTCCGGACTCTGAGACAGAAGTCTCGTCAGGTCGCCGGTTGGGTACTCCCCGTGACGCTCGGCGTGGGTGTCGGCGGGGCAGCCATTCCGAGCGGCTTGCCGTCGCTGACCGGGCCGGGCATCGCGACCGTTGCCGGCGCCGGGCCGGGCGCGCCGGCCAGCACCAGATCGCCGTAGTCGAGCCGGGCGGCGGTCAGTGTGCCGTCGGCGTCGTAGCAGTAGATCCCGACATCGAGGGCGGCGCTGACGGAGGCCGTCGTGGTCTCCACCGCGAAGCAGGAGCCGCGGGCACCGGGCACCCGCGCGGCGGTCGAGACGGCCAGCGGCGCACCCTGGTCGGTCAACACGTGGCGGACGGTGACCAGCGGGCGTTGCACCTGCGGGTCGATGGCCGCCGGCACCTCGGCGTCGCGGTTGCCGATCTGCACGCAACTCGGCGTGACCGCCTCGTCGGCCGACGGCAGGGCGCACTGGAAGAGGCCGATCTCGTTATGGACGATCGAGATGTCGACCGTGCCGCCCAGCGCGAGATCGGGAACGTCGACCCGCCAACTGCCGTCTGTCGCGATCGTGACCGAGACGCTGCGCTCCTTGTCGCCGGCGCGGTAGGTGTAGATCGCGGTGAGCGTGCGGTCCTGTGCGGCGGCGGCCAGCGCGGCCAGTTGGTCGCGCGCGGCGGCTTCGGCGGTCGGCGTAGGGCCGGTCGGGGTCGGCTCGGTGGGCGCCGGGTCGGGATCCGCGCCACAGCCGGTGAGCAGCAGCACGCCGGCCAGCGCGCCGGCGAACCACCGGCGCGGGCCCACCCCGTACGCCCACACAAGGTTCATTGTGGGGGTCCTGCCATGTAGACCGGTCCATGCGTGCCGGCGTGTCTCCGGTCTGGTGGAACTTCTGATCGTGAACGGTGTGTGACGGTCCGTCAGATGGTGGGATCGCGACTCCCCTCACACCCTGGCCGCCGGTACCCTGACGGGGGAAAATCGCGCGCCGCCGGCGGCCAACCCGGCGGCGTTGGCACGTTCGCCTCGTGGCGTCGAACCTGGCGTCGCGTGGGCGCGCAAGATCTGAGAGGGAGCGTTCCGCGGTGGCGCTTGTTGTGCAGAAATACGGCGGCTCGTCGGTCGCCGACGCCGAGCGGATCAAGCGGGTGGCCGAGCGCATCGTCGATGCCCGCAAGGCCGGCAACGACGTGGTGGTCGTAGTGTCCGCGATGGGCGACACCACCGACGAGTTGCTCGACCTCGCACACCAGGTCAGCCCGCTGCCCGCCGGGCGCGAACTCGACATGCTGCTGACCGCCGGCGAGCGCATCTCGATGGCGCTGCTGGCGATGGCGATCCAGAACCTGGGCTACGAGGCGCGCTCCTACACGGGCTCGCAGGCCGGTGTGCTGACCACGTCGATGCACGGCCGGGCCCGGATCATCGACGTCACTCCCGGGCGGTTGCGCGGCGCGCTCGACGAGGGCGCGATCGCGATCGTGGCCGGGTTCCAGGGCGTCTCGCAGGACACGAAAGACATCACGACGCTGGGCCGGGGCGGGTCCGACACGACCGCCGTCGCGCTGGCCGCGGCGCTGTCGGCCGACGTGTGCGAGATCTACACCGACGTTGACGGCGTGTTCACCGCCGATCCGCGTATCGTGCCAAACGCGCGACACATCAAGCAGATCACCTACGAGGAGATGCTCGACCTGGCCGCCTGCGGCGCCAAGGTGCTGATGCTGCGGTGCGTCGAATACGCCCGGCGCTTCAAGGTGCCGATCCACGTCCGCTCGTCCTACTCACAGAACACCGGCACTATCGTCACCGGATCGATGGAGGATCTCCCAGTGGAGCAGGCACTGATCACCGGAGTCGCTCATGACCGCGGTGAAGCCAAGATCACGATCGTCTCGGTCCCCGACGAACCGGGCGCGGCCGCCAAGATCTTCGAGACGGTCGCCGGTGCCGAGATCAACATCGACATGATCGTGCAGAACGTCTCGACCGGCCAGGCGGGCGAGCACCAGAGCGGCCGCACCGACATCTCGTTCACCCTGCCCCGCGCCGACGGCCCGGTGGCGATGGCCGCGCTCAACCGCGTGCAGTCCGAGATCAATTTCGAGACCCTGCTCTTCGACGACCACGTCGGCAAGGTCTCCCTGGTCGGCGCAGGGATGCGGTCCCACCCCGGCGTGGCCGCCAAGTTCTTCGCCGCGCTCGCCGAGGCCGGCGTCAACATCGAAATGATCTCCACCTCGGAGATCCGGGTTTCCGTCGTCTGCCGCGACACCGACCTCGACGAGGCGGTCCGCGCGGTCCACGACGCGTTCGAGCTGGGCGGCACCGAGGCGGCTGTGATCTACGCGGGGACCGGGAGGTGAGCCCGGTGTCCGGTCTGCCTTCCCTAGCAGTGGTCGGCGCGACCGGAGCCGTCGGCACCGTGATGTGCGAGTTGCTGTCGGCACGAAAGAACGTGTGGGGCGAGATCCGCCTGCTGGCCTCGGAGCGGTCGGCCGGGCGCAAGGTCTACTGCCGCGGCGAGGAGCTGACGGTCCAGCCGCTGTCGGAGGCGTCCCTGGCCGGCGTCGACGTGGCGATGTTCGACGTCCCCGACGAGGTGTCGGCGTCGTGGGCCCCGCGGGCGGCGGCCCTGGGCGCGGTCGCGGTCGACAATTCGGGCGCGTTCCGAATGGACCGCGACGTGCCGCTGGTGGTCCCGGAGATCAATCCGGAGCAGATCCGCAACCGGCCCAAGGGCATCATCGCCAACGCCAACTGCACGACGCTGGCCATGATCGTGGCCATCGCGCCGCTGCATCGCGAATATGGCCTCCGCGAGTTGGTGCTGGCCTCCTACCAGGCGGTGTCCGGCGCCGGCCAGGTCGGCGTCGACACCCTGCACGACCAGTTGACCAAGATCGCCGGTGACCGCGCTCTCGGCTCGCGGTCCGGCAACGTCCGCCAGGCGATCGGCGACGACCTGGGCCCGTTCCCTGCCCCGCTGGCACTCAACGTGGTGCCGTGGGCCGGGTCTCTGAAGGACGCGGGCTGGTCGTCGGAGGAGCTCAAGCTCCGCAACGAGTCACGCAAGATCCTCGGCTTGCCCGACCTCAAGGTGTCGGCCACCTGCGTCCGGGTCGGCGTGGTGACCGGCCACTCGGTCGCCGTACACGCTGTGTTCGGCACGGAGGTCACGGCCGAGGGCGCCCGCGAGGCGTTGCGCAACGCACCCGGGGTGATCCTGGTCGACGACCCCGCCGCGGGCGAGTTCCCGATGCCGATCGACGCGGTCGGCACCGACCCGTCGTGGGTCGGGCGCATCCGCCGGGCGATGGACGACCCGCGAGCGCTGGACCTGTTCGTGACCGGCGACAACCTGCGCAAGGGTGCGGCGCTCAACACCGCTCAGATCGCCGAGTTGGTAGCCGCGGAGCTCACCACCAAGTAAGCCCTCGATCCCTCGCCGCCGCGTCGCGGCAACCGGTTTGGGTTGCCGCAACGGCCGCGTGCGGCGCCGCTCGTGCCGCGGTCCGATGCCGCGACCGCGGCATGGCGGTGCGTCCGGCGTGTGGTTGTCAGGGGGAGGACAGGTCCGTCCCAACGCCGATCGGCGTTGGCGCAGGGGGGCGGTTGCGGCAACGATTCGTCGAGAGACCCTCAGTTGCCGAGCTGGCGCCGGACCTCAGCGGCAACCCGGCCGCCCTCGGCTCGGCCGGCAACGGCGGCCTGGGCCGCCTTCATCGCCGGCCCCATCTGGGCCTTCCCGCTGATGCCGCCGGCGGCAAGGGCCTGCGCCACGATCGAGGCCAGTTCCTCGTCGCCAAGCTGCTTCGGCAGGTAGCGGTCGAGAACCTCGCCCTCGGCCGCCTCCTTCGCCGCCTGCTCGGTGCGTCCCGCGTCCGCGAACGCGGTCGCCGCCTCGCGGCGCTTCTTCGCCTCGCGGGTGAGCACGGCGAGGATCTCGTCGTCGGAGAGTTGCCGCTTTTCCTTGCCGGCCACCTCGGCGTTGCCGATCGCGGCCAGGGCCAGACGCAGCGTCGACGTCGTCATCTCGTCGCGTGCCTTCAGCGCCGCCCGCATGTCGGCGGTGAGGACGTCCTTGAGCGTGCTCATGAAGGCACAAACTACCCTGAGTCCCATGCGAAAGCGCACGGCATACCGGCTCGCGGCCGGCACGGCAGCAGCGGGGGCGGCCACCTTCGCCTACGCCTCGCTGGTCGAACGCAACCTGTTCACCCTCCGGCGGGTCGACGTGCCGGTGCTGGCCACCGATGCCGAGCCGTTGCGCATCCTGCACTTGTCAGATCTGCACATGATGCCCGACCAGCGGCGTAAGCAGCGGTGGGTGGCCGCCCTCGCCGGCACCGACCCGGACCTGGTCGTTGTCACCGGCGACAACATGGCCAACCCCGCAGCGGTGCCGGGCGTCATGCGCGCCCTGCAGCCGCTGCTCGACGTGCCGGGTGCGTTCGTGTTCGGTTCCAACGACTATCGCGGGCCGGTGTTCAAGAACCCGCTGAGCTATTTCAACAAAGATCGGGAGTACGTGCAGGGCGTCGAGCTACCCACCGAGGAGCTCCGCGAGGTCCTGGTCGGCGCCGGGTGGGCCGACCTCAACAACGCGCGGACATCGCTCAAAGCGGGCGGGCGGCTGATCGAACTCGTCGGGGTCGACGACCCGCATGTGGAGCGCGACGACTACCAGTCGGTGGCCGGCCCGGCCTCGCCCGCCGCCGATCTGCGGCTCGCCCTCACCCACACGCCCGAGCCGCGGGTGCTCGACGAGATGGCCCGCGACGGATTCGATTTGATGCTCGCCGGGCACACCCACGGCGGCCAGGTCTGCGTGCCGTTCGTCGGCGCCCTGGTGACCAACTGCGGCCTGCCCCGCTCGATGGCCAGCGGCCTGCACCAATGGCCCGGCACCACCGCCTGGTTGCACGTCTCCGCCGGCCTCGGCACGCACCCGACGGCGCCGATCCGGTTCGCCTGCCGACCGGAGGCGACGCTGCTCACGCTCATCCCCCGCTGAGTCGGTATACCGAATTTGACCCGGGTGGGCGGTGGGCTAGTATTGCTCGGCACGCCTCGGGGTGTGGCGCAGCTTGGTAGCGCGCTTCGTTCGGGACGAAGAGGTCGTCGGTTCGAATCCGGCCACCCCGACCAGGTTTGCAGAGGGCACGGCGGGAAACCGCTCGTGCCCTCTTCCATTCCCGAAGGAAATCAGGCGGCCATGCGGGTGCCGTCGCGGCCGTCGCGCTTGACGCCGTAGAGGGCCGCGTCCGCCCGGCGCAGCGCGCGCTCCGGCGGCTCGTTGTCGTCGACCATCGCCACCCCGATGCTCACCGTGCGGCCGATCGCGCGGGCGGCCTGGGCCAGGCGCTCCGCGATGTTCATCGCCTCGCTCGGGTGACGCACCTCCAGCACCGCCACGAACTCGTCGCCGCCCAGGCGGAACAGTTCGTCGACGTGCCGCAGCGCGGCCTGCAGCGCGCGGGCGACCGCCACCAGGACGGCGTCGCCCTCCTGGTGTCCGTACGTGTCGTTGATGACTTTGAACTGGTCGATGTCGATGGCCAGCAGCGCCGTGCGGCCCGGGGTCGCCGTCCTGATCCGCTCGCCGAACGGCACCTGGTGCCGCAACCCGGTCAACGGGTCGGACATCGCCAGTTCCTGGAGCTTCGCGAGGGTACGCAGCCGGTCCAGGCAGACCCAGGCCTGCGCGGCCAGCGACTCCATCAGGTTGACCGTCGACGGGTCCGGCTCGGTGTTGCTCTCGTCGGCGATCAGCATCACGCCGCCGGTGTCGGCCGGACCGACCGGCACCGAGATCAGCGTCCCGACGCCCGCGTCCAGCAGCGGGCGGTAGAGGTGCGGCACGCGGTGGCCCGTCTCGCCGAGCGTGTAGGAGGAGCCGTGGGTGTGTGCGATGTCGACCAGTTCGCGCAGCGCCTTCTCGGGGAACATGGCCATCACGTCGCGTAGCTTCAACTCGAACTCGCCGGGCAGATAGGTCGGCATGCCCAGGTGCATCCGCTGGTCGTCGGCGATCACCAGGACCGCCGCCGACAGGCCGGAGACGTCGCGGGCGGCGTCGTTCGCGGCCGCCATCAACTCCCACTCGCTGATCGCCGCGGTCAGCGCGGCGGCATGCCGGAGCAGTTTCTCGCTGCGGTTCTCGGCCGGGGGGCCGCCGAGCCGGGTGATCCGGTCGCCGAGGCACCCGGCGATGGCCTCGACGATGAGCCGCGCGGATTCGACATCGGTCTCGGTGCGCCACTCCACGTTGAGCACGCCGATCGGGCGCCCGTCGTTGTCCATGAAGGGAGCACAGACTTCCAGGCGTACGTCCGGCGCGTTGAGCGGGATGTAGTCGGGGTCGTCGTCCGGGGAGGTGACGGTCTGCGTCTCGCCGGTGCGGAAGGCCCGACCGGACACACCGCGCCCACGTTGCACGGTGGTGAAGACGTGCCAGGAACCGGCAGCGGCGACACACCGTAGATGGTCACGCACCGGTAGCAGAGCAGCCGTCATCGCGCCCGTGTGGGCACTGAGCGTGGTGACAGTCACCCGGCATGCTTCTTCGACTGACGAGGCCCGGGTCAGGCGCGCCGTCACGTCGCGGACGATGCGTTCGTGATCCAGTCGCACGATTCTTTCCGGTCAGTGCAGTTGTTCGCGGTAGTGCAACCAAAAGCGAATGACCTTCGGCAGCCTACCGACTGTAGCCGGAAGGTCGCTGGGAGCCTCCGGCACGTGGGTGAAATACCCCGGACATACGCGGTCATCCCGGAAATCGCGTGAGGGTTCTCACCACTGGGCCCACCAACGACAACGGGCCCGCCGGACAACGCCGGCGAGCCCGTTGACCTGCTGTTCGTCAGCCTCCGCGCCGGCCAGGCCCGCCACCACCAGGCCCGCCACCACCAGGCCCGCCACCACCAGGGCCGCCACCGCCCGGACCGCCGCCGGCCGGACCGCCGCCCTTGCCGTTGCTGACCTCGATCACCACGACGCCACCCTTGATCGTGCGACCGTCGGGTGACGTGCCGGCGACGGAGCCCTCCGGGCACTTGGAGTCGACCGGGATCGAGTCGACGTCGACCTCGAAGCCCGCGCCCTTCAGCCGGGAGCGCGCGGTGTCGACCGACTGGCACTCCACGTTGGGGATCGAGCGCTGGTCGCCGTTGATCAACTTGCCGTTGTCGGGCGGCGTGAAGTTTTTCTGCGGCGCCTTCATGGCTCTCATGCCGTCGCGCAGCGTCTCGTAGACCGCCGGGTTGACGATCCCGTGCTCCATGTCGTGGGTGGTCTCGGCCCAGTCCGGGTCGGCCAGGATCCCGGCGACGGCGAGCTGCTTGGTCATCGTGACCAGCGACGCGGTCTTCTCGCTGTCTGTCGTGCCGGACTTGCCGGCCACCGGGTAGCCGACGATGCGGTGCACGTCGCCGGCCGTCCGGCCGGCGCACCGCGACACCGAGGAGTTGTCGCCCACCGGGCACCGGGCCGCGTCGACCGCGGCGCGGGCGACCTCGGTGTCGACCGCCTTGCGGCAGCGCGGTGCGGCGACGTCGAGCTTGGCGCCGTCGGGCGCGATGATCTCCTGCACCGGGTTGGGCTCGCAGTATTTGCCGTCGGCGGCCAGCGTCGCGTAGGCGTTGGCCAGGTCGAGCGGGGTCGTCGCCGAGACGCCGAGCGTGAAGGCGCCCCACTGGTCGGCGCCCTCCTTGTTGTTGGCGATCACCGCGTCGCTCTTGGCGCGGAACTTGATGCCCATCCGCTTGGCGGCGTCGACCACGTTGGCCGCGCCGGCGGCCTGCTCGAGCGGCACGAAGAACGTGTTGACCGAGGCACCGAAACCGGACCACATGTTGTGCACGCCGGCCATGCTCTTGCTGGCGTTCTGTGGACAGTATTTGTTGGTGCCCGGGCAGGCGCTCGGCCCGTTGTATTCGACGATGTATTTCGACTGGAAGACAGGCTTCGCGTTGATCGTGTAGCTGAGCGGGAAGCCCCTTTCGAGCGCCGCGACCAACGTGAAGATCTTGAAAGTCGAGCCCGCCTGGTAGCCGGTGATGTCACCGCCACCGGTCAGCAGCGGGTTGGTGGTGTTGGGATAGGTGCCACGGACCTTGCGCTTCTTCTTCGCCGGGTCGGTGGAGATCCCGTTCTGCGGCTTGTCGGTCGGGTCGAGCTTGTAGTTGCGGTTGACCGCCAGCGCGCGCACGTAGCCGGTGCCGGGCTCGACCGCCGCGACCATCAACGCGTTGGGATGGTTCTTGCCGGTCTTGTAGTACTGCTCCACATTGGCCTTCGCCGCGTCTTGCACCCGCGGGTCGAGCGACGTGACGATCTTGTAGCCGCCGCTCTTCAGCCGCCGCTCGCGGTCGTAGGTGGTCGCGCCGAACGACTCCTGATCCATCCACCAGCGGTAGAAGAAGTCGCAGAAGAAGCCCCAGCTGTTCTTGGTGGTGGCCACGCAACCGTTGGGCGCCCGCTTGCCCTTGACGGTGAGCTTGACCGCCTTGGCCTTGTCGCGCTGCTCCGCGGTGATCGCGCCGATCTCGAACATGTTGTCGATGACGTAGTTGCGGCGGGCGACGGCCTGCGGGTAGCCGGTCTCGGTGGTCGGGTCGAACTCCGACGGCGCCTTGACCATGCCGGCGAGCATGGCGGCCTCTTCGATCGTGAGGTCCTTGGGCTCCTTGGCGAAGTAGACCTGGCTCGCGGCGTAGACGCCGTAGGCGCCGTTGCCGAACGGCGCCGTATTCAGATAGCGCTCGAGGATCTCGTCTTTGCCCAGCTCTTTGTCGATCTGGAGGGCGTAGCGCATCTCGCGGATCTTGCGCTGCGGCGTGTCTTCGGTCGCGGCGACCACGTCTTGCGGGTCGGTCGCCGAGTAGGCGATCGCGAGCCGGACGTATTGCATGGTGAGCGTCGAGGCGCCCTGCGCGGTCTCGCCGGCCTTGTTGTTGGCCACGAACGCCCGGCCGATGCCTTTGATGTCGACACCGTTGTGCTGGTAGAAGTTGTGGTCCTCGGCGGCGATGATGGCCTGTTGCATGACCTTGGCCATGGCTTCGAGCCCGACGTCGCGCCGGTTCTCGTCATACATCGTGGCCAGCGGCTTCTTGCCGTCGCTGGCGTAGATGTAGCTGATCTGGGGCGGGCGCTTGAGGGTCAGCTCCGTCGGCAGCTTGTCGAAGGTCTCGACGCCCGCCTTGGCGGCCAGGCCCGACATCGCGACAGCGGGGAACGCCGCGGCTGCGACGACCACCCCGGCCAGGACGCCACAGATGATCAGCGATGCCGCGTTGGCGAAGATGTTGTGGTCACGTCGCCGCATCCAGCTCTTTTTGCGGGGCTTCCCAGCCTGCGCACTCCGCTCACTCACCCCGACAGGGTACGGGAACGCACAACAATCTCGCGTCCCGCGTTTGGTGGGCAGAAGTCAACACCGCACGCGAGAAGGTAAATCCGACGCGCCACTGCCAACGTCTTTCCGGAGCCGGGGTCGTTGTTGTGTTATGCGCACGCTCCGGCAGCCGGTGGGCACCAGCACCGACGATTCTGCCGGACTGCTGAGGTCTGTGTTGGCTTTTGACCGAATCCAGGCGAAATTTTCCGCGTACGAGGCATCTGAGCCGTCGCGCTATCCGACAGGCGAAGAGTGTCCTGGTTGTGATGTATTTATCTGACAACGTTGCGTAATCAGACGACTACGGAGCATGATGGTCCCGCGAGTATCGCGCGCCACCCGCCGCATCCCGGGGGAAACGGAGCGGTGGGTGACCGGGGGCAACACCTGCCGACTCGAGGTCGGGAGTCCGACTGGTGTGGAGAGATCGGTAGCGGACTGCAAGGGGGGACGTGGACTGATGGGCATGATCACAGACTGGCCGACGTTGGCGGCATGCCAGAACGGGGACCCGGACGCGCTTTTCGTGCAGGGCGCTGAGCAGAACGTGGCGAAGCGGATCTGCCGGAGCTGCCCGGTGCGGTACGAATGCCTGGCCGACGCGCTGGACAACCGCATCGAGTTCGGCGTCTGGGGTGGCATGACCGAGCGCGAGCGCCGGGCCCTGCTGCGGCGCCACCCGCAGGTGGCCAGCTGGCGCAAGATGTTCGAGGCCGCGCTGCGCAACAAGGACAAGTCGCTGGTCACGGCTGGCTGATAGCCGAGCCGATCATCCGCAGCCCGTCGATGTCGTGGACATCGGCGGGCTGTGCGGTTACGGACACCGTGGCCACTTCGGGGAACTCCGCCGCGAAGCCCGCGGTCACCGCGCGTTCCCGGTCGGCCAGGGAGGCCAGCGCGGCGTGGATGCGCAACGCGTCGGCGGTCGGCGCCTGCTCGCCGGCGTCGGCCAGCTCGGCCGCGGCGGCGAGACTCGCATCGGCGCTCAGCTGCGGCACCTGGGTGCCGTGCACCCGGTTGACCACCAGCCCGGCCAGCGGCATCCGCTCCTCGCCGAGCCGGCGGGCGAAATAGGCCGCCTCCCGGATCGCGTCCTTCTCCGGGGTGGCGACCACGAGGAACGCCGTCTCCGGCGCCTGCAGGATCTGGAAGGTCTGCTCGGCGCGTTGCCGGAAGCCGCCGAACATCGAGTCGAGGGCGGCGACAAAACCCGACAAATCAGTCAAGAGCTGCGCACCAAGCACCTTTTGTACGACCCGCGAGAACACCCCGAACGACGCTGTCACCAGGCCGAACACGCTGCGGCCGCCGGCCCGCGCCGGCGCCAGCAACAGCCGCAGCATCCGGCCGTCGAGAAACCGGCCCAGCCGGGCCGGTGCGTCGAGAAAGTCGAGCGCCGACCGCGACGGCGGGGTGTCGACCACGATCAGGTCCCACTCGCCCTGCGCGTGCAGGTGGCCCAGCTTCTCCATCGCCATGTATTCCTGCGTGCCGGAGAAGGTCGAGCTCATCGCCTGGTAGAAGGGGTTGGCGAAGATCTCCGCCGCCTTCGCCGGGTCGGTGTGCGCGAGCACCACCTCGTCGAAGGTGCGCTTCATGTCGAGCATCATCGCGTGCAGCGAGCCCTCACTGCTCTCGCCGACGCCCTTGACCGGCCGGGGCGTGTTGTCGAGCTCGGTCAGGCCGAGCGACTGCGCGAGGCGGCGGGCGGGGTCGATGGTGAGCACGACGGTGCGCCGGCCATGCTGTTCGGCGGCCCGCAGGGCGAGGGCGGCGGCGGTCGTGGTCTTGCCGACGCCACCCGAGCCGCAACAGACCACGATGCGAACGCCCGGATCGCTCAGGATCCGGTCGACGTCAAGCCGCGGCGGGTGTTGATCCGAAGACACATGCCCGAGTTTATGGGGTCGGAGCAGCCAACAGAGCAGCAGCGAGAACGTCTAGCCCGTCACGGTCGACGCCGGCGCTTAACAGGGGCAGCTCCAGCACCGGGCGGCCCAGTTCGACGAGGTCGCCACGGAGCGAATCCTCGAGTTCCTGGCGGGTCAGGTGGTTCTTCACCTCGGCGTACAACCCGGTGACCGTTGCCTTGTCTGTTGGCAACCCGGCGGCGGTCAGCCCGCGGCGCAACTCGGCCTGTGAGACCTTGCCCACGGAGGCCAGCGGCGCCTGTGCCTCGTTGACGATCACGTGGCCGACCGGGATGCGCAACCGGGTCAACTCGTCGATCGCGTCGACCGTCTCCTGGACCGGCATCTCCTCGAGCAGTGTGACCACGTGCACCGCGGTCATCGGCGAGCGGAGCAGGGCCTGGACGCCGTCGCTCTGTGTCTTGATCGGCCCGACCTTGGCCAGCTTGGCGGTCTCGGCGGTCACGTTGAGGAACCGGCCGATCCGGCCGGTGGGCGGCGCGTCGACCACGACCGCGTCGTACACCCGATGCCCGCCCGAGGTCCTGGTCGTGGCCTCCTTGACCTTGCCGGTGAGCAGCACGTCGCGCAGGCCAGGGGCGATGGTCGTGGCGAAGTCGATCGCGCCCAGCCGGCGCAGGGCCCGCCCGGCGGCGCCCAGCCGGTAGAACATCTCGAGGTATTCGAGCAGCGCTTCCTCGGCATCGATGGCCAGCACCCGCACCTCGCCGCCGCCGGCCGCCGCGGTGATTCGCCGCTCCTCGTAGGGCAGCGGCGGGGTGCCGAAGAGTTGCGCGACTCCTTGCCGGCCCTCGACCTCAACCAGCAGCGTGCGGCGCCCGCCGGCGGCCAGCGCCAGGGCGAGCGCGGCGGCCACCGTGGTCTTGCCGGTGCCGCCCTTCCCGGTCACGACATGCAGCCGCGCGGGCCACAGGTCAGCGCGTCGGCCGGTCGGAGCGGGTCTGGTCACGCACTAAGAGTATGCGTCAGCCGACATCGCAGACCCACCAGCCGGTCTTGTGTACGACGGTGAAGCGCAGCTGCTCGGCGGTGCTGCGGTCGTCGGCGGTCAACACGGTCAACCGGGTCGACACGGTCGCCTTCTCCGCGTCCTGCTGCTCCACCTTGGGCGGGTCCCACTTGTAGCGCGGGTTCGGATAGGTCCGCGCGTACCGCTTGATCTCGTCGACCTTGTCCTGGAGGGCGCCCTGGTCGCGCGCGTCGCTACAGACCAGCGCGTTGGCCGCGGTCGCGTTCTGCTTCACGTAGACCGCGTCGAGGAAGCTCTCCACCGCGGCGACCGGCTCGGCCGCGCCCTCTCCGGTGTCGACGTCGCGCAGCGCGAGATAGCCGACGAGCCCGCCGCCGCAACCCAGGACCAGGACCCCGGCCAGCACGATCACCGTGATCAACAGGCCGCGGCGGCGGGGCTTCCGGACCGGATTCGGGGGTACGGGCGGCCCCCAGCTCGGCGGTGGCGGCACCGGCTGGGTGGTCGTGGCCCAGTCGTGGGTCGCGGGCGGCACCGTCGGCTGCCGCGGACCCGATGTCCACGGGGGCGGAGTCCAGAGCGGTGCGCTCGGGACGGTCGTGGCCGGAGTGATCTCCTGGGTGTCGGCCGGGCCGGGCCCGGTCACCGGGGCCGGCGGCAGCGGCTCTGCGGACACCGGTGGCGGTTCGAGGGCCGCCGAGGGCGCCGCTGGCGCGACCGGGGGTGGTTCGGGTGTGGGCGGCGTCGGTGGGGCCACAGCGGGCGGCGTCGGCGTCGGTTGGGCCACGGCGGGCGATGGGGGCGCCGGTCGGGCCACGGCGGGCGGTGGCGGCGTCGGTGGGGCCACAGCGGGCGGAGGCTGCGTCGGTTGGGCCACGGCGGGCGATGGCGGCGCCGGTCGGGCCACGGCGGGCGGTGGCGGCGCGGGCAGGTCCTGCGGGGGTGGTGGCGGGGGGACGGGCGGTCGCCCGCCGGCCTCGTCGCCCGACTCGGGGGCGTCGGTCGGCCGGCTCTCGTCGTCAGCGGCGGGCGGCACGCTCATGGTCTCCCCAGGTCTCGTCCGGACGAGCCGTCGCGGAGCAGGGTAGCCGACCTGGGGCCGCCCGGATCGCCACCGGTAACCTCGGCCGCATGCAGAAATGGGAGTACGCGACCGTGCCGCTGCTGGTCCACGCGACCAAGCAGATTCTGGACAACTGGGGTGAGGACGGCTGGGAGCTCGTGTCCGTCATTCCGGGCCCGAATCCGGAGCAGTTGGTCGCCTACATGAAGCGGCCCAAGTCGTGACGACCCCGCATGAGCGCATCGCCGAGCTAGGGCTGACCCTGCCCGAGGTCGTGCCCCCGGTGGCGGCATACGTGCCCGCGGTGCAGTCCGGCAACTACGTCTACGTCTCCGGCCAACTGCCGATCGTCGGCGGCGAGCTGCTCGCCAAAGGCAAGGTCGGCGAGGAGGTCACCGCCGAGCAGGCCCGTGACCTGGCCCGGCAGTGCGGCCTCAACGTACTGGCCGCGATCGACGCCCTGGTCGGCCTGGAATACGTCGTCAAGGTCGTCAAGGTGGTCGGTTTCGTCGCGTCGGCGCCGGGCTTCACCGGCCAGCCGACGGTCGTCAACGGCGCCTCCGAGCTGTTCGGTCAGGTGTTCGGCGAGGCGGGCCGGCACGCCCGCAGCGCGGTCGGCGTCGCGGAGCTGCCGCTCGGCGCTCCGGTCGAGGTCGAAGCGATCGTGGAGGTCGCGGTCGCCTGACCTGGTTGTCACAACCCGGTCGTACGATCGCACCCATGACGGCCCACGTGACCACTCCGGCGGCAGCGCTCGCGGATCGCCTGCCGGAGTGGGTCACCCTGGTCAGGGCGGCCAACCCGGGCCCCATGACCCTCGATGGCACCAACACCTGGGTCGTGCGGGCCACCGCGGGCGCGCCGGCGGTGGTGATCGATCCCGGTCCGCTCGACGAGGGTCACCTGGCGGCGGTCGCCGCGCACGGCCCGATCGGCACCGTGCTGGCCACCCACGGCCACCCCGACCACGTCGAGGGCCTTGACCGGTTTGCCGAGCTGACCGGCGCGACCGTGCTCCGCGATCTGGGTTCGCACGAGCTGGCGGGCGTCACGATCACCGCTGTCGCCACCCCCGGCCACACGGCCGACTCGGTCTGCTTCGTCGCTGCTGCCGGCGCCGAGCGGGCGGTCTTCACCGGCGACACGATCCTCGGCCGGGGCACCACGGTGGTCGCACATCCCGACGGCGACCTCGGCGACTACCTCGCCAGCCTGGAGCTGCTGACCGGCTATCCCGGGTTTCTCGCGCTGCCGGGCCACGGTCCGGCTCTCGCCGACTGCGCGGTGGCCGCGCGGTTCTACCTCAGCCACCGCCAGGCGCGCCTCGACCAGGTCCGCCAAGCCGTTGCAGATGGCGCCAAAACGGCCGAAGAGGTCGTCGCCGCCGTCTACGCCGACGTCGACCCCTCGCTCTGGCCCGCCGCCGAGTGGTCCGTCCGGGCCCAACTCGCATATCTCGGTGTGCCGTCCGGGGAATCGCGACGGGGGTCACAGGGGTTGGATGGACCGTGACGTGTCCCGTGTGCGGCACGGTCGCCATTCCCGGCGCCCGTTTCTGCCACAACTGCGGCGCCGCCCTGCCTGCGGCGGCGTCGCTGCCCGCCGCCGAACGCCGGGTGGTTACCGTCCTGTTCGGCGATCTGTCTGATTTCACCTCCTGGTCGGAGAATGTCGACCCCGAACGGGTCGGCGCGGTGACCGACCGGGTGCTGGCCGCGCTCGCGGGCGCGGTGAAGACCTTCGGCGGCCACGTCGACAAGCTCACCGGCGACGGCATCATGGCCGTCTTCGGCGCACCGGTCGCGCACGAAGACGACGCCGAGCGCGCCGTCCGGGCGGCCCTGTCGATGCAGCGCGCGGTCCGCCGGGTGCTCGACGACGAGCGCGGCGGCGGCGCACCGCTCGGCCTGCGGGTCGGGCTCAACACCGGCAACGTGGTCGCGGGCATTCAGGCCGCGATCGAATACACGGTCATCGGCGACACGGTCAACACCGCCGCCCGGCTGGCCGACGCGGCCGCGGTCGGCGCGATCTACGCCGGTGCCAGCACCTTCTCCGGCACCCGGCGGGTCGCGTCCTGGCGGCAGTTGCGCCCGTTGCGGCTCAAGGGCAAGCGCGACCCGGTCGAGGCCTACGAACTACTCGGCCTGCACGACGCGCCAGGCACCCGGTCGGGCCTCGGCGACGAGGCGCCGTTCGTCGGCCGCGAGGCCGAACTCGGCCGGATCGCCGGCCGGCTCGCCGAGGTCGTCGACCAGGGTCAGCCCACGGTCATGCTGATGACCGCCGAGGCCGGCATCGGCAAGACCCGATTCGCCGGCGAGGCCGAGCGGCTGGCCGCCGGCTACGACGTGGCCGCCGGCCGGTTCGCCACCCGCACCGGCGCCCGGGTGCTCTCGGTGCGCTGTGCCGCGTTCGGCGAGCGCCGCCGCCTGGCCCCGCTCGCCGACCTGGTCCGGATCGCGATCGGCGCACCGACCGACAACGGCACACCGCCCACCCGGCAGGTGGTCGAAGAGCGGCTGCGCCGGCTGACCAGCCGGTTGGCCCGCTTCCCGGACGCGCCGCCGGTCGCCTCCGAGTTGCTGACCGCCCTGATGGGCTACGGCGACCTGCCGACCGCTGTGCAGGCAGCACCCGGCGAGTGGACCGGCGACCCCGACGGGGCCGACGCCGCCGCCGTGCCGGGTGCGGTCGCCGCGCTGCTCAGCGGCCTCGCTGCCGAGGCACCGCTGCTGATCATCGTCGACGACCTGCACGACGCCACTCCCGAGACGGTCGAGGCGCTTGGCGTCATGCTCTCCCGGCTGACCGGCCCGGTCCTGGTGCTGCTGCTCGGCCGCCCCGAGCTGGTGCGCACCGCCGGTGCGCTGACCCGGCTCGCCGACGCCGAGGTGGCCACCCTGCCGCCGTTGCGCGGCGCCGACTCGTCGCGGCTCCTGTCGTCCTACCTGAGCGGCGGCAAGCTGCCCCAGCCCGACAGCGACGGCCTGCTGGCCACCGCCCAGGGCAACCCGTTCTACCTGGCCGAGCTGGTCACCCTGCTGATCGAGCGTGGCGCGCTGACCAAGGTGAGCGTCGACGGCGAGTCGGGCGAGAAGCGCTGGCGGCTCGCGCCCGGCTCGCTGACCAGCCGGCTGCTCTCCCGCGACCTGGCGGCCGTGCTCGCCGCCCGCATCGACGCGCTGCCCGCCGACGCCCGGTCGGTGCTGCGCGACGCCGCGGTGATCGGCGACGTGGTGCCGCGCGGCACGCTGGAGGCGCTGCGCGAGCACTACGCGGGCCGCTCCGGCCGTCCGGCCGCGGTCGTGGCGGTCGAGCTCGAGCGGGCCGTCGACGAGTTGCTGCAACGCCGCATGCTCCAGCGCACCCGCACCGGCTACGCGTTCTCCACCCCGCTCATGCACGAGGCCGCCTACTCCGGCATGGGCAAGGCCGACCTGGCCGAGCGGCACGCGTTCCTGGCTCGCTGGGCGGTGCCCACGGTGCTGTCCGAGGTGGTCACCGGCCGGCGCGCGGTGTCGGTCGAGCCGGCCGCCGCCGACCCGGGCAACTGGTCCGACGGCGACCGCGACGCCTTCATCGCACACCACACCGAGCGCGCCGTCGCCCTGGCCGACGCGGTCGGCCTGCGACCCGACGCGACCGCCCGCGACGTCGTCCCGCTCGGCATCGCCGCGCTGAGCCGGTCGGCCCGGCGCGCGGCCGCCGCCGGTGAGCCGGTCACCGCCGTCGAATACGCCGAGCGTGAGGCCGCGCTGGCCGGCGACGCGCTGCCGGTCGCCGACCGGCTGGTGCACGCCCGCGCGTTACAGCAGACCGGCCGGGCCAAAGACGCGCTCGCCTACGCCGAGAAGATCGCCGCCAACTCCGCCGAGCCGAGCGCCCGCGCCGGCGCGCTGCTGCTCGCCGGCCGGGCCCACCGCTCCCTCGGCGACTTCACCCGCGCGCAGGTGATGTGGCGCGACGCGCTCCAGGTCGCCACCGACGCCAACCTGCCCGGCCCGCGCGCCGAGGCGATGCGCCGGCTCGGCATGGCCGACTTCCTGCAGGGCAAGCTCGCTCAGGCCAGCAGCCGGTTCGCCGCGGCCTACCAGGTCAACGTCGCCGCCGGCGACGAGCGCGGCCAGGCCTGGTCGCTGCAGAACCTGGCCTGGGTGACCACCACCCGCGGCGACTTCGCCGGTGCCGACGCGGTGCTGGCCCGAGCCGCGCGGCTGTTCGCCCAGCTCGGCGACCCGGTCGGGCGGGCCTGGCTGCGCGGCACCACCGCATACGCGCGGCTGCTCGCCGGCCGGCTCTCCGAGGCGCGCCGGCTCGCCCGGATCTTCCTGCCGTTCGGTGAGCGGGTCGGCGAGGCGTGGGCGGTCGGCACCCTCCGCGCGGTCGAGGCGTTCGCCGCCGCCGAACTCGGCGACCTGGCCGAGGCCGACCGCGAGGCCCGCCGCGCCTACCGCGACTTCGCCGCCGCCTCCGACGACTGGGGTCGCGGGTTCTCGCTGGTCGTCCGGGGTGTGGTCGCGCGCGGCCTCGGCGAGCCGCAGCACGCCAGCGACCTGCTGAGCGACGCCGTGTCCTACGCCAACCGCATCGGGCATCCGCTGCTGATGGGGATGGCCGGCACGTTGCGCGGCTTCGTCGCCCTCGACCGCGGCGACTGCGACGCGGCCGAGGCCGACGCGCGGGCCGTGATGACCGCGGTCGAGCCGCACAACCCGTTGGCGCCGGCCCAGGTGGGGCCGCGGGTGCTGCTGTCGGCGGTGCGGGCCCGGGCGGGCGACACCACCACCGCGATCGGGCTGCTGGCGCCGATCGCCTCGGCCTCCGGTGCGCCGTCGCTGCTGTTCTCGCGGCAGCAGGCGCTGGCCACCTATGCCGGTGCGCTGCTCGCGGCCGGGCGGTGTGAGCAGGCGTTGGACTGGGCGCAGCGGGCCGCCGCGGTGCCGGCCGAAGACGTGCGCAGCCGGGTGATCGGTGCCGAGGTGCTGGCCCGGGCCCTGAATGCGGCCGGCCGCCGTGCGGAGGCGCAGGCCGCGGCGGAGCGGGCCGTCGACCTGTCGTTCTCGACCGAGCAGACCAGCGAGCGCGCGCGTGCGCAGGAACTGCGGGAGCGGCTCGGCGACAAGCTCTAACGGCTCAGGGTCGGGCCGTTGAGCGCGTCTTCGCCCTTGCCGGCCAGGCAGCGGTAGGTGCGGTCGCCGGCGGCCAGCGCGGCCCGGTCGGGTGGCAACACGTCGAGCGTCCAACCCTGGGTGCTCATCAGTCGTGTCGCCACGGTGAAGGTGGTCGCGCCGCACACCCGGCGCACGGCGGGGTCGGCCAGCAGGTTCGCCCGGTCCACCTTCTCCAGCGTCGCCGGAGCCTGGCCCAGCGCGAACGCCTCCCACGTGTGCCGGCCGGCGCACGGCACCCGCTCGGCGGGGCGGTCGTCGCCGAAGCACTCCAGGTCGTCGGGGCAGACGCCACCGGCCGGCAACGGAACGATGCAGCCGGGCAGCGCCTGGCCCAGCGACACCGTGTGGGTCGGCGCCGGGCTGCTCTGGCCCACCGGATCATTGTCGGCGTCGGGCGAGCCCGACGCATACCACGCGGTCAGGCCGCCGATCGCGAGCAACGCGATCATCCCCAGGCCGCCCAGCCACCAGCGGCGCCGGCCACGCCGGGCGCCGGGGACGGTGGGGTGGTCGTCGGTCGGGCTGCTGGGCTGTGGCGGCGCAGCCAGTGGGGGCGGCGCCGGCGGGGTGTAGGAGCGGGAGACGTAGACCGAGGGGCCGCCGGAGACGGGCTTGCTCGCCGGTGCGCCGCCACTGACCGGCGGGGCCGACGTCGGCCGGGTCGAGCCGAAGCCTTCCATCGGCAGGTCGGCGAGGCGGTCGCGCAACTCTTCCGCCGACGGCCGGGCCGCGGGATCGTTGGCCATGCCCGCGCGGAGCAGGTCCAGATAGGCCGGCGGCACGCCGGGCAGGTCGGGGATCCGCTCGGTGAACATCTCCATCAGCGTGACCAGGCTCGGGTCGCGGTCGTCGCGCCAGCGCGGTGGCTTGCCGCGCATGATCGCGTAGAGCGTCGCGCAAAGGGCGTAGACGTCGACGGCCGGCGACGGCTCGCTGTGCCGGAACATCTCCGGTGCGGCGTAGGCCGGGGTGAGCACCTCGAGCGTGACCGACGAGTCGCGGACCTCCGCCAGCACGGCCAGGCCGAAGTCGGCCAGCGCCGGCTCGTTGAACCTGGAGTAGAGGATGTTGGCCGGCTTCACGTCGCGGTGCAGCACGCCCAACTGGTGCGCGTCGGCCAGCGCATCGGCGATCTTGATGCCGACATCGCGCGCCTCGGCCGCCGACAACGGCGAGTTCTTCATCCGTTCGGCGTACGAGCCGTCGCACAACTCCATGATCAGGTAGGGGTGCTGGTCGCTCGTCACGCCGGCGTCGAACAGGTCGACCACGTGCGGATGGGACGACATGCGGCCCGCGGCGCGCGCCTCGCGGAGGAAGCGGCGTCGGTCGCGCTCGGTGTCGAGGGTGCGATTTTCGACCTTGACCGCGACCTCGCGGCCGACCGAGCCCTGCGTCGCGCGGTAGACGGTCGCATAACCGCCACGCGCGAACACTGACAAATCGGCTAGACCAGGCACAACCGGCAGCGGTAGGGCGCCAGGGGATGTGCCATTCACGTGTTAGAAGGTACCGAAGTCCGCCGGTTTCTTTCGAACCACAATGCGACACCTGTGGCCAGCGCGCCGATTCCTTCCCAGGCCGCGACGCCGAAGAAACGCGCCGGCGCGGCGTCGGTGACCACCAGGATCGTGAAAACCGTGAACGTCACGAGCCGGAAGATCACCGTGAAGAGGTAGAACGGCCGCCACTCGGTCGCCACCGCGACCAGATAGTAGACGCCCATGTTGAGCGAGGCCATCGACGACGCGGCCATGAACGTCTTGGTGTAGTCGCCCGGGGCCCGCGCGCCCAGCACCTCGAAACCCAGCAGCTTGAGCAGCGTGTCCGGGCTGACCAGGCCGACCACGCCCATGATGATCGCGAGCACGCCGAAGACGGCCATCGTCCAGCCGGCCGGAGAGCGAGGAAGCCTCATGTTTGAAGATCCAAGCATCTCCACACATCGTGATCAACAACCAATCAATAAGACTTCTCCTGGCCGAGTACGTGCTGCGAGACGAAATTGAGGATCATTTCCCGGCTTACCGGTGCGATCCGGCCGGCGCGTACGGCACCGAGCAGTGTGGCCACGCCGTACTCCGTCGTCATTCCGTTGCCGCCGTGTGCCTGGATCGCCGTGTCGACCGCGAGTGCCGCGGCGTCGGCGGTCGCGTATTTGGCCATGTTGGCCGCGACTCCCGCCTCCAGGTCGCGGCCGGCGTCATAGAGGGTGGCCGCCTTGTAGACCATCAGCCGCGCGAGTTCGACCTGGATCGCCGCGTGCGCCAGCGGGTGCGCGACGCCCTGGTGCGTCCCGATCGGACGGCCCCAGACCTGGCGGGTGGCGGTGTAGCGGGACGCCCGTTCGAGCGCGTAGCGGCCGGTGCCGGCGCTCATCGCCGCCACCGTGATCCGCTCCGGGTTGAGGCCCGCGAACAGCGCCGGCAGCCCCGCGTCGCCGTCGCCGACCAGCGCGTCGGCCGGCAGGCGCACGTCGTCGAGGTAGAGCAGCCATTGCTTCTCCGGCGAGACGATCTCCATGTCGAGCTTGGACTTCGTCAGCCCGGCCGCGTCGGTCGGCACCAGGAACAGCGCCGGGACCAGCTTGCCGGTCGCCGCGTCGGCGGTGCGCGCGACCACCATCACGTAGTCGGCGTGGTCGACGCCGGAGATGAAGCACTTGCGGCCGTTGAGCACCCACTCGTCGCCGTCGCGCTGTGCGACCGTGCCGAGCCGGTGGAAGTTGGAGCCGGCCTCGGGCTCGGTGATCGCGAAGGCGATGAGCAGCGAGCCGTCGGCGAGCCGGGGCAGGAACTCGGTGCGCTGCGCCTCGGTGCCGTGCCTGGCCAGGATCGTCGCCACGATCGCCGGCGAGACGACCAGCAGCAGCAACGGCGAGCCGGTCGCCGAGAGTTCCTCGCAGACGATGGTCAGGTCGGTGATACCGCCGCCACCGCCGCCGTACTCGGTCGGGATGCTGACGCCGAGATAGCCCAACTTGCCGGCCTCGGCCCACAGCTCGGTGGTGTGCTCGCCGGCCTTGGCCTTGCCGATGAAGTACTCGTGGCCGTAGCGGCGGCCGAGCGCCGCCACGGCGTCGCGCAGATCGCTCTGCTCAGGGGTCAGGTCGAAATCCATGAGGGGTGGCCTCCGACGGTCTAGGGCTTATTCGGGACTGAGCACCGCCAACACGGCGCCGGTCTCCACCTGGGAGCCCGGGCCGACCGGCAGCGCGGCGACGTAGCCGGCGGCCGGCGCGTAGACGGGGTGTTCGAGCTTCATCGCCTCGAGCGTCATCAGCAGTTCGCCCGGGCGGACCCGCTGGCCGGGCACGACCATGACCCGGCTGACGTGCCCGGGCAACGGCGCGACCAGCGAACCCGCGGCCAGTTCGGGCGCGGGGAGCGGGAAGCGGGGCAACTCCTGAAGGGCGACCGAGCCCTCGGGGCTGTCGACGTAGGACACGTCGCCGACCCGGCGCACGGTGAACATCAAGCGGATGCCGTTGACGTCGAGCGCGACGGCGTCGGGCTCCACCGAGACGATCTGCGCCGGCGGGTGGTCGTCGGTGGCCGGCGGCTGGCCGAGACCGCCGAGGTCCGGGTCGTCGGGGTCGACCGCCTGGACCCACCAGTTGACCAGATCACCGGCGCGGTCGAGCCGGTAGCCGACCTCGACCGGGCCGGCCGGGCCGTCGTACACGGTGGTCTGTGATCGGCTCGGCACGTTGCGCCAACCCGAGGGGAGCGTGCCGAGCACCGGTGCGGTGCCCCGCCGGGCGGCGGCGCCGGCCAGCGCGGCCGCGAGGCAGGAGACCCGGACCGCGTCGACCGAGGAGAGCAGGGGCGCGAAGACCTCGGGGTGCCGCTCGAGAAAGGCGGTGTCGAGGTCGCCGGCGCGGAAGGACGGGTGCCGCAACGTGCGTACGAGCAGGTCGCGGTTGGTTGTCACGCCGTGGATCTCGGCCCGGGCCAGCGCGCCGGCGAGCAGCCGGGCGGCCTCGGCGCGGGTCGGTGCCCAGGCGATCAGCTTGGCCAGCATCGAGTCGTAGTGGACGCCGACCACCGAGCCGTCCCGCACGCCCGAGTCGAGCCGCAACCCGGGCGAGGGCAGGGGCTTGAACTCGCCACCGATCTGCGGGATGTGGAAGCGGTGCAGCGTGCCGGTGGACGGCAGCCAGTTGGCGGCGGGGTCTTCGGCGCAGAGCCGCACCTCGATCGCGTGGCCGCGCATCGGCGGTGCGGCGTTGACCGGCAACGGGTTGCCCTCGGCAACCAGCAACTGCATCCGGACCAGGTCGAAGCCGGCGACCAACTCGGTGACGGCGTGCTCGACCTGGAGCCGGGTGTTCATCTCCAGGAAGTAGAAGCCGCCGCCGACGGCGTCGACCAGAAACTCGACGGTGCCGGCGCCGACGTAGCCGACCGCCCGGGCCGCGATCACCGCGGCCGCGCAGAGTTGCTCGCGCAGTTGCGGCGTGACAACCGGCGAGGGCGCCTCCTCGAGGATCTTCTGGTAGCGCCGCTGGATCGAGCACTCGCGCTCGCCGAAGGGCACCGCATTGCCGTGGTTGTCGGCGAACACCTGCACCTCGATGTGCCGGGCGCTCTCGACGTAGCGCTCCAGGAACACGGTGCCGTCGCCGAACGCGAGGGCCGCTTCGCGCCGGGCCGAGGCGATCGCGTCGGTCAGCGACTCGCGGTCGTGCACGATCCGCATGCCCCGGCCGCCGCCGCCGGCCGACGCCTTGACCAGCACCGGGAACTCGGTCACCCGATCGGCGTCGAACCAGGTCGGCAGCATCGGGATGCCGGCGTCGGCGAGCAGCGTCTTGGCCTCGATCTTCGAGCCCATCGCGGCGATCACCTTGGCCGGCGGGCCGATCCAGGTCAGCCCGGCGTCGGTGACCGCGGCGGCGAAGTCGGCGTTCTCCGACAGGAAGCCGTACCCCGGGTGGATCGCGTCGGCGCCGGTCTTCCGCGCGGCCGAGATCATCAGGTCGCCGCGCAGGTAGGTCGCGGTCGGCGCGTTGCCGGGCAGGTGGACGGCGTAGTCGGCCTCGGCCACGTGCGGCGAGTCGGCGTCGGCGTCGGAATAGACGGCCACGGTCTCGATGCCGACCAGCCGGCACGAGGCGAACACCCGGCGGGCGATCTCACCCCGGTTGGCCACCAGCAGTCTGCGGATCATGGTGCAGCCCTCACATCCGGAAGACGCCGAAGCCTTCGGCGCCCTTGATCGGTGCATTGTGGATAGCCGACAGCGACAGCCCCAGGACCGTGCGGGTGTCGCGGGGGTCGATGATCCCGTCGTCGTAGAGCCGGCCGGAGAGGAACAGCGCGGTCGACTGCGTGTCGATCTGCTGCTCCACCATCATCCGCATCGCCTGGTCGGAGTCTTCGTCGTAGTGCTGACCCTTGGCCTCGGCCGCCTGCCGCGCCACGATCGAGAGCACCCCGGCGAGCTGCGCCGGGCCCATCACCGCCGACTTCGCGTTGGGCCAGGTGAACAGGAAACGCGGGTCGTAGGCCCGGCCGCACATGCCGTAGTTGCCGGCACCGTAGGAGGCGCCCAGGTTGATCGTGATGTGCGGGACCTTCGAGTTGGACACCGCATTGATCATCAGGGCGCCGTGCTTGATGATGCCGCGTTGCTCGTACTCGGCGCCGACCATGTAGCCCGTGGTGTTCTGCAGGAAGAGCAGCGGGGTGTCGGTCGCGTTGGCGAGTTGGATGAACTGCGCCGCCTTCTGCGACTCCTCGGAGAAGAGCACGCCGCGCGCGTTGGCCAGCACGCCGACCGGGTAGCCGTGCACCTCGCCCCAGCCGGTCACCAGCGCCGTGCCGTAGCCGGGCTTGAACTCGTCGAACTCGCTGCCGTCGAGCAGTCGGGCTAGTACTTCCTTTGGGTCGAACGGGGTACGCGGGTCGGCGCTGGCAATGGCCAGCAGGTCTTCCACGTCGTACTTCGGTGGCGCCGGGTTCTTTGTTCGTGGCCCGGGGCCCTGCTTGCGCCAGTTGAGCCGGCGGACCACCTGGCGGGCCAGTCGCAGGCCGTCGCGCTCGTCTTCGGCCAGATAGTCGGACAGGCCGCTGGTGCCGGCGTGCATGCCGGCGCCGCCGAGCGACTCGTCGTCGGTGATCTCGCCGGTCGCCATCCGGACCAGCGGCGGGCCGGCCAGGAAGACCTTCGCCTGGTGCCGCACCATGATCGTGTAGTCGGACATGCCGGGCACGTAGGCGCCGCCGGCCGTCGCGTTGCCGAAGACCACCGAGATCGTCGGGATGCCGGCCGCGGACAGCCGGGTCAGGTCGCGGAACACGCCGCCGCCCGGGATGAAGATCTCCGCCTGGGTGGGCAGGTCGGCACCGCCGGACTCGACCAGGTTGACCAGTGGCAACCGGTTGGCCAGGGCGATCTCGCCGGCCCGCTGGGTCTTCTTCAGGGCGTACGGATTGATCGCGCCGCCGCGCACCGTGGGGTCGTTGGCGACGATGACGCACTCGACGCCCTCGATCACGCCGATGCCGCTGACCACGCTGGCGCCGACCGGGAAGTCGGTGCCCCAGGCCGCCGTCGGTGACAACTCCAGGAACGGTGCGTCCTGGTCGACCAGCAACTCGATCCGCTCGCGGGGCAACAGCTTGCCGCGGGCGTGGTGGCGGTTGACGTATTTGTCGCCGCCGCCCGCGCGGGCGTCGTCGAGCGCGTCCTCGAACTCGTGGAGCCGTTCCAGCATCGCCGAACGGTTTTCCAGGTAGGACGGGTTGCGCGGGTCGACCGCGGTCTCCAGGACAGTCACGACACCTCCTTGGCCATTGCCACCTCCGTAACGAGCGTCTCGGCGGACGCGACACGGATGCGGCGGTGGTGGAGACTCACGCCGCACTTCCCCGGGCGACCAGCGCCGCGGGCACGTCGGCGACCCGGGCGCGGAGCAACTCGCCGAGCGCCTTCGCCTGCGGGTCGAACCGGGTCGACGCCGCGACGCCCTGACCGAGCAGGCCCCGGATGACGAAGTTGACCGCGCGCAGGTTGCGCAACTCGTACCGCTCGACGGTCAACGCGGCGGTCTCCGGCAGCAGTTGACTCAACCGGTCCTCGGTCAACCAGCCGAGCAACCAGTCGGCGGCCTCGTCGGTCCGGGCCCAGACGCCGAGGTTGGCGTCGCCACCCTTGTCGCCCGAGCGGGCGCCGAGGATCGTGCCCAGCGCGACTCGGGTCGTCTCCTGGCTTCCTGCCCGCTGCGGGCTTGCGGTCTGGGGTTGGCCGCCCGCCTGCGGGCCTTCTGCGCTGGCGCCTGGTGGCTCGCCGCCTGCCTGCGAGCCTTGTGCTGGGTCCAGGCGGGCGTCTGGCGGCTGGTTTCCTGCCGGCTGCATCGTGGCGGTGTGTTTCGGTGGTGCGATCTTGACGTGCGCGCCGCCGGGCAGCACGGCGGTGTGCTCGACGGCCTCCTGCGGCACGCTGTCGGCGGTGAAGACGCCGAACGGTGTCGCGTCGCCCGGCGGGGTGGTCAGCGTGCAGCCGGGGTAGGACGCGAGCGCCAACTCGACCGCGGCCGCCGAGAAGGCGCGGCCGGCCCGCTTCGGATCCTGATCCTTCAGGTGGCAGTGCAGCAGCGCGCTGGCCGCCTCGGTGTCGACCGCGTCCGGGTGGTCGGTGCGCGCGAGCGTGAACTCCAGGCCCTCGGTGCCGACCGCGTCTTCGAGTTGGGCGCGGACCAGCGCCGCCTTGGCTTCGATGTCGAGCCCGCAGAGGACGAAGGTCATCGCGTTGCGGAAACCGCCGAGGTTGGCGACACCGACCTTGAGGGTGGGCGGCGGCGGGTTGCCTTTGACATGTGTCAGGGCAACGCGGTCCGGGCCCTGCTCCGTGACGACGACCGTGTCGAGCCGGGTGACCACGTCGGGGCCGAGGTAGGCCGGGCCGCCGATCTCGTAGAGGAGTTGCGCGGTGACCGTCTCGACGGTCACCGCGCCGCCGGTGCAGGGGTGCTTGGTGATCACCGAACTGCCGTCTTCGTGGACCTCGGCGATCGGGAAGCCGGGCCGGCGCGCGCCGTCGGGCAACTCGGTGAAGAAGCTGAAGTTGCCACCCGTTGCCTGTGCGCCGCACTCGATCACGTGGCCGGCCACGGTCGCGCCGGCCAGGGCGTCGAAGTCGTCGCGGGCCCAGCCGTAGTGCGCGGCGGCCGGGCCGACGACCAGCGCGGCGTCGGTGACCCGGCCGGTGACCACAATGTCGGCACCGGCGTCGAGACAGGCCGCGATGCCGAACGCGCCGAGGTAGGCGTTGGCGGTCAGCGCGTCGGGGCGGGCCAGGGCGTCGCCCTCGACGTATCCGATGCGCGGTTTCAGGCCGAGTCGCGCGGCCAGCGACTCGATCGCGGCGGCCAGCCCGGCGGGATGCAGGCCGCCGGCGTTGGTGACCAGCTTGACCCGCTTGTCGAGGGCGGTGCCGAGGGTTGTCTCGAGTTGCCGCAAGAACGTCTTCGCGTAGCCCAGGGCCGGGTCGCGGGCCCGGTCGCGGCCGAGAATCAGCATTGTCAGCTCGGCCAGGTAATCGCCGGTGAGCACGTCGAGGTCGCCGCCGTCGAGCATCTCGCGCCAGGCGGTGAACCGGTCGCCGTAGAAGCCGGACGCGTTGCCGATCCGGATCATGAGATCGCCTTCGCCGGGCCGCGGCCGTGGCCGGGCGGGCCGGCGAAGGCCTGCGCGATCTGCAGCCACTCGGTGGCGACCGGACCCTCGACGACCAGCGCGAGATCGGTCGGGTGCCGGCGCTGGGTGACCAGCAGGCAGAAGTCGAGCGCGGGGCCGGTCAGCCGGTCGGTCGCACCGGCCGGGCCGAACACCCATTCGCCGCCGTCGGGCGCCACCAACTCGACCCGGACCGGCTCGGCCGGGGCGGCCTTGCCGTGTGCCAGGAACGAATGGCCGAGGGTACGGAAGCCGAGGAACGCGACGTGCCGGAGCCGGTCGGTGGGCACCCGGGTGACGCCGAGCGCGTCGGCGATGTCGAGGCCGTGTGCCCAGGTCTCCATCAGCCGGGCGGTGACCATCGACTGCGGCGACAGCAGGTTGCCGAACCAGGGGATCCGCTTGCCCGGCGGCGCTTGTTCGATGGCCGTGGCCAGGGCGCGGTGCCCGTCGAGCCAGCGTTGCCGCAACTCGTCGGGCGGCGCGAGGAAGCCCTCGGCTCCCTTGTCGACGATGTGGTCCGGGTCGTCGGCCAGCGGCGCCAGGAGGTTGACCAGGGCCGCGTCGTCGGTGGTGGCCAGCAGCGCCAGGTGGTCGGTCCAGGCGAGGTGGGCGATCTGGTGCGCGACGGTCCAGCCGGGGCTGGGCGTCGGGCGCGCCCAGTCGGCGGGCGGCCGGGTGGCGACCAGGGCGTCGACCTCGTCGGTCTCGGCGTCGAGATCGGTGAGCAGGGCGGTGAGCTCGACCACGAATGGCCTCCTTCAGTCGCGGATGACGGCGGCGAGGTGGCGCTTCCATTCGCGGAGCAGGGCGGTGCGGCGGGCGGCGTCGTCGGAGAGCAGGTTGGCCACGCCGAGGCCGCGCATGAGGTCGAGGGACGCTTGGACCGATTCGCGTACGCCGGGGCGGCGCTCGTCGGCATCCAGCAACTCGACGGTGAGGCGGTGCAACTCGCGGCCGACCCGGGCCTCGACCGGCACGAGGGCCGCGCGCAACTCGGGGTCGGTGCGGGCGGCGACCCAGACCTCGAGGGCGGCGGCGTAGAGCGGGCCGGTGAACGCGGCCGCCAGCATGTCGATCACCCGGTCGACCCGGCGTTCACCCTGGGGAAGGGTGGCCGCCTCGGCCCTGATCTCGGCGGCGCGGCGGTCGGCGAGGTGCTCGACGGCGGCCATCACCAGCGTGGCCTTGGTCGGGTAGTGGTGCAGTTGGGCGCCGCGGGAGACGCCGGCGCGCTCGGCGATCACAGTCGTGGTGGTGCCGGCCCAGCCGACGTCGACCAGGCTGTCGACGGCCGCGTCGAGCAGGCGTGCCTGGGTGGCCCGGCTGCGCTCCTGCTGCGGGGTCCGCATTTCCTGAGCATGGCGGGGTCGAAACAAACAGTCAAGCCTGCTTGTTTTTAATGGTCTTGGTCTTGTGGCTTGTTCGGTCTGTCCGGTTATGCGCCGGGCGTCGTGATCTTGCCGGTGCCGCTGATCCGGGCGCCGGTCTTCGGGAAGTCCTGCTTGGACAGGTTGGCGACCATGGCCGCGCTGTCGTTGCCCGTGTCGGTGACGGGCTTGCCGGCGGTGTTCATCTGGGTCGAGACGAGTTGACCGCCGACCCAGCCACCCTCGGGCGTCAGGTTGACCTTGAGGACCGCGCCGAGGCCGAGCACGCCGCCGCGGTTGAGCGTGCCACCGCCGCCGGCGAAGTTGCCCAAGCTGTAGGCGATCAGCCGGCCCTTGTAGAACTCCATCGCGCGCAGCACGTGCGGGCCGTGGCCGACGATCAGGTCGGCACCCGCGTCGATCATCGAATGGGCGAACTTGATCGGGTCGCCCCGGTTTTCGCCGAGGAACATCTCGGTGCCCGGCTTGACCCGGGTCTTCGCCGCGCCCTCGCCGCCCATGTGCACCTGCACCACGACGATGTCGGCCTGCCCGGCCGCCTTGGCGACGAGGTCCTTGCCACTCTCGATGTCGATCAGACTGTTGTTCCACGCGTACGACGAGAAGCCGACGACTGCGACCTTGACGCCCTCGACCTCGACCACGGTGATCTCGTCGACCGCACCGGTGTGCTCGAGCCCCTGGGCCTGGAGGGCTTCCTGGGTGTTGCGGTAGCCGTCCGCGCCGTAGTCGTTGCCGTGGTTGTTGGCCATGTTGAGCAACTCGAAGCCGGCGTCCTTGAGGTGCTTGGCATAACCCGGCGGCGCCCGGAACTGGTGGCAACCCGTCGAACCGGCGCCGCACTTGGAGCGGCCGGTGTCTTCGGTCAACGGCTCTTCCAGGTTGCCCATCACCAGGTCGGCGGTCAGGTCTTTCTTGACGCCGTCGAAGAAGCCCTTGCCGCCGTTGGACGGCAGGCTGCCCGGCGCGTTGCCCATCACGATGTCGCCGGTGGCGGACAGTGAGATCGACTCCTGGGCCGGCTGGCCCTGCCCCTCCTGCTGGGCGTCTTTCTGGTCGTCATTCTTGCCGTCGGCGGCGCCGGGCGAGGTTGCCGGCACGACCCAGGCCGCTTCCGCCTGGGCACCGCCGCTGGTCACCGCGGCGACGGCGGCCGCACCCACGACGAAGAGCGCCGCGATGGCGACGCCGGCGACGATGGTCGGGCGGAGGCTGCGCCGGACCGGCGAGTCGGGGTGAGACACGCCGGCACCATATCGGTACAGGGCCATCCGTGGGGACCCCCGAGAGGCCGATTGCTAGCGCTCCGACCAGGGGATCTTGGGACGCGACCCACCTTCCCGGACGGCGCGATGGGCGGCCCGAGCGAGCCGGGCGCCCCACCGCGAAAGCGGCCCACCGTAGGGCTCCGCCGGCCCGTCGGTCGGGCAGAGCACGGTGACGGCGTCGGTGGCGGTTCCGGTGGCCGCGAGGCCCAGTTCCCACAGCGCCTGGGCCTTCGCTTCTGTGATGGTGGCGACAGCGTTGACCAGTGCGGCATCGCTGAGGCGTACCGGCGCGAAGGCGACGATATTGATCGTTCCGGGTCTTGGGTCCGGTTGGCGCGGCACTTCCCGCTCGGCGGCGGCCAGGATCGGCGCACCGAGACCGACGGTCGCCCAGACCTCGGCAGCACCATCCACCGCGGCAACCCGTTGCGTCACGTCAACGCCGGTCAACAACCCGACACCGGGCCCGTCGAGGCCGAGACCGCCGGCCAGTGCGGCGAGGTGGGCATGAGGGTCATCACGGGCGTACGACATGGGCACGGTCGCGTTGATGACCCACTCGCGTTGCCCGATGCCGCCACCGAGCGGAGCCGAACTGACGGCGCGCATCGGGGCAGGTAACCGCCAGACGAGCAGGGGGATACTTTCGCCGTCCTCCGGACGCGCGGTAAGAATGGGCTTGAACGGCACGCGCAGACGATAGGGCAGGTGGCAACCGGGGTCGGCCCAGCACATGGACTGATCACGATCCGGGGGTTGCCGGGCCGGCTCGCCGATGCGTACGCCTAGACTGACTGCGCGCGGCTTCCGCGCCTTTCGTGGAACTGATGAGGTGCGCGATGGATGAGGTTCTGGCCCGTAGCGGCATCTTCCAGGGTGTGGACCCGGAGGCGGCCGAGGCGCTCGCCAAGGACATGGAGACCATCGAGGCCCGTAAGGGCGAGATCGTCTTCAACGAGGGCGAACCAGGCGACAGCCTTTACATCGTGCTCAGCGGCAAGATCAAGGTCGGTCGCCGTGCCGCCGACGGCCGGCAGAACCTGATCGCCGTGATGGGCCCGTCCGACATGGTCGGCGAGCTCTCCCTGTTCGACCCAGGCCCGCGCACGGCGACCGCCACGGCGGTCACCGACACCCGCCTGGCCCGCCTCCGCAAGCAGGCGCTGCGCCCGTGGCTCAACAACCGCCCGGAGATCGCCGAGCAACTGCTCCGCGTCCTGGCCCGCCGCCTGCGCCGCACCAACGACGCACTGGCCGACCTGATCTTCACCGACGTGCCCGGCCGGGTGGCGAAAAACCTCCTGCAGATGGCCGGCCGCTTCGGCACCCGCGACGGCGGCGTGCTGCGGGTGACCCACGACCTGACGCAGGAAGAGATCGCCCAGCTGGTCGGCGCCTCACGCGAAACGGTCAACAAGGCGCTGGCCGACTTCGCCAGCCGAGGCTGGCTCCGCCTCGACGGCAAGTCCATCATCATCCTCGACCCGGAGCGGTTGGCTCGGCGAGCTCGGGTCTGAGCCCGGCCCGCGGGCCGGCTCGTTCCCTCAAGGCGCATCCCGGGGTCGCCCGTGGCGTCTGGTTGACCTCGGCGTTTGCTGCGGCGCCTTCGGTGGTCAGTCGTGGCGTGGGGCTGACGTCGGCGGTTGCGGTGGTCGGTCGTGGCGTGGGGCTGACGTCGGCGTTTGCGGCGGCGCTTGCGGTGGTCGGTCGTGGTGCGCGGTTGACGTCGGCGTTTGCGGCGGCGCTTGCGGTGGTCGGTCGTGGCGTGGGGCTGACGTCGGCCTTTGCGGCGGCGCTTCCGGTGGTCGGTCGTGGCGTGCGGTTGACGTCGGCGTCTCGGTGGTCGGCCGCTGCCGCTTTGCCACTGACCCCGCAGCGCCCCGGTGAGCCGGGCCAGCGCGCGTTCGGCTCGTTCCTGACCGTGCCGGTCACCGCGGGTGGCCCGGATGCCGGGCGGGCTCGATCCGGTGGGGTCGGCCACCACCTCCGACTCGCTGGGTTGCCGCGGCCAGCGTCCACCGTTGGCGCCGGCGGGCTTGCGCCCGTCCCCTCAGCCACAGCCGCTCGGCGTGTCCTGGCATGACTGGCGTGGCGGCGTCGCGGCCGATGGGCGTACCTCGTCATGGTTGGTAGGTCCGTCGGGCTTGATCTTCGGGTCTGGTGGATGCGCGGGGTTCGGTGGCCTTGGGTGGCGGCGGCGGGTTGTCGGGGGTGCGGAATAGTCTTTGGCACGTGAGTAAGACAGCCGCCTTTGACGCGGAGACCGAGCTTGGGCGCAAGCGTCGGGCGCGACGGATGGGGCGCATCCTGGCGGAGACGCATCCGGACGCGCACTGTGAGCTCGACTTCACCACGCCGCTCGAGCTTGCGGTGGCCACCATTCTGTCGGCGCAGGCCACCGACAAGAAGGTCAACGAGGTCACGCCCAAGGTGTTCAAGCAGTATCCGACGGCGGCTGACTACGCGGCGGCCGACCGGGCCGAGCTCGAGGTCACGCTCAAGCCGACCGGGTTCTTCCGCAACAAGACCGACTCGCTGATCAAGCTGGGTCAGCAGCTCGTCGAGCGGTTCGACGGTCAGGTGCCGGGAAACCTGCCCGACCTGGTGAGCCTGCCGGGCATCGGGCGCAAGACGGCCAACGTCATTCTCGGCAACGCCTTCGACGTGCCGGGCATCACCGTCGACACGCATTTCCAGCGGCTGGTCGGGCGGTGGCGGTGGACTTCGGAAACCGACCCGGTCAAGATCGAGCACGCGATCGGCGCGATGTTCGAGAAGCGTGACTGGACGATGCTCTCCCACCGCGTGATCTTCCATGGGCGGCGGGTGTGTCACGCCCGCAAACCGGCCTGCGGTGCCTGCACGTTGGCGCCGCTCTGCCCTTCCTACGGCACCGGGCCGACCGATCCGGTGCAGGCGGCCAAGCTGCTCAAGGGCCCGCGGGCCGCCGAGTTGGCCGAGGCCGTCGGGGTCGACCCGTCGGTCGTCCCGCAGCAGGCGTTCGCGGCGGACGTGCCGTGAGGCGCTACCTGCCCCTGCTGGTGCTGCTCATCGTGGGCCTGCTGGCCGGCGTCGGCGTGCGGTCCTTGTCCAACCGGTCGGCGTCGGATTCCTCTACCCCCGATGAGGCCGCGCCCGCGGGGTCGGCCGGGGCGCCCTCGACGTCGTTCGCCGACTGCCGGGCGTTGACCTCGCCGCCAAGGGAGGCCGGCACGGCCAGTGCCGGTTCGGCGCTGACCAAGTTCGTGTTGCCCGCCGGTGAGTTGTCCTGCTTCGGCGGTGGCAACCTGCGGCTGGCCGACGTGCGGGGCCCCGCGGTGATCAATCTTTGGGGCTCCTGGTGTGAGCCGTGCCGCGACGAGTTGCCGGCGATGAACGCGGTTGCGCAACGCACCGACGGCCTCGTGCACTTCCTGGGCGTCGACACCCGAGACGCCCGCTCCGACGCGGAAGACATGGTCAGCGAGTTCGGGCTGACCTACCCGAGCGTTTTCGACCAGGGCGAGCAGGTACGCATCGCGCTCAAGCAGCCCGGCATTCCGGTCACGGTGTTCGTCGACTCCGCTGGCAAGGTGGTCCACCTCTACAACGGAACGCGCCTCGACGAGGCGGCCCTGGCCGACCTGGTGAAGCAACACCTCGGGGTGGCGGTCCCGGTTGGCTGAGGGACGGCGCGGCACTGACGGGATCTGGGTCAACGGGGGCTCACCGTCAGACGGTTCGCGGCTGTTCCCCGGCGTCGACGCCTCCCTGCCCGACGGGGTGGGCGCGCGCCGCCGGCGCCCCGGTGGCGGCGACCTGGCCTTGCCCGACTGGTTCGACCCGCTGCTGACCCGGCTGCACGGCTCGCGCGCGGAAGACTTCACCCGCGTCCCGACGCCGGCGCAGGGCGGCCGCGACAGCGCCGTGCTGGTCCTCCTGGGCGAGGAGTCCGACGGCGGGCCTGACATCTTGGTGCTGCAACGTGCCGCAACGTTGCGCAACCACGCGGGCCAGCCGGCTTTCCCGGGCGGGGTGGCCGATCCGGGCGACGTCGACCCGGCGGCTACCGCGCTCCGCGAGGCCGACGAAGAGGTCGGCCTAGACCCAGGCAGCGTGACCCTGCTGGCCGAGCTGCCGCGGTTGTGGATCCCGGCCAGCGACTTCCTGGTCACCCCCGTGCTGGCGTGGTGGCACCGACCGCACCCGGTCGCGCCGCGCGACCCGGCCGAGGTGGCCCACGTGGCCCGGCTGCCGGTGTCCGAATTGGTTGACCCGGCCAACCGCTTACGGCTGCGCCACCCGAGCGGCTGGATCGGCCCGGCGTTCGAGGTGCGCGGCATGCTCGTTTGGGGGTTCACGGCCGGAGTGTTGTCGACGCTGCTCGACATGGCGGGGTGGTCGCGGCCCTGGCCGCAGGATCGGATCGGCGACCTGCCGCCGTCGACCCCGCCGCCCGCCGCGTCGGCCGACGCGGACGAGGCGCCCTAGCCAGGCTGGCCGGCCCAGTTCAGTCCTGGCTTGACGCGTTCGGAGCGGCCCGCTGTGCGGCGTGCCCCGGGCGTCGCCGCGGCGAGACGACGTCCGCTGCTTGCGTTGCCAGGCCGCTGACTGTCGACCCTTCGGTGACCGGAGCCGCAGGTGCACCGGGTGGGCGCGTAGGCACGTCTATCCCGGCGATTGAGGCGGGTCGGTGTTCGCCGGTTCGCGGCACCGTTGCGGCCGGCTGATCCGGGGCCAGTCGGAATTATCCGTCTGGTGCCTGGGTGTCGCTGTTCGACACTGTGGGCGGCCTCCGCGGGGTGGGCTAGTGGCGCAGGGTTGAAGCATCGGTGGCTGGACGCCCGTACCCTGTCAGGGTGTCCGCCGTCGACCTTGTGCTGGTTTTGCTGATGATCGTGTTCGCGATCAGCGGCTATCGGCAGGGGTTCGTGATCGGAATCTTGTCGTTCTGCGGGTTCTTCGGCGGTGCCCTGATCGGGCTTCAAGTGGGGCCGCTGATCGCCCAACGCTTCGCTGACGGCGCGCTCCGCGTCGTCATTTCTTTGGTGGCGATCTTCGGGCTGGCGGTGATCGGGCAGGCCTTGACCGGCTGGGTCGGCGCCCACCTGCGGCACGCGATCACGAGCCGCACCGGGCGCCGGGTCGACGACGCGGGTGGCGCGATCGTGTCGATGCTGGCCGTGTTGATCGTTGCCTGGCTGGTGGCCGTGCCGCTCGGCTCGTCGTCGGTGCCATGGCTCGCCAGTTCGGTGCGCAACAGCGCGCTCCTCGACGGCGTTGACCACGTGTTGCCCGAGAAGGCGCAGTCGTTGTCGGAGTCGTTGCGCGACACGGTCGACACGCGCGGCTTCCCAGACGTGTTCGGCGGGCTGACCGCCACCCGCGCCCGCGAGGTGGCAGCACCCGACCCGGCGCTGGCGGGCTCGCAGGTCGTGGTCAATTCAAAGCGGTCGGTGGTCAAGGTGCTCGGCTCCGCGCAGAGTTGCGGTCGGCGCATCGAGGGCTCCGGTTTCGTGTACGCGCCACAGCGCGTCATGACCAACGCGCACGTGGTGGCCGGCACCGACCGGGTGTCGATCGAGGTCAACGGCGACCGCGAGAGTGGCCGGGTGGTGGTCTACGACCCGCACCGCGACCTGGCGGTCATCTACGTCCCCGACCTCGACGCGCCGGTCATGCCGTTCACCCACAACTCAGCCAAGGCCGAGGCGGACGCGATCGTGCTGGGCTACCCGCTGGACGGTCCCTACAACGCCCAGTCCGCGCGCATCCGCGACGTCGGCAACATCACCGGCCCAGACATCTACGAGTCGAGCGAGGTGACCCGCGAGATCTACACGATCCGGGCGCTCGTGCGGAGCGGAAACTCGGGCGGGCCGCTGATCACCCCAGACGGCGCGGTGCTCGGCGTGATCTTCGCGGCGGCGGCCGACGATCGGACCACCGGGTTCGCGGTGACCGCCGACGAGGCGTCCGCGGTCGCCAGCGCCGGTACCGAACGGACAAAGGCCGTGGCCACCGGCGAGTGCGTCTAACCGCCCTTCCGAACGACTCCTCGCTGCGCCTGGTCGCTGGTTCCCTCGGCTGGGGTGACCGTCCGCGGGGGGCGACGGCCGCTGTCAGGGACAGGTTCGTTCGCTGACCCGCGCGGATGGGGCCACTGCCCGTGACGGCGTCGGCGTCAGCCCGGCGCTCCCTCTGGGGTGGTCGGCCGGGCTTGAGTCTCCCGTTGGCCCCGGGGCCGAGCGTTCGCTGGTTCGTCGGGCGCGCTACAGGCGGCGGCGGATGCCGAGCGTCGGCGGCCGCGGCCAGCGGATCGGCCGCCGGGCGATCAAGGCGATCGCCGGCCGCTGAGCGAAGAAGGCGAACACCACGACACCCGAGGCGAGGATCAGCAGGGCCAGGGCAGTGGCGATCCGCCAACCCAGCGGGCTCGACTGAGATGCCGGCGCCGCCGAGCGTTGGGCGGCCGATCCGGACGCGCCGGACGAACCCACGACCGTCTCGCTCTCGTGGGCCCCGCCGCCTGTCACGGTCGACTCGTGGCCCGGCGCCGGGCCGAAGCCGGCCACGCCCGGGGACTTGTCGTCGTCGAGGGGGTTGCGGGTGACCGGCGGGATCGACGCGGTGAGGGCGGCCAGCGGGTCGACGCGGCCGTAGCCGTAGGTGGCGTCGCGGCCCGGGGCGCCCAGGTCGTCGGCCGTGCTGATCAGGCGGTTGACCACCTCGCCGGCCGGCATGGCGGGCCAGCGGGCGCGGACCAGGGCCGCCGCCGCCGAGACCAGCGGGGCGGCGAAGCTGGTGCCGCGGACCCGCCAGAAGCCGCCGGTCTTGGCGCCCACCAGGTCGGTGGCCGGCGCCGACAGGACCGTCGCGCCCCCGGTGATCGAGCCGTTCCAGAGGACGTCGGTCGACTTCTCCAGGCCGGCTACGGCGATGACGCCGGGCTCGCGGGCCGGGTACCAGACGTTGGTGGTCGACTGCGGCAGCACGTTGCCGGTGCAGGCGACCACGACCACGTCGCGGGCGAAGGCGTAGTCCAGCGCCGCCGCCAGGGCGGGGCTGGTGCCGGCGCCGCCCAGCGAGAGGTTGATGACCTTGGCGCCGGTGTCGACGGCCCAGCGGACGGCCTGGGCGACGATCATCGCGTCGTTGTAGCGGTTGTCGGCGTCGAGGACGCGGATCGGCAGGATCTTGGCGTTGGGTGCCAGGCCCATGACGCCGTCGTCGTCGTCGGCGCGACCGGCGATCAGGCCCGCGACCGTGGTGCCGTGGCCGACCGGGTCGGTGTGTCCGTCGCCGCCGCCGGGCTTGACCAGGTCTTTTCCTTCCAGGACCTGGCCGGCCAGATCCTCGTGGCTGGCGTCGACGCCCGAGTCGATCACGGCGACGACCACGCCGGCACCCGTCGAGTAGCGCCAGGCGTTCTTGGCCTTCAGCTCGGTCAGCTGCCACTGCTCGTCGCGAACCGAGTCGGCCTGGATCGGCAGCATCGGCGCGACGAAGGCACCCTGGCCGGCGTCGACGCTGCGGGCAGGGGGCATCGGCAGCGGCGCGGCCGACAGGGCCATCGCCGCCGTCATGGCGACCAGCGCCGCCCCACCTAGCCGCGGGACGGCGCTCCGGCGCTGGTGCGTCAGCCTCGTCACCCTCACGGCCTCAATCACCCCGGGAAGTTCCTGCCCGAGGAGGTTACCCCGACCTCCGGCCTCTCCGGGACACACAATGTGCGATCAGTTCGCCATCGGGACCAGGGAACACGAGCTGACCTCGGGCGTATCCGGAGCGTGATCCGTCGATCGTCACCTATCCGGTCGACGGTGGCAGGTGGGCCAGCTGGATCAGGCGGGTGCCCTCGCGGCGGGTGACGAGCCGGCCGCGGCCGGGTGGCAACCGGGCCGGACGGACCTGGCCGACGAGCGGACCCTCGTCGGCGTCGCCGGACATCACCAGGCCCGGCGACGCCAGCTCGCGCAGCCGCTGGATGATCGGCTCGTAGAGCGACCGCGCGGCGCCGCCCGCGCGCCGGGTCAGCACCAGGTGCAGGCCGACGTCGCGGGCCTGCGGCAGGAACTCGGCGAGCGCCCGCAGCGGGTTGCTCGGCCCGGCCGCCACCAGGTCGTAGTCGTCGACCAGCACGAACAGCTCGGGGCCGGTCCACCAGCTGCGATCGCGGAGCTGCTCGGGCGTGACGTCGGCCGGCGGGAGGCGGCGGCGCAGGTAGCCGGCCGCCGAGTCGATCAGCTCTTCGGTGTCGGCGGCGGCGGTGCCGTACCCGATCAGGTGATCGGTTTTGACGGCACCCAGCAAGCTGCGCCGGTAGTCGACGACGATCAGCCGGGCCTCGTCGGGCCGGAAGCGGCCGGTGACGGTCGCGGCCAGGGCGCGCAGGAACGACGACTTGCCGCACTCGGCGTCGCCGAAGAGCACGAAATGCGGATCGGTGGCGAAGTCGACGGTGACCGGGCGCAGGTCGGCCTCCGCGATGCCGATCGGCAGGGTGAGGCCGGTCGTCGCGGAGAGGTCGAGGTCGGAATAGCGGACGGCGGGCGGCAGCAGCCGGACCGGCGGCGCGGGCGGGCCGGACCAGGCGGCGGCCACGGCCTGAGGCAGCGGGCGGTCGCCGGTCAACGCCGGACGCAGGGTCAGCAGGTGCAGGCCCTCGCTGGTCACGCCCCGGCCCGGCGACCCCGCCGGCACGTCGGCCGCCGCCTTGCGGGAGATCATCGAGTCGCTCGGATCGCCGAGCCGCAGCTCCAGGCGGGCGCCGAACAGGTCACGGGTGGCCGGGCGGAAGTCGAGCCAGCGGTTGGCCGACGCGAGAACATGGATGCGGTAGGCCAGCCCCCGCCCGGCCAGCTCGGCGACCTGCGGCTCCAGGTCGTCGAACTCGCCGCGCAGCGTCGACCACCCGTCGACGACGAGAAACACATGCTCCGTGGCGTCACCACCCCGCTCGCGCTCCGCGAGCAGCGCGGTCAGCTCGCCGACCGTGCGGCGGGCGGCGGCCGCGTCGTGCCGGCCCGCGACGCCGCCGACATGGGGCAGGTCGCGCAGCATGGCCAGCCCGCCGCCGCCGAAATCGAGGCAGTAGAACCGCGCCTCGGCCGGAGTGTGCGCCAGCGCCAGCCCGCAGACCAGCGTGCACAGCGCGGTGGACTTGCCGCTGCGCGGCGCGCCGACCACCGCGACGTGCCCGGCCGCCCCGTCGAGGGCGAACCAGAGCAGGTCACGGCGCTGGTCGAAGGGCCGGTCGATCACCGCGACCGGCACCTGCAGCGCACCGTGCAGCTCGGGGTTGGCGAACGTCAGCCCGCGGCCCGGCAGCACCACCGGCGCACCGAGCACCTCGTCGAGCGATGACGACGAAGACAGCGGTGGCAACCACACCCGATGCGCGGGCGGACCCTGGCCCTCGATCCGGTCGACCAGCGCGTCGAGCAGGCTCGGGCCGGTCGGCGACGGCACCGCCCGCGGCGTCACCAGAGCCTGCTGCTCCGTCGTGAACGGCAGCACCCGCGGCGAGGCGAGGCCGGCGGAGCGCAGCGGCACCGGCCCGGAGACGTAGGCGACCCGGAAGCGGCGCAGCGGATCGGTCCCCGCCTTGAGATAGGCGTGCCCGGGCGCCCGCGGCAGCTCGTACGCGTCCGGCACGCCGAGCACCGCTCGCGACTCGAAGGGCGAGAACGTGCGCAACCCGATCCGGTAGGACAGGTGCGTGTCGAGCCCCCGCAGGCGCCCCTCTTCGAGCCGCTGAGACGCGAGCAGCAGGTGCACGCCGAGCGACCGCCCCAGCCGGCCGATCTGCACGAACAGGTCGATGAAGTCGGGCTTGGCGGAGAGCAGTTCGGAGAACTCGTCGCAGACCACCAGCAGCGACGGCAGCGGCGCGAGCGCGGCGCCGGCCGCCCGCGCCTGTTCGTAGTCGTGTCGCGAGACGAAGTTGCCGGCCCGGCGCAACAGCTCCTGGCGGCGGATCAGCTCGCCGTTGATCGCGTCGACCATGCGGTCGACCATCGGCAGCTCGTCGGCAAGGTTGGTGATCAACGCGGCGGTGTGCGGCAGCCGGTCGAGGCTGGCGAACGTCGCGCCGCCCTTGAAGTCGACCAGCACCATGTTGAGCTCCGCCGACGAGTGCGTCGCGGCCAGCCCGAGGACCAGGGTGCGCAACAGCTCCGACTTGCCCGAACCGGTCGCACCGATCAGCAGGCCGTGTGGGCCCATGCCGTCGTGTGCGGACTCCTTGAGGTCGAGTTCGACCGGGTGGCCGTCGGCGCCCACCCCGATCGGCACCCGGAGGTGGTCGCGAGGCGATCGGGGCGACCAGCCGTCGGCCACCGTGTAGGCATCGGGCGACGCGAGCCCGAGCAGGTCGAGGACACCGAGATCGGCTGCCGGCAGGCTGTCACCGCCGGCCAACCGCAACGGCGCCAGCCGCCGCGCCAGCGCCTCGGCGGACGCCACGTCGAGCCCGTCGGCCACGCCGACGCACGACACGCCCGCCGCCGTGGTCGTCTCCAGCGCGCCGGACGCAACGCGGGTCAACACCACCGTCGCCGGATCGAGCAGCCGGGGCGGTGTGCCGTCGACCTCGACGACCGTCACCCCGTCGGCGCCGTCAGGCCAGCTGGACGCCCCCGCCCCGTCGCTCACCACCACGACGTGTGGCCCGGAGACGCCCTCGAGCAGCGCCGCCAGCCCGGCCATGGTGTCGCTGACCAGCCGCAGAGCGCCCAGCGCGTCGAACCGCGACGGATGCCGGGCGTGCGGCAGCCACTTGACCCACTCCCAAGCGGCCCGCCGCCCCGGACCGGCGGCGACCGCCAGCACGAGGTCGTCGGGCGCGTGGAAGGTGGCCAGTTGCGCCACCATCGCGCGGACGAGGGCCGGCGACCCCCGCACGTGCACCCGCGAGAAGCCCCGCATCGAGAGCGCGACGGGCAGGTCGGGCACCACCGAGTAGGCGTCGAGGAAGCCGCGCAGCGCGCCCGCCGTCATCGGCTCGAGTTCGTCGAGCGGCTTGGTCACCGGGGACACCAGCGTGGTCGCCAGGGTCTGCGGCCCGATGCCGACCCGGACCACGGCGAAGTCGGGATCGGCCGGCCGGCGTTCCCACAGTCGATAGCTGCCGACCGTCGACCAGAGCCGCGAAGGGTCGGGATGCCGATAGAACAGCCCGTCACGCTGCCGGGTGACGGTGGCCCGGGCCTGGCGACGCAGCGCCGACAGGTGGCGCAGGTAGTCGCGGCGCGCCGCCAGCAACTCGGCCTTGCGCGGCCCGCCATAGCCCCACGAGGTCGCCAGCATCGCCAGCGAGGAGATGCCGAACATGCCGCCGACCACGTAGGAATAGGTGCCGCCGCCGCGCCCCATCATCATCGCCATCGCGACGCCGCCACCCAGCATGGGCAGCAGCATCATCAGCTGTTGCCAGCGCCCGCCGGTGGGTTGCGGCAACTCCGGCGGCGGCTCGACGCGCAGCTCACCGCCGGGGATCTCGGGCGCGGGCCGGCGCGGCGGCCGGCGCACCAGCACCGTCGACATGCGCCCTCCCGTCTCGCTGCGCAATCCGAGCGTCGCTCATCGTAGGGAATCCCGATCGCGCATGGAGGGCCGAAAAGGGGTCATGTGGATAACCCGGCACACCGGTAGCGTGCCTTCATTCCGCAGCCCCTGATGGAGGACGGTCGATGCACACCGGTCTGGCCCTGGTCACCGTCAACGCACCACAGCGCCGCGTCGACATCGCGCTGCCGCAGGACGTACCCCTGGCTGATCTGCTGCCGGAGATCCTCCGGCACGCCGGCGCCGGGCTCGCCGACGACGGCGAGCGGCACGGCGGTTGGGTCCTGCGCCGTCCCGACGGTGCGGCGCTCGTGGGTGGGGAAACCCTGCACGCCCAAGGTGTACGCGACGGCGACGTGTTGCACCTCGTCGCGGCACAGCAGGATTGGCCGGAACTCGAGTTCGACGACGTCGTCGAGGCCATCGCCGAGGGCGCCCGCCGCCGCGGCACCGCCTGGTCGGGCCGGCAGACCGCCACGGCGACCCTGGCCGCCGCCGGCATGCTGCTCGGCGTCGCGCTGATCATGCTGCTGCGCGCCGGCCCCGACTCGGTGGCCGCCATGCTGACCACGCTCGGCATCGCGGCCAGCCTGACCGTGGCCGGCATCCTCGCGGCGCGCGCCTACGGCCACCGCGCCGCCGGCGTCGCCCTCGGTGCCTACTCGTTGCCCTACGCGTTCGCGGCCGGCGCGCTGCTGCTCGCCACCGCCGATCCGGTGGGTCCGGTGCCCGGGCTGCGCTGGATCGGCGCACCGGAACTCCTGCTCGGCTCTGCCGCCCTGGCCCTGCACGGCGTGCTCGGCATCATCGGCGTGGGCGCCGGCCGGCGGATCTTCACGGCCGCGGTGTTGACCGGTGCGCTCGGTGCGGCAACGGCGGGCATCGGCTTCGGCCTGACCGCGCCCGGCGCAGCCGCGATCCTGCTCGCGGTGCTGGTCTGCGGTGTCGGGCTGTTGCCGCTGGTTGCCATCCGGCTGGCGCGGATACCGATCCCGCCGGTCGGCCCCGATCAGGCCCGACCCGACCAGGCCCGCGTCTTCGCCGCCGTCACCCGCGCGGAGGAAATACTGAGTGGTCTCATGATCGGCCACGGCGTCCTGTCGGCGGCGGGCGCGATGGTGCTCGCGACGACCGGCGGGGCCTGGGGCGGGGTGCTGTCCGTCGTCTGCGGCGTCGCGCTGCTGCTGCGCTCCCGGGTGTTCGTCACGGTTCGCCAACGGGTGCCGCTGCTGGCCGCCGGTGGCGTGGCTCTGGCCGTCGCCGCGCTCGCCGGCGCTTCCCGCCCGGACCCGACGACCACGGTCGCGGCCGGCGTGATCGGCCTCGGCCTGGCGGTGTTGGTGACCGTTGCCGGCGTGACCTACGCGCACCGGCCGGCCGGCCCCTACCTGGGCCGGGCGGCCGACATTCTGGATACCGTGCTGCTGGTCGCCGTGATCCCGGTCGCGGGCGCGGTGTTAGGCCTCTACGCCCACGCCCGTACCCTCGTCGATTAGTAGGTGCCCGCCGCCTTTGCCTCTTCGGCGCGGCGGTAGGACGCGACGATCTCGGCCTCGGCCTCGGACCGGCCCACCCAGGTAGCGCCTTCGACCGACTTGCCCGGCTCCAGGTCTTTGTAGACCTCGAAGAAGTGCTGGATCTCCAGGCGGTCGAACTCGCCGACGTGATGAATGTCGCGCAGATGCTCCTGGCGGGGGTCTTCGAACGGAACGCAAAGGACCTTGTCGTCGCCGCCCTTTTCGTCTGTCATGCGGAACATGCCAATCGCGCGACAGCGGATCAGGCAGCCCGGAAAGGTCGGCTCGGTGACCAGGACCAGGGCATCCAGCGGGTCGCCGTCTTCGCCGAGGGTTTCCTCGATGAAGCCGTAGTCGGCCGGGTATTGCGTCGACGTGAAGAGCGTTCGGTCCAGGCGGATGCGACCGGTCTTATGGTCGACCTCATACTTGTTGCGATTCCCCTTGGGAATCTCAACGGTGACGTCGAAATCCATTGCACGCTCCTTGCTTGACCGCGTTGGCCCCCTGCAGACGCACGGACGCAAGTAGTGTCGCCTAGGCCGGGCATCTAACGGGAGGAGGGGCGGGTGGGGGAAGACTCACAACCGCGCCCCGCACGCGGCCGGGCCCGGGTGCCGGGCGCACCGGATCAACCGCCCCCGCCAACGGGTGTCAACTTACACCCATCGACGCCAGGCCCCGCCGGACCACGGCCTGCCGACCAGACGCCGGTCTCCCCGGCGCCGGGCGGCCCCACTCCTTATAGCGTGCAGCCCGCTCCGCCGGGGCCGTTCCCGCCCGCCGGACCGGCGCGCGCCCGCGCCGCACTGCCACCACCGGCCACACCGGTCCCACCCTCGAACGGCGCCGCCGCGCGGGCACAGAGCGAACTGCCCGGCCCACCCAACAGCGCCTATCCGGCCGCAGGACGGGCACAGGGCGGGCCGCCCAACGGCGCCTTCTCGGCGGCCGGGCGGGCCCAGGGCGACGCGCCCGGCCAGGGCGAGAACTACGCCACCGCCCCCAACGGCGCCTACCCGGCAGCCGGTCGCGCACAGAGCAACCCGCCCGGCCCGTGGATAACCCCGCCGGGACCGGCCGCCAACCGCCCACAGGGCGCCGCGACCGTTCCCGCACACCACGGCCCACCGATCCCCCTCGGCTCCCCGACACCACCCCCCGGCCTGACGCCACCCGCGGGTCCGGCAGCGGACGAGCCACCACCACGGCGCCGCAGGATGCGCCCGTCGATGATCATCGCGCTGACCGGCATCTGCGTCCTGGTCGTCTTCGCGGCAGGCCTGGTGGTTGTCCGGCCGGGTCCGGTCGCCGGCTGGTTCGGCGACGACAGCGCCGCCCGTTCCGCGGCGGTGATCGACCCGCCCGACCCGGCACCCGGCCCGGTGCTCGGCCCCCTCGCCGCGACCGCTCCGACGCCCGACGAGGCCGGCCTCACCGCTGCGATCGGCAAGCTGGTCACCGACAACGACCTCGGCGGCCGCACCAGCGTGGTTGTCCGCGACGTGGTCAGCGGCAACGTGATCTACGGCAACGGCGGCGACCTGCCAACCGTGCCGGCGTCGACGATGAAGCTCGTCACGGCGGCCGCCGTGCTGGCCACCCGCGGCGCCGCCTACAAGATCCCGACCCGGGTGGTCGCCGGCCCCAACCCGGGCGAGGTGATCCTCGTCGGCGGCGGTGACCCGACATTGGCGGTCAACGGCGACAGCTTCTACGGGGGCGCCGCCCGCCTCGACAAGCTCGCCGCGGCCACGAAGAAGGCGCTCGGGGGCACCGCGCCGACCAAGGTCTACTACGACAGCTCGCTCTACTCCGGTCCGGTCTACGGGCCCGGCTGGGACGCCGACATCCCCACCGGCGGCTTCGGCGGCCCGGCCACCGCGTTGACCATCAACGGCGCCCGGATCAGCACCAAGAAGAGTTCCAACGGGTACGCCGAGCGCTACGCCAAGCCCGACGAGGCGGCCGCGAAGGCGTTCGCCAAGGCCCTCGGAGTCAGCGGCACGCCGGCCGTCGCACCCGCCGGATCGGTGCCGAAGGACGCCGGCACACCGAGCCCGGCCGCGTCCGCGTCACCCGGCGCCGAGCTGGCCCGGGTCGAGTCGCCGCCGATGGTCCGCCTGGTCGAATACATGCTGGTCGACAGCGACAACGTGGTCGCCGAGGCGCTCGCCCGGCAGGTCGCGATCGCCAAGGGCCAGCCCGCTTCGTACGCCGGCGCCCGCACCGCCGTCACCGCCGCCCTCGGTGACCTCGGACTGTCGACCACCGGCCTGGTCATCGCCGACGGCAGCGGGCTGTCCCGCAGCGACCGGCTGACCCCGGAGTCGCAGACCGAGTTGCTGGCGACGGCGGCGTCGGGCAAGCACCCCGAGCTGACCGAGATGTTCGCCGGCCTTCCGGTGGCCTCGTGGTCGGGCACGCTCGACGACCGCTTCGGCGCGCCGGCCGACAAGAAGGCCGCGGCCGGGGTGATCCGGGCCAAGACCGGCACGTTGACCGGCAACCACGCGATGGCCGGCCTGGTCACCACCGCCGATGGCCGCCTGCTGGCGTTCTCGATCCTCACCGATGGGGTCCAGGCGAGCTCCGAGGCCGCCCACGCGGTCCTCGACCGGATCGCCGCGACCCTGGCCGGTTGCGGCTGCCGCGGTTGATCATGCGCTAGCTCCGGCTAACGGATGCGGCGCCGGTGGTGTCCGGCACGGGTACCGTGGGGTGATGGCGCAGTTCGTGGACTGGGATCTGGCCGCCGCCACCGCGGGGGCGCTCGGCAAGACCGGCCCCCGGGCCTCCTACGAGGAGGCGACCGAGGTGGTCGCCGACCTGCGTCGGTTGACCGAAGAGGCGGCCGGGCACGTCAGTGACTACACGGGCCTGCGTTCTCAGGTCGCCCATCCACCGGTGCGGATCGTCGACCGCCGCGACTGGGCCGCGGTCAACGTGGCCGGGCTGCGCGAGGTGGTCGGCCCACTCATCACCCGTCTCTCCGGTGACAAGGAGCCCGGCGCCTTCACAGACGCCATCGGCTCCCGGCTGACCGGCGTCCAGGCCGGCAGCGTCCTCGCTTACCTCTCCGGCCGCGTACTCGGGCAGTATGAGGTGTTTTCCACCGATCCGGGGCAGCTGTTGCTGGTGGCACCCAACATCGTCGAGGTCGAGCGCAAGCTCGGCGCCGACACCCGCGACTTCCGCCTCTGGGTCTGCCTGCACGAGGTCACCCACCGCACCCAGTTCACCTCGGTGCCGTGGATGCGCGGGCACTTCCTCGGCGAGGTGCAGGCCTTTGTCGACGCCTCGCAGAGCGGCAACGAGCACTTCGTCGAACGCCTCCGCCGCGGTGTCGCCACCCTCTCCGACGCGATCCGCGAGCCCGACAGCCGGGCCAGCGTGCTCGACCTCGTGCAGACCCCGGGCCAGCGCGCCGTGCTCGACCGGCTGACCGCGCTGATGACCTTGTTGGAGGGGCACGCCGAGTTCGTGATGGACGGCGTCGGCCCGGAGGTCATACCCACGGTCGAGCAGATCCGGGCGCGCTTCAACCGGCGCCGCGAGGCCGGCAACGCGCTGGAGAAGGCGATGCGCAAGCTCCTCGGCATCGACGTCAAGATGCGGCAGTACGCCGAGGGCCGCAAGTTCGTGCACGGCGTGGTCGAACGGGTCGGCATGGCCGGCTTCAACAAGATCTTCAGCTCGCCGTTGACGCTGCCGCGGCTCGAGGAACTCGGCGACCCGGACGCTTGGGTGGCCCGGGTCCATGGGCCAGGCGGCGGCTCCGGGCCGCTGCTGTCGCAGGGCTGACGAGACGCGATGGCCGGTCCCGCTCCACCGGTCGCCGCGACCCGCGTCGCGGTCCGTCGCATCCTGCACGGGATACGCAAGGACGCGCTGGTCATGGTCGCCTGCTCGGGCGGCGCCGACTCGCTGGCGCTGGCCGCCGCGACCGCTTTCGTCGCACCCCGGATGGGCCTGCGCGCCGGGCTGATCACCATAGATCACGGCCTGCAGGACGGCTCCGACCGCCGCGCCGAGGCCGTTGCCGCCTGGGGCGAGTCGGTCGACCTGCATCCGGCCATCGTCGTTCCCGTGGATGTCGCCGGCCGACCCGGCGGGCCGGAAGCCGCCGCCCGCGAAGCCCGCTACGACGCCTTGATCGAGACCGCCAGCGCCAACGACGCCAACTCGCTGCTGCTCGGGCACACCCGCGACGACCAGGCCGAGACGGTGCTGCTCGCGCTGGCTCGGGGCGCCGGGCCGCGCGGCATGTCTGCGATGCCGGAGCGGCGCGACGTCGAGGGCGTTGCCCTGTTGCGGCCGCTGCTCGACATGTCGCGCGACGAGACCCGCAAGGCGTGCGCCGCACTTGGGCTCGAGCCGTGGGAAGACCCGCACAACCTCGATCCGTCGTACGCCCGCTCCCGGGTCCGCAGCTCCGCGTTGCCAACACTGGTCAACGCCCTCGGCCCCGGCGTGGTGTCCAACCTGGCCCGCACCGCGCGGTTGCTGGCACAGGACGCCGAGGCCCTCGACGTGCTCGCGGCCGAGGAACTTGAGCGCGCGACGGTCGACGAAGGCCTGTCGGTGGCGATGCTCGAAGCGCTGTTGCCGGCGTTGCGGGCCCGGGCGTTGCACTCCTGGGCGCTGTCGCTGGGCTGCTCACCGGCCGCGCTGTCGCACCGGCACGTGACCGCGCTCGAGGCCCTCGTCACCGCGTGGCACGGCCAGGGCGCGGTGCACCTGCCCGGCGGCGTCCGCGCCGCACGGGTCGCCGGGGTGCTGCGGGTCCTCACCGACTGACCACTCTGGTCTGTCGCTCGTTCCCAACCGCGGGCCTGGCAGGGCCGGGCCCGCCAGGGACCGGGCCGTTCTCCGGCGGGAGCGACGGTCGGGACCACCGCGGACCCGGGCAATGCTCGTTATTTCCTGAATGTCGATCGGTAGGCGTGCGGCGTCGCTCCCACCCGCCGGCTGAAGTGGTGCCGCAACGTTGCGGCATCGCCGAAGCCGCTCTTGCCCGCCACCGACTCGACGGCCAACTCGGTTTCCTCCAGGAGGCGGCGGGCGAGCAGCACGCGTTGCCCGGTCAACCAGTCGTGTGGGGTCGTGCCGGTCTCGGCGCGGAAGCGGCGCGCGAACGTCCGGGGGGCCATGTGGGCGCGGGCGGCCAGGTCGTCGACCGTGATCGGGCGGTCGAGGTTGGCTATCAGCCAGCTGAGCAGGGGTTCGAGGGTCGGCGCGTCAGGAGTGCGGGCGATCGGTGCCTCGATGTATTGCGCCTGGCCGCCGTCGCGGTGTGGCGGGACGACCATCCGGCGGGCCAGTTTCGTGGCGATCTCGGAGCCGTGTTGCTGGCGCACCAGGTGTAGGCAAGCGTCGATGCCGGCCGCGGTGCCGGCGCTGGTCAACAGGTTGCCGTCGTGCACGTAGAGGTGGTTGCAGGCGACCTTGGCACGCGGGAACCGGGCCTGTAGCTCGTCGGCGTAGCGCCAGTGGGTCGTGCACTCGCGGTCGTCGAGCAGGCCGGCCTCACCGAGCACGAACGCGCCCGAGCAGACGCTCAGCACCTGCGTGCTGCGGGCGTCGGCGCGGCGGAGCGCGTCGAGCACGGCCGGCGCCACGGTCGAGCCGTCCCTGTGCGCGGGGACGGCGACCAGATCGGCCTCGTCGACGGGGGAGAGGTCGGCGGCGGGAGTCAGGGTGAAGCCGTTCTGGGTGTTGACCGGGGCGCCGTCGGGCGAGCAGATGTTGAAGCGGTAGCCGGGGAAGCCGTCGGCGGTGCGGTCCGTGCCGAAGACCTCGCAGAGCACGCCGAGCTCGAAGGCGGCGACGCCGTCCATGACGATCACCGCGACGTTACGAAGCATGTTCGCAGCCTAGCGGAACAGTGGCAGAAATTCGAGGGACTATGGCATCTCTGCCACTGTCTGTTCGGGTGGCCCAGGGGCAGACTCGTCTATATCAAGCCCGGTGCGCACCGGTGGTCCTCAAGCCGAAGAGCCACAGTCCAGAGGAGCACCGCCGTGGAACTGATCCTGTTTGTCACCTTTCTTGCCCTCCTCGCGCTGGCGTCCGCCGCCGGCCTCACGGCCGACTCGCACGACTCGGCCGACTGGAAACCAACGCGCGGTGGGTTCCGAGAACCCCAGACGTACTGATCTTCACAGGTGGCCGCCCGGTAGCGCTGGGTGGCCACCTTCTTCCTGGTGGGTCGGCCATCGCGGCGTAACCGGCGTGGGGCAGGCTTAAGGGCATGACCGACGGCACCGGCTCCTGGTACGACGCCGACATCGATCACGTGATCATCACTGAGGAAGAGATCCGCGAGAAGATCGCAGCCCTCACCAAGCAGGTGGCCAGCGACTACGCGACCGTCCAGGACGGGCTGCTGCTGGTCTGCGTGCTCAAGGGCGCGGTGATGTTCGTCGCCGACTTCGCGCGGGCCCTGGGGCGGCACGGGCCGCCCGTCGAACTCGAGTTCATGGCCGTCTCCTCGTACGGGCAGGGCACGACCTCGTCCGGGGTGGTCCGGATCCTCAAGGACCTCGACCGCGACATCGCCGGCCGCCACGTCGTCGTCGTCGAAGACATCGTCGACTCCGGGCTGACCCTGTCCTGGCTGCTCAAATATCTCGAGTCCCGGGCCGCGGCGAGCGTCGAGGTGGTGGCGCTGTTCCGCAAGCCCGACGCCATCAAGGTCCACGTGCCGGTGAAATATGTGGGCTTCGACATCCCGAGCGAGTTCGTCGTCGGCTACGGCCTCGACTTCAACGAGCGCTACCGCGAGCTGCCCTATGTCGGCGTCCTGAAGCCCGAGGTCTACGCACGAATCTGAGGATCTCCTCAACTTCGTACAGCGGACTTACAGCAACCCCCGCTAACGTATGTGCTAGCGCGGGGCTCAGTCGTTTGCGTCTCGCGCTCGGGGTGTACCTTCGAATGACCGTGGCGCACCCGGCGGCGCGGGTCGTGGCCGGCCTCGATTGGGCAGGTCGCGGCGGGCCGACACCCCGGAGCTTCAGTCCGGCACGGTCATAACGTCGATCAGGAGGATGCGGGCGGCTCGCCGCTCGACAACAGTATGGAACGTACGCGTTTCTTCCGCCGACCGGTGGTCTGGATCATCCTTGTGATCGCCGGGGCTATTGCGCTCAGCTCCCTATTCACCGGCGGCCCGAGCTATCACCGGGTCGACACCAGCGTCGCCCTTCAGCAGCTCAACAACGGTCCCAGGGACAGCATCTCCAAGGTCACGTTCCAAGACAAGGAGCAGACGCTCCAGATCAACCTGGCTCAGTCGCAGAAGTTCGGCGACACGACGACCAACCGGATCGAGGCGCAGTTCCCGTCCGAGGTCGGCGACCAGATCTGGAACGACGTCCAGAACGCGCAGACCGCGCAGCGGATCAACGGCCCGGTCGACACCCAGGTCTCCGGCGACAACGTGTTGCTGAGCCTGCTCGTCAACCTGCTGCCGATCGTTCTGCTCGTGGTGCTGCTGTTGTTCTTCATGTCGCAGATGCAGGGCGGCGGCTCGCGGGTCCTCAACTTCGGCAAGTCCAAGGCGAAGATGATCACCAAGGACACGCCGAAGACGACGTTCGCCGACGTGGCGGGCGCTGACGAGGCCGTCGAAGAGCTTCGCGAGATCAAGGACTTCCTGCAGAACCCGGCCAAATACCAGGCCCTCGGCGCCAAGATCCCCAAGGGCGTGCTGCTGTTCGGCCAGCCCGGCACGGGCAAGACGCTGCTGGCCCGCGCGGTCGCCGGCGAGGCCGGTGTGCCGTTCTACTCGATCTCCGGTTCCGACTTCGTCGAGATGTTCGTCGGTGTCGGCGCCAGCCGGGTCCGCGACCTGTTCGAGCAGGCCAAGGCCAACGCGCCGGCGATCGTGTTCGTCGACGAGATCGACGCCGTCGGTCGCCACCGCGGCGCCGGCATGGGCGGCGGTCACGACGAGCGCGAGCAGACGCTCAACCAGCTGCTCGTCGAGATGGACGGTTTCGACACCAAGGGCGGGGTCATCCTGATCGCGGCCACCAACCGGCCCGACATCCTCGACCCCGCGCTGCTGCGGCCCGGCCGCTTCGACCGGCAGATTGCCGTCGACACCCCCGACATGGACGGCCGCAAGGCGATCCTGCGGGTGCACGCCAAGGGCAAGCCGTTCGCGCCCGACGTCGACCTCGACGCGGTCGCCCGGCGCACCCCGGGCTTCAGCGGTGCCGACCTGGCCAACGTGATCAACGAGTCCGCGCTGCTGACCGCCCGCCATGACGGCCGGGCGATCTCCAACGACAACCTGGAAGAGTCGATCGACCGGGTGGTCGCCGGCCCGCAGCGCCGCACCCGCGTGATGAGCGACCACGAAAAGAAGATCACCGCTTACCACGAGGGTGGTCACGCCCTGGTCGCCTGGGCTCTGCCGCACTCGGCCCCGGTGCACAAGGTGACGATCCTGCCGCGCTCGCGCTCGCTGGGTCACACCCTGGTGCTGCCGACGGAAGACAAATACACCCAGACCAGAGCCGAAATGATCGACACCCTGGCGTACGCCCTGGGCGGTCGCGCGGCCGAGGAGCTGGTCTTCCACGAGCCGACCACCGGCGCGGGCGACGACATCAAGAAGGCCACGTCGCTGGCCCGGGCGATGGTCACGCAGTACGGCATGTCGTCGAAGCTCGGCGCGGTCAAATACGGCACCAGCGGCGACGAGCCGTTCCTGGGCCGCACGATGGGCCACGAGCGCGACTACTCCGACGTCGTCGCGGCCGAGATCGACGGTGAGGTCCGCTCGCTTATCGAGCTGGCGCACGACGAGGCCTGGGAGATCCTGGTCGAATACCGCGACGTGCTCGACAGCCTGGTCCTGGAGCTGATCGAGAAGGAGACCATCTCGACCGCCGACATGGCGCGGATCGCCGCGCGGGTCGTCAAGCGGCCGCCGATGGCCCCCTACAACGGCTTCGGCAAGCGGCGCCCGAGCACCGAGCCCCCGGTCCTGACCCCGGCCGAGCGTGAGGCGCTCAAGGTCCAGGCCGAGGCCGACGGTGCCGAGGCCCGGGTCGGTGGCGGCAACAGCGCCGGCGGCCCCAACTCCAACTCGGACGGCGCACACTGAGCAACATCGATTACGAGGCCGACGGCGAGGTAGAACTCGACTACCTCGCCGCTCGGCTCGTAGACGGCAAGCTCGCCGGCCGTCCGGTCGAAGACGCGGTCGACCTGGGCCGCATCGAGAAGGCGGTCCGCGAGATCCTGATCGCGATCGGCGAAGACCCAGACCGCGACGGCCTGGTGAAGACCCCGCTGCGGGTGGCCCGGGCTTACGCGGAGCTGTTCGCGGGGCTGCGGGTCGACCCCGGCCAGGTGCTCAACACGACCTTCGACGCCCAGCACGAAGAACTGGTGCTGGTCCGCGACATCGAGGTCATGAGCGTCTGCGAACACCATCTGCTCCCGTTCAAGGGCGTGGCGCACATCGGCTACATCCCGGGCCCCCACGGTCGCATCACCGGCCTGTCGAAGCTGGCCCGCCTGGTGGAGATCTACGCCCGGCGCCCACAGGTCCAGGAGCGGCTGACCGCCCAGATCGTCGACCTCCTGATGGAGAAGCTGGCCCCGCGCGGTGTGATCGCCGTACTCGAGTGCGAACACCTCTGCATGGCCATGCGAGGCATACAGAAAGACGGTTCGAAGACCGTCACATCGGCGGTACGCGGCATCTTCCAGACCGACGCCAAGAGTCGTTCCGAAGCGATGGCCCTGATCATCGGCTGAGCCGCCCGGTTCCAAGGGACGCCGAACCCGCACGCCACCCGTGCCACCCCCCGACACAGGTACGCGTGCGGGTTCGGTTGTCGTTTGCGGCACGTCGCTGCGTCAGCGACGCGACGTCCGGTTCGGGGGCGCCGGCGGCTGAGTGGTAGGGCGACCCCGCCTACGAGGTCCCGGCCCGCGGACTCGCCGCCGTGGCGGGCGGAGCCGCTAGTTCCGAGGTCTCGCGCCGAGGCAAGGGTGTCCATTCAGGTCCTGCCTCGGTTCGGGTCGTCCGGGCGAGCTGCGGCTCCCCCGAGGCTCCGGCTTCCCCGCGGCGCGCGCTGCTTGGGCCTAATACCCGCCGGTGAGATAGCTCAGGAGGGCGATGCCGACGACGGCGCAGCCGGTCACCAGGAGCGCGGTTGTCATCCGGGAGGGGCCACGGACCGCGAGGCGGTAGGCGGCGGCGCCCAGGGCGAGCACCACGAACAGGCCGATGACCAGTTGCCAGAAGGGGAAGAGCATCCCGAGCAACGCGTCTTCGGCGAGGTGCGTCCTGCCGTCGGGCATGACTCACTGTTTCACACGGGGACCGGCGGCCACATGCGCCGCGACCTGCTGATCTAGACATGGACAGGCACTGATTTGCATTCTGGGGTCGTTCACACGTAACTTTCTCTCTGCAAGCGGAACACCGGACAAAACGACCGGGGGCCCGCGAGCGCCACCAGCAGGGGTTTTCCGCTGACGGTGGTCCGGGTGGTGCGATCGGCCGGCGAGACCGGATTTGAGATTGCGAAGCCGGCCGGGTAAAGTAACACAGCCGGCAGGAGCCGGGCGGGATGATCCGAGTGCCCCTCACGGGAGCGGCGGAAATCCGGCCGGTCTGCAGGATTCCTAGCAAGAAATCGGGTCGTGGATCTTCGCGCCCTGCTTGCGGGATCTCGGGCGAAGCGCAAGAAAGCCGAAAGTTGGGGCTTGACAGTGCGAAACCGACCGAGTAAGTTAGAGAAGTTGTGCCCCGCGGGGCGGGCCTGAGGATTCGGGCTCGAACTACGGTGTGTGTTTGTTCTTTGAGAACTCAACAGGGTGTTTGATAAGCCAGTGCCAATTGTGATTGTTTTGGCATCCGTTAATAATGGTTGCCGGGAC
>NZ_JBFAPI010000021.1:0-39398 GCF_040676615.1 Asanoa sp. NPDC049573
ACGTTGTACTGCTGCATCCACCTGAAATGGGTGTCGACGGTCTGGTCGTCGTACGACGAGAACAACTGCGCCGGCTGCCCATTGCCCAGATTCGGGTAGGCGGTCGTATAGCCGCGGGTGAACTCCCGCATATCAGGCCACGACACGATCGTCGTGTTCGACGGCGACGGCGGCTGGAACCGGTCACGACTCCAATGCCACCAACCACCGATCGGCGCCCCGTCACCCGGACACGCGAACCAACCCTGATAACCGACACTGATCTTCCCGACCACATCGCCGGGCGGGCTGACCGCGGCGGCGACGGCGGAGGACGGGGTTGCGGCGAGCGCGGCGGCCGTGGCACCGGCGCCCGCGAGCACGGATCGGCGTGAGATACCCATCGGGTCTTTCTCCCTTCGGGCCACCGCCGAATGGCCGCATTGTGTCTGGTTTGTTAAATGACAGGACCTCACGCTAGCGGCGAGAGGTCCGATCAGTCAACGCCCATCGATGTCATGCGGTCACCGTCCACCTCTGGTTGGCCGCTCCCGTGCAGGTCCAGATCTGGGTCGGCGTCCCGTTGGCCGAGTTGTTGTCGACCACGTCCAGGCACTTGTTCGCGCTCACGCTGGTCAGGTCGCGCGACGCGGTCGCCGTCCAGCGCTGGTTGGCCGAGCCCGTGCGGGTCCAGATCTGCACCCGGGCCCCGTTGGCGGTGGAGTTGTCCCGCACGTCGAGGCACTTGCCCAGCGCCCGCACGGTGCCGTCGGTTGCGGACGAACGACAGGCCGATGCCGTTGGTGTTGACCGTGATCGTGTGCGTGGCGCCCGGGCTGCTCGCCGCGAACGCGATCGACGACTGCTGCTGCAGGCACCGGGTGACGGTGCGACCGCCGCCGTCGGAGGGTGGTGGGCCAGACGTTGACGGGTTCGTTCGCGGCGTAGGCCGGTGGCGCGGGCGCGAAGGCGGTGGCGTGCCTAATTAAGAAACACCCTTAACAGATCGATGTCAATGTACGTCTGCGGCCTCCTCGGCACACGCGGCGTACCGTCGGCCTTTGGAACTGTTCACGGGGGGAAGGACAGCGCCATGGCTGTAAGGTCCAGGAGTTTCTGGACGAAGTTCGGAGTGGGCGTGGCCGGTGCGGCGCTTGTGATCACGGGTGCGACCGCAGCGACCACGGCGGGCGCGAGTGAGGCCAAGGCCGCACCACCGGCCAGCGTCACGGTGCAGACCCGCAACGGCCCCAACGGGCCCTATCTGACCGACGACCAGGGCAACGCGCTCTACCTGTTCGTCGCCGACAAGAGCAACGTGTCGACCTGCAACGGGGCGTGCGCGGCGCAGTGGCCGCCACTGACCACCGGCGGCGCGGTCGTGGCCGGCAACGGCGTCGACGCGGGCAAGCTCGCGACGTCGAACCGGCAGGACAACACGAAGCAGGCGACCTACAACAACCATCCGCTCTACAAGTTCATCGCCGACACGGCGCCGGGCCAGACCAACGGCCAGGGCGTCAACGCCTTCGGCGCACTGTGGTGGACGGTCAACCCGGCCGGCAACGCCATCACGGCCAAGGGCGGCGCACCGGCACCCGGCGGCGTCACGTACTGATCCGCGCGCGGCACGACCCCGGTGGGTAACGCTCACCGGGGTCGCCGGCGCCGAAAATTCCGGGAGTCGGACGGTGCGCCTTGTTACGGTGCCCCGGTGCGTTCCCAGCGGGCCTTGCTACCACGCTCGACACCGGCGGCTTCGGGTGTCTCGTCCCGTTCGATCGGCGCCCTGCTGGACCGGCTCGAAGCGCAGTCCGTCGAGCTCCACTCGATCATGGTCGTCCGCCACGGCCACGTCGTCGCCGAAGGCTGGTGGTCGCCCTACTCGGCTGACCGCCCGCACCTGCTCTACTCGCTGACCAAGTCGTTCACCTCGGTCGCCGTGGGGCTGACGATCGCCGACGGGCTGCTCTCGCTCGACGACCGCGTGGTCGACGTGCTGCCCGACCACGTTCCGGCCGACATCTCGGAGCAGGGACGCCGCATCACCGTGCACCACCTGCTGTCCATGACGGCCGGGCACGGCACGGACAGCCTCGACGAGGCCTGGCGGCTGGAGCCGGGCGACCTGGTGAAGGGCTTCCTGCGGGTGCCGTTCACCGAGCCTGAGGGAACCAGCCACACCTACGACAACGCGACCACCGGCGTGCTGGCCCGGATCGTGGAACGGGTCACCGGTCGCGGCCTGCCCGAGATCCTCGACGAGCGCCTCTTCGCGCCGATGGGCGTCGACCACGCCGAATGGGACCGGGTGTCCAGCGGTGCCGTCTTCGGGTTCCACGGACTGCACCTCACGACCGAAGCCGTCGCCGCCTTCGGCGAGTTGCTGCTGCGCGGCGGCGTCTGGGGAGACCGGCAACTCGTTCCCCGCGAATGGGTCGAACTCGCGACCCGCCGGCACATCGGCACCCGCTATGTCTCCGACGGCCCGGTCAACCCCGACGGGCTCGTCGGGTACGGCTACCAGTTCTGGATGTCACGGCACGGTTACCGCGGCGACGGCGCCTTCGGCCAGTTGTGCATGGTCGACCCGGCGCACGATCTGGTGGTCGTCGTGACCACCGGCGGCGATCCGCGGCAGGCGATGCCCGGCGCGTTCTGGGAGTTCCTCCTGCCCGGCCTGGACGGCCCGGGAAGCACCCGCGACGACGAGATCCTCGCGGAGCGGCTACGGCGGCTGTCGTTCGCACCGGCGCCGGGCTCGGCCGGGCACGGGCGCCCGGTCACGGCGCGCATCGACGCCTCCGCCGTGGATTCAGCCCTGCCCGACGCGAGCACCGTGGTCGTCGAGCCGGTGGACAGCGGGTGGCGCCTGCGACTCGGCGAATCCCTCGCGGTCTCCGTCGGCCATGGCGAATGGCGGGAAAGCTCGCCGCTCGGCCGCCCGGTCGTCGCGGCGGGCGCGTGGCAGGGCGACACGTTCGTCGCCGACCTCTACGTCATCACCACCCCGCACCGGGTGCGGCTGGTGGTCGACGCCGTCGCGGGCACAGCGGCCGCGACGTGGAGCACCGTGCCGCTGACCGGCCCCAGGCTGGAGCTGCATCTGCGGTCGCCGCTGATGACCAGGCCCGACGTCGCGTAGCGGCCGGCAATCTCGGTTGTCGCCCCCGCGGTCGGTGGCTAACGTCCGGGCATGCTCTCGCGACTGCTGACAGTGACCTCCGACGCCCACGATCCCGCCCGGGTGGCCCGGTTCTGGGGCGCCCTGCTCGGCCAGGAGGTCGTCGAAGACTCCGGCGGCGTGCTCGTGCCCGGCGACGACCGGCGGCCCGGCCTTCGGTTCGTCCCGAGCCAGGCCCGGATGGCCCGGCCCAACCTGATGCACCTGCACCTGACCAGCACCACCGACGAAGACCAGCAGGAGACGGTCGCGAAGGTGCTCGCACTCGGCGGCAGCCATCTCGACGTGGGGCAGCGTCCCGAGGAGGGGCACGTCGTGCTGGCCGATCCCGAGGGCTACGAGTTCGACGTGATCGAGGCGGGCAACAGGTTCCTGGCCGGGACGGGCTTCCTCGGCGAGGTCGCGTGCGACGGCACCCGCGCGGTCGGGCTGTTCTGGAGCGAGGCGCTGGGCTGGCCGCTGGTCTGGGACGAAAACGAGGAGACAGCGATCCAGTCCCCACACGGCGGCACCAAGGTCTCCTGGGGCGGCCCGCCGGTAGCCCCGAAGACCGGCCGCAGCCGCCAGCGCTTCGAGTTCACGGTGACCGGCGACGAGGAGGTCGAGCGACTGGTCGCCCTGGGCGCGAAACGCCTCACGCTCGACGGCGCCGAAGTGCTAACCGACCCCGACGGCAACGAGTTCACCGTCACCGCGGGCTAGCAAGCCACGGCGACGACCTGCCGGCTGGGACACACACGGAGCTGTCGCTGACCATGCGCAACAAGACCCGACGATCAGCTGAGGAGGAACCGTCACTTGGGTTCGGCTTCCGCCAGCGGCCATCGCGGTGGCGGCACATCACCTCCAACGATCCCGAGATCAGCGCGCGCTTGCCGGTAATACTCCTTGGCGCGCCGCGTCAGCGTTCGTGAGTGCTTCTTCCCAGCCTGCTTGACCGGAGATCCGCCCACGCGCATAGCACTCCAACCGCCAAACAGTCTCGTGCCATGCCCGCGCCGCAGCGATGGTCCCAGCCTCGCTGCGCGAGAAAGGCCTGCATGCCGGCGTCTCCCCTCAGCTTGCCTGTCGCACCTCATCCTCAATGACCAGCGTCAAGCTGCCTGGCCTTCCCGGACGGGTGTGGAGCCGCGGCTCCACACCCGTCCGTAGGCCCAGCTAGGGCGCCCAAGGGGCGGCGAAGTTCCAGGTGCTGTCGGCGGTCCAGGAGACCGGGGAGTTGTAGCCGGCGCCGCCGGCGCCGTTGGAGAGCCAGACCTCGGAGTTGTAGTGGCGGAGGTAGGAGCCGCGGAAGTTCCAGGACTCCAGGGAGACGCCCGAGCCGGTCAAACCCGTTCGGGCGCACCACGTGGCGTCGGCGCGCAGCAACGCGGAGCCGTCGTTGACCGAGTTCTGCACGCGGGAGTTGGCGTGGCGGAGGAACTGGCCCGGGAAGTTGACCGACTCGAACGAGTAGCAGGACGCGTCGGCCAGGCCCGCGCGGACCGTGTACGTGGCGTCGTTCTTCAGCAACGCCGGCGAGGACGACGTCACCACCTCGGTGTACGCCAGGCTGTTCTGGTGGCGCAGGTAGCGGTTGGTGAAGCCGGGCGTCGTCACCTGCAGCGACCGGCGCTGGTTGACGGGCAGCGTCGTCGGTGACAACGCCGGCAGCGACCGCGACGCCGCGATCAGCGACTGGTTGGCCGCCCGCACCCGGGCCTGGTCCATCTTCACCACCTGACGGTCGTAGGTGACGAAGCCGTTGAGCTCTCCCTCGAGATCGGTGATCTCGGTGTAGATCGCCGCCGACAGGCCCCGCCCGAGCATCAGGTTCTGCACGCCCGACACGAGCCCGACGTAGCGATCCGTCAACGCGGTCGCGTTGGCCTGCCACTCGTAGGCGAAGAAGCCCCCGCTCGGGCTCCACTCGTGCCCCGGGGTGTGCAACCCCAGGCCGCCGAACTCGCCGAGGACGGCCACCCGCGAGGACGCGAGCGGCGAGTCCGGTCCGAGGTACACGTGCCAGTCGTCGATGTCACCGTTGCCGGGGTTGCCCAGCGACTGGCAACAGTTGTAACCACTGTGGACATTGACGAGCCGCGTCGGGTCCTGGTTCTTGATATTCTGGCCGACTCGCTGGGTGTCAGCCAGCGAACGCTCACCCCAGCCCTCGTTGTAGGCGGTGTAGGCGATCATCGCCGGCGAGGACCGGTGCTCGTTGACGATCTCGCGCGCCTCGGTCTCGAACTGGGCCTGCTGCGCCGCGTTGGCGTCGATGTTCTGCGCGGTCAGCGACGGCACGTCCTGCCAGACCAGCACGCCCAACCGGTCGGCATGGTAGAACCAGCGCTGCGGCTCCACCTTGATGTGCTTGCGTACCATGTTGAACCCTAGGTCCTTGTGCTTCTGCAGGTCGAACGCGAGCGCGGCGTCGGTCGGTGCGGTGTAGACGCCGTCCGGCCAGAAGCCCTGGTCGAGCGTGCCGGTCTGGAACACGAACTGGCCGTTGAGCAGCGGCCGCCGCACGCCGTTGACCAGACCCGTGGTGATCTCCCGCATGCCGAAGTAGTGCATCGTCTGGTCGGCGACGGCGCCCGAACCGTTGCGCAACGTCACCCGCAGGTTGTAGAGGAACGGGTCGTCCGGCGACCAGCGCCGCGCGCTGGGCACCGGCACGGCGAACTCGGTGAAGGCGCCGGTGGCGGTGCCGACCACGGACGACCCGTTCATGGCCTCGGCCAGCACCGAGTAGCCGGTGACGGTGCCGCGGGTGGACACCCGTACCCGGATGGTGTTGTTGGCCAGTGACGGCGTCAGGTCGACCGAACTGATCGACGCGGCCGGCGTCGGTTCCAGCCAGACCGTCTGCCAGATGCCCGAACTCGGCGTGTAGAAGATGCCGTTCGGGGTCTTGGTCTGCTTGCCGATCGGCTGGAGGCTGCCGTTCTGCCGGGTGTCGCTCGGGTCCCAGACCTTCACGACGATCTCGTTGGTGCTGCCGTTCAACGCCGGCGTGATGTCGAACGTGAAGGCGTCATACCCACCGGTGTGCGAGCCCATCAGGGTCCCGTTGACCCAGACCGTTGTCTGCCAGTCAACGGCGCCGAAGTTGAGTTGCACCCGCCGACCCGACCAGCCGGCCGGCACGCTGAACGTACGCCGGTAGAACAGGTAGTTGCGGTTGTCGTTGGCCGGCCGCAGCACGCCCGACAGCGCCGACTCGACGGGGAACGGCACGTTGACCCGCTCCGGCAACGTGGTGTTGAACTGCGGCGCGTCGTCGGTCGCCGATTGCCGCAACTGCCACTCGCCGTTGAGGTTCTGCCAGTCGGGCCGGGTCATCTGCGGCCGCGGATACTCCGGCAACGGCGTGCCGTTCAAGGCCTGCGCGGTCCACGGGGTGGTCAGCGGTGGTGGTTTGGCGGGTGCGGCCTGCGCGGCGCCAGGCACCAGGAAACCGAACACCAACACCAATAGACCAGTGACGGCGGTACGACGGGACGGGTTCATACCTACTCCGTTCTCAGAGGATGCGCCGGTTGTGGTCGGCGAACTGCTCGACGTCGGCCGAGTCGGCCGACGACCTGGCGTGGACGGTGAGCACCTTGCCGCTGTTCCGGTCTGGATCCGCAGCAGGCCGCGCTCGCCGGCCAGCACCCGCGACCTGGTCCGGTTCTGGATCCGCAGCAGGCCGCGCTCGCCGGCCAGCACCCGCGACCTGTTCCGGTTCTGGATCCGCAGCAGGCCGCGCTCGCCGGCCAGCACCCGCGACCGCGAGCGGTGGCCGAGGTTGCCGGTGTCGTAAGTGCGAGGTGGCGCGTATTGTCCACACAGGCTGGAGACCGGTCGGGCCAGGTGGGTGGCGAGCCAGCCCGGCGCGCGGACCGCGCCCCGCGGCAGGCGCAGGAACGCGGCCGGCCACACCGCCGCGCGGTTTGGTGGGATTTGCGGCCGGTTCGAAGCGGGCGCGGCGGCGGGCCAAAGCGCGGCGGCGGGCCGAAGCGGGCGCGGCGAGGAGCGGCGGGCCGCCGGCAGCACCGAGCCCGGCAGCGAGCAGCCGGCGTCGGTCGAGGGGCATGGGCCCTCCTGTGATCCGAAGCGGGTTGGGTAACGGCGCTTGAATGACATCGATAGCCGGCTGTATAACGTTATAGAGCCCCATCGACCCCTCAGTCAATGGGCAACCGTCAATATCTGCCGTCTCCGTTGCACCGCCCGCTACCGCGCACGAGGAGATCGACATGACCAGGAGGCCGCGCCGCCGCGCGGACCGCCGTTGCCCCGTTGGCCACCTCCGCGCCGGCCGCGGCGCGCGCCAACCCCGAGAAGGAAACCCCGACGCCGGCAACCGCGCCGCCGACCCGATGATCCGAGCGACCGGCGACAAGGGAAAGGTGGCTATCCTTCGTGGTTCGTCAGGAAATAACGTAACTACTTACCGCAGAAAAGGCTCGTCGACCAGGTCGTCGCCAAGGCGCCCGGCCCGACCGTCATCGCGCAAGAGACCGGCGACCTCGCCCGCGACAAGAACCGGCGGAAGACGGAGCAGATCATCTCCTGCACCCCCGACATCACCGCCGTCGACGCGGAGAACGACGAGATGGCCCTGGGCGCCGTCACCGCCTTCGTCGGTCCGGTCGGTGGTCAGCGGCGCGTTCCTGGTCGTGGTCGTGACCCAGGGCTGTCTCAGCCGGACCCGGCGGCTGCCATGACTCAGCTCGAAGGAGGACGCAGGTGGGCGTGAGCCTCAAGGAGATCGCGGCGCGGGCCGGCGTCTCATTGTCGACCGTGTCCAATGTGGTCAATGGCTACCGCCCGGTGGGCGAGGAGACGCGGCAACGCGTGCAGGACGCGATAGACGAACTGGGCTACGCGCCGAACCTGAGCGCCCGACACCTGCGCAGCGGCCGCACCGGGATCGTCGCGCTGGCCATTCCTGAGCTGGACAACCCGTATTTCGCCGAACTGGCCGGTGCCGCGATCCGCGAGGCCGCCGGACTCGGCTACACGCTGGTCATGGAGGACACCGCCGGCGAGCGGGAGCGTGAGCTGATGGTGATCGACAACTCGCGGCGCCAGATCGTCGACGGGTTGATCTTCAGCCCGGTCGCGGTGACCCGCGAGGAGGTGCTGGCCCGCGACCCGGCCACGCCTCTGGTGCTGATCGGCGAGGGCGTCTACGACGTGCCACACGACCATATCGCGATCGACAACATCGCGGCCAGCCACGTGGCGGTCCAGCATCTGGTGTCGCTGGACCGGTATCGGATCGCGTTCATCGGCGCCCAGGCCGGCGACCATCGGCAGTCGGCCCATCTGCGCCTGCGCGGTTATCGGGAAGCCTTGGCGGGTGCGGGATTGCCGTTCGACGCGGCGCTGGCCGCGCCGACGATGGCGTTCGGTCGGGCCGACGGGCTGCGGGCGATGCGCGACCTGCTGGCACGGCGGCAACCGCCGGACGCGGTGTTCGCCTACAACGACCTGGTAGCGATCGGCGCCATGCGGGCGGCGGCCGAGGCGGGGATGCGGATCCCGGACGACATCGCGGTGATCGGCATCGACGACATCGAAGAGGGCCGGTTCAGCAATCCCACGCTGACCACGATCTCCCCGGACAAGGAACACATCGGCCGCCTGGCCGTGCGGGCGTTGGTCGCCCGCATCGAGGGAAAGCCGGTCCAACCGCCGTACGACGTGCAGCCACCGTTCCGGCTGATCACCCGCGAGAGCACCCTGGGCGGCCGCCGCCCGGTGCGCCCGTAGCCGTTGGCTAGGTACCGCTCGCCAGTCGGCCGAGGCGGTCGGTGTTGCTGATCGGCGAAGAACCGGTCCAGACGCTCACGCAGGCAGGCCGGCGAGTGCGGAACACACGCGCAAAAAGCCGACAGAGCTGACGCGGTCGCCTTGGTGATTGGACCTAGCCGTGCAAGGTCGGGCGGTAGATCAGTTCCTGGGTGCGGCCGTCGAGGGTTCGGGATTCGATCAGGTCCAGGTCGAAGTCGACGCCGCCTTCGAAGATGGGGTCTACGCCTGTCTGTGGGCTGATCACCGGGAAGACCGTGACGTGGACGCGGTCGACCAGGCCCGCCGCCATCAGCGCGCGGTTCATCGACAGGCTGCCGTGCGACCGCAGCGGCACCGGCGACTCCTGCTTGAGCCGGGCGACGACGTCGACGGCGTCGCCTCTGACCAGCGTGGCGTCCGGCCAGTCGAGCGGGGTCTCCAACGTGGTCGACACGACCGTTGCCGGCAGTTGCCACATCTTGGTGACCCATGGGTCGCGGACGTCGGACTCTTCCGTGCTCTCGGCCAGCATTCCGGTGAACGCGCGGAACGTCGTCGCACCGAAGACCATTCGTTGGTCTTCGGAATACAGCGCCAGGCGGCGGGCCAGTAGTTCCGGGCCCTGCTTGCCCCAGTAGCCGCCCCAGGCCCCGGTATTGGCGCCGTAGCCGTCGAGGCTGGAGAAGACATCGAAGGTGTAGGTAACTGCCATGTTATGGATCATTCCACGACCCGGCACCGGCGGACGGGTTTCGAAAGTCATTGACGTCGATTGATTGGCGCTGAAACATCGAGCGGGCCATCCATCACCGCGGGCCGAGCGGAGACAACCGAAGGAGGACCCACGGTTATGTCCCTCAGGCACGCCATCCGGCTGGCCGTCGTCGCCACCGTCGTGGCCACCGGCGGCGTTGCCGTCGCGGGCCCGGCCAGCGCCGCCACCTGCAACGGCTACGTCGGGCTGACCTTCGACGACGGGCCGACCGGCAGCACGAGCGCGCTGTTGACCGTGCTGCGCAACAACGGCGTACGCGCGACCATGTTCAACATCGGCCAGAACGCGCAGAACAACCGATCGGCGGCGCAGGCCCAGACAGCCGCCGGCATGTGGGTGGGCAACCACAGTTGGAGCCACGCGCACATGACCTCGATGAGCCAGGCGCAGATGCAGTCCGACCTGTCGCAGACCAGCAACGCCATCCAGTCGGCGACCGGCACCCGGCCGGTGCTCTTCCGGCCGCCCTACGGCGAGACCAACGCGACCCTGCAGTCCGTCGCCTCGTCGCTCGGGATGCGGCAGGTGATCTGGGACGTCGACTCGCAGGACTGGAACGGCGCCAGCGTTGGCACGATCGTCGCCAACGCCGGGCGGCTGCAAGCCGGGCAGGTCATCCTGATGCACGACGGGCTGCAGACCACCCGCGACGCGATTCCGCAGATCATGGCCAACCTGACCAGCCGCAACCTGTGCCCCGGGATGATCTCCCCGTCGACCGGCCGCGCCGTGGCACCCGACGGCGGCGGCACCACGCCGCCACCGACGGGCGGCACCTGCACGGCCACGGCCACCACGCCCAACGTCTGGGGTGACCGCTACAACACCTCGGTGACCGTCAGCGGCGCCAGCACCTGGGCCGTGGTGGTGGCCATCACACCGCCACAGAAGGTGGTCACGATCTGGAACGGCACCGCCACCTGGGACAGCAGCGGGAATGTCATGACAATGCGGCCCAACGGAAGCGGCAACACCTTCGGCTTCACCACCATGTTCAACGGCAACAGCAGCGCCCGACCACAGATCCGGTCCTGCACCGCCGGCTAGCCGACGACCGGGAGGCCGCCACGCGCGGCCTCCATGGTCGCCGCCCCCGCACTGGGTTAGGTTTGTACCGGTAGCGGGGGATGTGATGGCTTTTCATGGACAGTTCGGGTCAGCCGGTCGCCGGCAACGTGCGCAACGTGATCCACACGCCGGACCACCGGCTGCGGGTCTTCGTCTCCTCGACCCTCGATGAGCTGGAGCCCGAGCGACTGGCCGTCCGCGACGCGATCCTCCGGATGCGGCTGGTCCCGGTCATGTTCGAGCTGGGTGTCCGCGCGCACCCGCCGCACGAGGTCTACCAGGCCTACCTCGAGCAGAGCCAGCTGTTCATCGGCATCTACGGGGAGAGCTACGGCTCTACGCCGGACGCGGAGATCTCCGGCGTCGACGACGAGTACCGCGCGGCCGAAGACCTGCCGAAGCTCATCTACGTCAAGACGCCGGCACCCGACCGTGATCCGCGGCTGCACGCGCTGCTCGACCGGATCCGGGCCGACGCCCGGGTCAGCTACCGCCATTTCCGCTCGGCCGACGAGTTGGGCGAGGCGGTCGGCGACGACATCGCGCTCCTGCTCACAGAGCGGTTCCGCCCGGGCGGCCACTCCCCCGCGCTCGCAGGCGACCTCCCGACCGCGGCGCTCCCCGTGCCGCCGAACCCGCTGCTCGGCCGGCGCGCCGAACAGCGCGCACTGCGCGATCTGCTGACCGACGACGACGTACGCCTGGTCACCCTCACCGGCCCCGGCGGCGTCGGCAAGACCCGGCTTGCGATCGAGGTCGGCGCGACGCTCAGCGGCAGTTTCGCCGACGGCGTGCGGTTCGCCGACCTGTCCGCGATCTCCGACCCCAGCCTGGTCGGCGCCGCGTTGGCCCAGTCGCTGAGCCTGCGGACGATGCCCAACCGGTCGGCCGCCGACGACGTGGTCGCGTACCTGCGCAACCGCTCCCTTCTCTTGATCGTCGACAACATGGAGCACCTGGCCATGGCCGCGCCGGTGATCGCCACCGTGCTCGACGCGGCACCGGCCGTCACTGTGCTGGTCACCAGCCGGGTGCCGCTGCGGCTGACCTACGAGCACGTCTTCGAGGTGCCGCCGCTGTCGATTCCCGACCCGGCCGAAGACCCGGTGGCGGCGGTCCGGCGCGACGGCGCCGCGATGCTCTTCCTCGAGCGGGCCCGCGCGGTGCGCGGCGTCTTCCCGATCGGCCCCGACGACGCCGCCGCGATCGTCGAGATCGTCCGCCGGCTCGACGGCCTGCCGCTGGCGATCGAACTCGCCGCCGCCAAGACCCGCATCCTGACGCCCCGGGCGCTGCTCGACCGGCTGGCCAGCCGGCTCGGGACGCTGACCGGCGGCGCCCGCGACCTGCCGGCCCGGCAGCGCACCCTGCGCGACACGATCGCCTGGAGCTACCAGCTGCTGCCGGCCGACGAGCAGCGGCTGTTCGCCCGGCTCGGCGTCTTCGCCGGCGGCTTCGACCTGGCCGGCATCGACGCCGTGGCCGGCTTCGCCGAGCGCTACGCCGAGCTCGAGGCGCTCGGCGCGCTGGTCGAGAGCAGCCTGATCACCCCGGCCCGGCAGGAGCGGGAGACCCGGTTCACGATGCTGGGGATCATCCGGGAGTACGCGCTGGAGCGGCTCCGCGACGCCGGTGACTGGAACGACGTGCACGACCGGCACGCCCGGCACTTCGTCGAGTTCGCCGTCCGCAGTGCGCCGCCGATCGGCGCGACCTCCACCGACCCGGCCGCGGTCGACCGGCTGGAGGCCGAGCACGACAACCTCCGCGCCGCCGTCTCCTGGCTCATCGACACCCGGCAATGGACGGACGCCGTCCGGCTGGCCTGGCTGATGTGGCAGCTCTGGTGGCTGCGCGGCCACGTCGACGAGGCGGCCCGGACCGTCCGGCGGCTGCTCGACCACGTCGACGAGATGCCGCCGCTGTTGCAGGCGAACGTGCTCTTCGGCGACGGCGCGATCTCGTTCCTGAGCGGCGACCCGGTCCTCGCCCGCGAGAAGCTGGAGCGGGCGCTTCCGAAGCTGCGGCAGTACGACGACGGCGACGTCACCGCCCGGGCCGCCGGCATGCTCGGCCAGTTGGCGCTGGACCGTGGCGACTACGACGAGGCCCAAGCGCTGCTCGGCGAGACGAGGGAGATCGGCGAGCGGCTCGGCGAGGAGTGGATGGCCGCGCTCTACTACACCCGGCTCGGCCTGGTGCCGTTCAACCACGGCGACTACGCCGGCGCGGCCGAGCAGTTCACCGACGGGTTGCGGGTGGCCCGCAAGACCGAAGACCATCTCGGCGAGGTCGTCGCCCTCTACAGTCTCGCGGTCACCTCGATCTCCGCCGGCGACCTGGACGGTGCCGAAGACCGACTCCAGGCCGGCCTGCGCGTCTCGGCGTCGGCCCGCGACGAGGCCGGCGCCGCACTCTACCTGCGGGCGCTGGCAGACCTCGCCGCCCGCCGCGGAAACGCCGAGCGCTCGGTGCGCCTGGCCGCGGCGGCCCGCAAGCTCGGGAGGTTCGGCGGCGCGGCCTGGATGCGGGCCTACGTGCCGACCTGGCCGACCCGCGAGCCGGCGTTCGACACCAGCGCCTACCCCGAGGCCTGGGCCCAGGGCACCGAGGACACCTTGCGGAGCGCGGTCGCGTTCGCGACGGAGCCGTAGCGACCGACCCGGGCTGACGACCGGATACATCGAAGTCGGGACGGTGACCCGGCAGCGTCGATAGTGTGACAGTGCCATGAGGGGATGGTTCGGGTCGCTGCGCACGGTGTATCAGCGCGACAAGCCGCAACGGTTGCCAGGGGTCGAGCGCGATCCGGTGCGGCTGGTCTTCTTCAGCGACGCGGTCTTCGCCATCGCGGTGACCCTGTTGGTGCTGGAAATCCAGCCGCCGGAAGACTTCGGCCACCTCCTGGAAGGGCTCGGGCGGCTCTGGCCGTCCTATCTCGCGTACGCCGTCAGCTTTCTGCTGATCGGCCAGGTGTGGGTCAACCATCACGTGATGTTCGAACACATCCGCGGCATCGACCGGCGCATCCTGTTCCTCAACACGCTGCTGCTATTGGACATCGCGTTTCTGCCCTTCCCGGCGTCCGTCCTGGCCGGTGCGCTGCACGCCGGCGAGGGCTTGGGCGTGGCGGTCGTCCTCTACGGCGTCACGTTCTGGGTGGCGGCACTGCTGTTCAACGTCCTCTGGGCGCACGCCAGGATGGGTGGGCTCGTCGACGCCGGCGCGCTGCCCGACGGCGGCCGGGCGATCACCCTGCGGTTCGCGACGGCGCTGGTCTGGCTCGGCGTCGGCACGGTCATCGGCGTCTTCGTGCCGGTCGCCGGCATGGCGGTGATCGCGGCCTTCATCCCGGCCTACTACCTGCCGATCAGGGGGGAGTGAGGTCGCGCGACGCCCGGGCGATGACGGCGATCGCCGCGCGGCGGGGCAGCAGCCGCGACATCAGCGCCGAGGAGACGCGCATGCCGAGGCCCGGCACCACCCGCGGGCCGTGGCCAAGCCCGCGCAGCGCCGCCCGGGCCACCTGCTCGGGGGTCTGCGTGCCGGGCGCCGGGCGGGCCTTCGCGCCGGCCAGGTTGGGTGTCGAGACCGCTCCGGCGACGCAGGTGAGCACGTCGACGCCGGTGCCGCGCAACTCGGCCCAGAGGCCCTCGGCCAGGATGGCGCCGAACGCCTTGGTCGCGGCGTAGGTGCTGATCGGTGGCGAACCCTGCAGGCCGGCCAGCGAGGACATGACGACGAAGCCGCCGCGGCCCCGGGCCACCATCGGCGGCAGGAAGCGGTGGGCGAGGTCGAGCGGCATCCGGCAGTTGAGGTCGACGGCCCGGCGGGTCAGCGCCGGGTCCATCTCGACGAAGCGGCCGATCGGCGAGTATGCGGCGTTGGCGATCACGAGGCCGATGTCGAGCCCGGCCGTGGCGCCGGCGACGGCGGCCAGTCCTTCCATTGTCGACAGATCGGCGGTGACCGTGACCGTGTCGGTGGGCAGTTCCTTCGCCAGCGCCGCGAGCGGATCAGCCCGGCGGGCGGCGAGAACCACGTTGAGGCCATGCGCGGCGAGTTGGTGCGCGAAGGCCGCGCCCAGGCCCTCCGACGCGCCGGCGACGAGCGCCCAGGGGCCGTAGCGGGCGGCGAACCCGGCGGTCACGCGGCGACCGGCGCTGCTGGTGCGGCGGCCGGGGCCGGCGCGGTGAACGGGTGCTCGCGCCGCATCCGCCACATCATCAGGAACGGCGTGATCAACCACATCGCGTTGGCGGCCACGACGATCGCGAAGTTCGGTGCCGGGGTCACGCCGTAGCGCTCGTCCATCAGGATGATCAGCACATTGGCGAGCATGGTGCCCGACCACACCAGCGCCGGCACCTTGATCCAGTCGCGGCCGCGGACGAACGCGTACACCGCGAACAAGTAGAACGGGCCGAAGAAGATCAGGTCGATCCAGATGGTCATCTGCCAGAACGGCGGGCGGGCCATCAGCAGCGGGTCGTAGTGGTTGCCCCACCAGTGCACCAGGTCGATCGCGCCGGCCGGCGGCCAGACCGGATAGTCGAAGTTGGCCGGGTCGGCGACCACGATCTGCTCGAGGTCGACGATGTAGGTGATCAGCAGCGCGTTGACGGTGAAGAACGCGACGAAGAACAGGTCGTACGGACGGGCGCGCAGCGGCACGGTCATGGCCCCGATCTTGGCCCCCGGTCACCGGCGCAACAAGACCTATTCGATCCGGGTCCATTCCGGCGGGGACTGCTCGCCGACGAAACACAGGGGCGTATAGCGGGCGACCAGTAGCCCGACGGGCGGCAGATCCAGATCGCGGTCGCGCGGCTCCAGGCCGCCTCGGCGGAGCCCAAGCAGGACCCGGTGGTCTGGCTGACCGGCGGGCCGGGCGGATCGGGCCTGCTCGGACGCGTCCAGCTTCAGCGCCGCCGAACCGGCCCTGAACGCCGACCGTGACGTGATCTTCGTCGACCAGCGCGGCACCGGTCACTCCGTGCGCCCGGGCGACCTTCGTCGACTTCTTCGACCAGCCCGCCGGTGGCTACGACACCTCCTGCGTGGCCGCACTCACCGCGCCGCCGTTCACCACGCAGTGAGCTCAGGTGGCGCGGCGGTCCGCCTAGGGTGTGACGGGGCGGCCCAGGTACATCAGCACGGCGAGGACCCGGCGGTGGTCCTCGTCGCTGTTGGCCAGGCCGAGCTTGCCCAGGATCGAGCCGACGTGGGTCTCGACCGTGCGGTCGGTGAGCCACAACCGCCGGGCGATGCCCACGTTGGTGCGTCCCTCGGCCATCAGGGCCAGCACCTCGCGCTCGCGACCGGTCAGGGCCGACAGCGGGTCGTCGGCCCGGCGCGGCCCGAGCAGCCGGGCGACCACCTCCGGGTCGAGCGCCGAACCGCCGGTGGCCACCCGGCGCAGCGCGTCGAGGAAGTCGTCGACGTCGAGCACCCGGTCCTTGAGCAGATAGCCGAAGCCGCCCGACGCGACCAACTCGACCGAATGGCGGGTCTCGACGTGCTGCGACAGGAGCAGGATGCCGAGCGCCGGGTGGGCGGCCCGGATCGTGCGGGCGGCCCGGGCGCCGTCGTCGGTCAGGTCGGGCGGCATGCGTACGTCGATGACCGCCAGATCCGGGCCGTGCGCCGCAACCGCGGCCACCAGCGCGGGCGCGTCGCCGACCTTGGCCACGATCTCGTGGCCGGCGTCGGCGAGCAGCCGCGCGAGCCCTTCGCGGAACAGCGCCGAGTCTTCGCCGATCACGACGCGCACGGCAGCACCACCTCGACGACCGTGCCGCGGCCGCTCGGCGAGGTCAGCGAGAGCAGACCCCCGGCCGCGGCAACCCGGTCGGCGAGACCGGCCAGGCCGGCGCCCGGCCGGACCACCGCCCCACCGGCGCCGTCGTCGCTGACCCGCACGGTCAGCCGGCCGTCGAGCCGGGCCACCCGCAGCCCGATCGAGCCCGGCGACGCGTGCTTGACCGCGTTGGTCAGCGCCTCGCTGGCCACGAAGAACGCGGTCGTGGCCACGTCGTCGGGCACCGGGTCGGCACACACGTCGAGGGCCACCGGGATCGGTACCTTGCTGGCCAGCGACGACAGCGCCGGCCCGAGCCCGTCGTCCAAACTGGACGGACGCAGCCCGTTGGCGATCTGGCGCAACTCCGCGACGGCCAGGCCGAGCGACGCCACCGACTCGTCGAGCAGGCCGTCGACGTCGACCGTGCCGTCGCCGAGATGGCGCTGGGCCAGGCGCAGCGACATGCCCAGCGAGACCAGCCGCTGCTGCGCACCGTCGTGCAGGTCGCGTTCGAGCCGCCGCCGTTCGGCGTAGCCGGCCTGCAGCAGGCGGGTCCGCGACGACTCCACATCGGACAGCGCCTGGCGCAGCTCGATGCGCACCGCGACGAGCTCGACCAGCAGCGCGGCCGCGTCGGCCAGTTCGCGCAGCAGCGAGCGGCTGCCCACGGTGCCGCGCAACAGGGCGCCGATCTCGTGCCCGCCGGCCCGCACCGGCACGCGCAGCGAGTCGCCGACCGCCAGCGCGGCGCCCGATGCGGAGACCAGCCCGGACTCCCCCGGCACCAGATAGCCCACCCGCAGCCCGGGATCGCGCAGCGCCGTGCGGAGCACCTCCTCGAGCTGTTCCGGCGAGGCCTCGCCGGCGTGCGTGCGGTCACCGAGCACCTCGATCGCCGCCAGCGCGGCCCGGCGGGCCGGATAGAGCCGGCGGTCGACGCGGCGTTGCAGCCGCACCCGCAACGGGGCCAGCACCGCGGCGCAGACTGCGGTGGCGGCCGCGGCGGCCACCGGCGAGGTGCCACCGGCGCCGAGGCCGACCAGGAACGCGGCCACGGTGTAGAAGCCGAGCAGGACGGCGGTGACCAGCCCGTAGGTCGCCGCCGCGCTCATCGCCTTGTCGACGTCGTAGAGGTCGTGCCGCAGCAGCGCGATCGCGGTCGCGGCGGGCAGCGCGACGAAGGTGGCGGCGAGCCCGGCCAGCACGAGGTTGGGACTGTCGGTGAACAGATAGGACGCCCAGCACAGCAGCAGCGTCGCCGGCAGGAACAGCGCCCCGAGCGCGAACCACTTGACCTGCGCCTGGCTGACCGGGTCGGCCGCCCGCCGGTAGCGCACGATCATCGCGGCCACCGAGGCGACCAGCAGGCCGAGGAACACCGGAAGCAGAGCGAGGACCAGGAACACGATCCAGCCCGACAGGGTGTACGGGTGTCGCACGCCGGCGAACGGCGCCGGATAGGCAGCCGGGTCCCCTGCCGCGCCGGCCGCGAACGCGAGCGGCACCGCCACCAGCCCGACCACGACCCAGCGCCAGCGCGGACCGAGCAGGCGGCCATCGGGGAAGTAGAGCATCAGCAGCGCCGCCGGCACGTAGAGCACCATCCAGGTGCCCGGCGAGAACGCGACATACCAGTCCCAGACCGGAAGCAGCCCGGGGCGGACCTCGGCCACCTTCGTGTAGAGATCGCCGAACGCCACCCAGACGGGTGACGCGCCGACGAGCACGAGCAGCGGTGCGACCACGTTGTGCGGGCGGCGGCGGGCGACGAGCACGCCGAGGACGACCGAGAACAGGCCGAGCGCCAGGGCCGTGCCGACGTAGCCGGCCATGTCGGGTGCCTGGCCGACCAGCACCGCGCTGAGCACGCCGACGACAGCGACCAGCCCGGCGAGCGCGTACGCCAGGAGAGCCATGCGTTCACGGTAGGGCCCGCGACGCCCGGTGCGAACCCGTGCCAGCACGGAGTTCGGTTCCCGTGCCAGTGCCGATCCGCCGACCCCGCCCGCCGGCCGACGCTGATTTCACCACCGCACTCCCTGGAGGAGGAGCCATGAACCGCACCGCCATGACCACGACCGGCCTCGTGCTGGCCGCCCTGCTCGGCCTCGGCGACGTGGCCAGCATCGCCGGCGGCGTCGACGGACCACCGCTGGCCGTCGTGATCGCCGGCGCCGTGCTGGGCGTCATCACGCTGGCCGGCGTCGTGCTCGGCTGGCGGGGCAGCCGCGCCGGCATCGTCGCCGTGGTCGTCACCCGGCTGCTGTCCGCGCTGGCGGCCGTGCCCGCGTTCTTCGTCGACGACGTGCCCGCGCCGGCCGTCGCCCTCGCCACCGTCGGTCTCGTGCTCACCCTGGTCGCGGTGGCGTTGCTGGCGCCGGCCCTGCGGCCGACCGTCCGCGCCGGGGTGGCGTAGCCATGGCGACCACCCTCGCTCCCACCCCGGCGGTCGTCGGGACCCGGGACCTGCGCCGCTTCTGGCGCCGTACCCTCGCGATCCTCGCTCCCCTGCCGATCATCGCGCTGGCGCTCGAGATGCTGGTCGTGCCCTGGCCGGTCGGCGCCAACCTGGCCCGGGCGATCGCCGGCGCCGCCGAGGCGCCCGGGCGGGCCCAGGCCAGCCTCTGGCTGTCGGTGTTCTTCGCGGTCACGGTGCTGCCGGCGACCATGGCGGTGCTGTGGACCGCGCGCCGCGCGGCGCCAAAGCTGACACTGGCCGCCGGCGTCCTGCTGTTGCTCGCGTTCTCGGCCACCCTGGCCGGCAACGACCAGGTCGCGGTGATCGCGGCGGAGCGCGGGCTCGACCCGACCAGGGTCGCTGTCATCGACGACCTGGTGCAGGCCAACCCGTGGGTCGGCGGCCAGTTCCTGATCTTCCTGCTCGGCCAGACGGTCGGCTTCGTGCTGTTGGGGCTGGCGCTGTGGCGTTCCCGCGTCACGCCGGGCTGGGTCGCGCTGCTGCTCGGGCTGTCCGGGCCGGCGCACCTGCTGATGCCGGGCGGCAACGCCGGCGCGGCGGCGTCCTGGGCGCTGACCGCGATCGGGTACGCCGCTGCGTCCGTCGCCCTGTTGCGCACGCCGGACGCCGACTTCGACCTGCCGCCGGGCGATGTCGCCGGGCCGTCGGGCGCGGGCGGCACGCGTACCACCTGGCGGTGGCTCCTCGCCCTTGCCGCGGTGCCGGTCGCGCTGTTCGTAACCGCGTTCCGGTTCCGGCTTCCCTACGGCGACAACGACGCGCCTCGGGAGATCTTCGACAAGCTGGTCGCGGCGACCTCGTTCGAGCGGTCCGCGATCGCGATCGGCAGCCTGGTCGCGTTGACCGGCTGCGCGGGCGTCCTGGCGGTCGCCTGGCACACCCGCCGGCGCGCGCCGCTGCTCACCACGATCGCCCTGTGCCTCGCGGTGCCCGGCTATCTGGCGCTGTTCGCCGGCGGCCCCTACGGCGACGTGCTCGCCTACGTCACCGGGACGCACCCGGAGGTGGATCGCGACGTGGCGTTCCAGCTCCACTCCGGCCTGGCGGCGAGCCCGCAGACCGACGCCCTCGGCCTGGTCTTCGTGGCCGGCCACCTGATCGGCACCGTCCTGATCGGAGTGGCGCTGTGGCGAGCCCGGATGGCGCCGACCTGGCTGGCGATCGGCCTGGTCGTCTCCCAGCCGATCCACCTCACCTCGGTGCTCACCGGGGTGCGCTGGCTCGACCTGATCGGCTGGGGGCTGACCACCGTGGGCTTCGCCTGGGCGGCCTGGCGCCTGCTCCACACGCCGAACGACGAGTTCGACCTGCCGTCCGTACGCCATTGACACCCGGCGCGTCCCGCACACCGACGAGCGTCAACCCGGACCGTGAGAGGCCAACGGGGGCAGGTGAGCCCGCGCCGCCCAGGTTTTCGACTCAGTACGTCGGCCCGCTCACGGCACCTCTGTCTGCCACACGTGGACGTCGCGGTCCGGGCCGCCGCTCGCGAGACGGTTCCCACGGAGGCAGACCGCCGCCGGCCCGGGTGGGTGGGATTCCAGCACAGCTGCCGTGCCCGCCGCACGGTTCCACCAGAGAGTCTCGCCGGTGGCCATCCCGACGACGATCTCTTGTCCCTCCTTGCCCGCGGCCAGGTCCTGGACGGAGGTGTCGAAGAATGCCTCGTCGACAGGTAACGCCGTGTGGAGCGTGTCCCACACCTTCAACCTGCCGGCGTGATCGGCGGTGACCAGCGTGCGACCATCAGGGGACAGCCCGATCACGCGGATGTCGGGCAGTTCGTAGACACAGACCACCGTGCCGCTGTGCGCATCGACAACGACCACCCCGTCGCCGTCAACGACCGCGAGCCGAGCAGCGTCGCCGCTGATCGTGACGAGCCGCGGTGCCCGTCGTTCCCGGTTTGGGAGCCAACGGATGGATCCGTCCTGGAGTCGCAAGACACCCACCGTCGTCGGCGTCGCTACGGCCAGGGTCGTCGCGTGATGGTCCAACGCGACGGACCGCACGTCATGCCGTCGCAACGACGTCAGGACCATAGGCGCATGCGCCGGATCGCTCCGGCGGACGATCCAGTCGCGGGCGTCCCAGCCGACCGCGAAGAACTCGGAGATCCCGTACCCGAGCGCATGGACGCTCCCGGCGAACCGGGTGGTTCGGCTCCGCTTGGTGCCCAGCACGTACTCGGTGACGCCGGCCGAGCCCGCGACCGCGATTCGGTCGCCGTTCTCCGCCAGGGCGACCAACCGACCGGCGCCGAACGTGCGGAAGGCGCCGACCTCGATGGTCGACACCGGCGTGGGAAGAGCCGCTGATGCGGGCCTCGGTGCGGCCCCGCGCTGAACCGACGACGGGTCCGCGTCAATGGACACGGCGCGCCCGTTGGCGACGAGGGGGTTACGGGCCAGAACGAACGTGCCCTCTACTCGCTCCGCGAACATCTGCGGCGTTTGCGCGCCGCCGTTGCGGATGACGTAGTCATAGGCATAGTCGTAGGCCTCGGTGACAGTGATATAGCCACGCCGTCGTGCGTCGGCGCCGCCTGTACGCAGGCCCTCGACGAGGCCGGCCGTGAAGACCGACGATCCCGGCGCACCATCTTTCCCGGACGCGCCCTCGAACGCGTATTCGGTTGCCCGCGATGCCGTCAGGATCATGCGACCGCGTCCGTGCGTCCTGAGCCCGAGGAGAACGTCGTCACCCTTGACGCCGCTGGCCAAGGCTCCGCTGAAGCAGCAGTCCACGACCAGCACCTGGCGTGTTGCGGCGCACTCGTCGAGTTGATCGGTCAACCACCTTGCCTCGACCGCTGTGGCGGCCAGTCGCGAGCGTCGGCTGTCGACGGCGGCGAAGTAGAGCCTTCCACGCGCGTCGCGGATGCCATGACATGACAGATATACGACGACGACGTCGTCGGGCTTTCGTGCCATGAGGAAGTCGCTGATGGCCAACCGCATGCCGAGCACATCGTGGTCGAGCACGGTGACGACGGTGAACTGGCCACGGGAGTGGTCGGCGAGCACGTCGGCGAGTTCGGCCGCGTCCTGGCCGGGCGTGCGCAATTGGGTCAGCTCCCGGTCGGTGTATCTCGCCGTGGCGATGATCAACGCGTGGCGGACTCCGGGCATCAGGTCCCCTGGTTGCCAGCGCGCTCGATCAGACGCGGACGCTCCGGACGGTGGCTCACGGACGAAGGCTAGCGCCGGTCACACCTATCGAGTGCGCCATCTGGCCTTCAAGGACAGACAGCGCGCGCGCTATACCAAGAACGGCTTCGCGCGGAGAGGACGTCCGGATGGACACAACGGCCCACCTGGCCTTGATCGTGATCGTCGACATCGAGAATTACTCCGCCCGAACAGACACGGTCCAGGGTGACCTGCGCCGGTCCCTCTATGACCTGATGCGCGGCGCCGTGGCCGATGCCGCGCTGGGCGCCGAAAGAATGGATCACGAGGACCGCGGCGACGCGGTGATGCTCTTCTTCCATACCGCATCACCGGTGCGCGTGCTCGGTCCGCTGGTCGACCGCATCGACCAGGCACTGCGAGATCATGCTGAGCGCCATACCGAGCCCTACCGGATGCGGCTACGGATGGCCGTTCATCATGGGCTCATCAAGCCAGACGACGACGGTTGGGTCGGCAGCGCCATCAACGACGCGGCGCGCCTTGTCGACTCTCAGCCGGTCCGGGCCGGGCTGACCGACCATCCCGAGGCATGGCTCTCGGTCATCGTCAGTGCGCCCCTCTACAAGACCGTGCTCGGTGCGGGCCATCTTCCGGCGAGCGCCGCGGAGTGGGCACCCGCCCGGGCAGTCGTCAAGAACTTCGACGAACCCGCATGGGTACGCGTGCCCGGGGTGCCGCAGCCGCCGACGGACACGACCGCCGCGGCCAGCGACCCGGTCCCGCCGGCGGCCGGCCCGGCTCAGCTGGACCCGCGGCACACCCAGGCGCGTCAGGAGCCGGCGCGGGTCGGAAACCAGGTATTCGGCGGAACCTTCAGCGGTCCCACCACCTTCATAGGTGGCGACCAGCACAACACCGGTGCCGGACGGTAGCGCCGATGTCCGACGAACAGGCAGCGCCGGAAGCGACGTCCGAACCATCGTCCGAGCCCGCCGGCGAGCCGGCGACCTCGCAATCGCCGACAGCGGAGCCGGCCACCGCCGCGGACGACGCCGACGACACCGCTGGCCGCACGGGTAACGGGCTGGGCGAGGCCGGCGACGTGCCCGTAGGCGGCGTTTCGAACAGCCAGCAATACCGCGACGGCGCGACCGCCGAGATCGTCGGCAACCAGGTGCACGGAGGCCATCTGGTCGGCGCCACCTTCGTCGGTGGCGACCAGCACCTGTCCTTCGTCCAGGCTGCCGCGGCCGCGAGGTTGCAGCCCGGCGAGCTCGCCAAGCACATTCGCGAGCAGATCGAGTCCGCCTACGTCAAACCGGAGGGCTTCGAGGCCTTCCAGGCCGAGATCGGTGACCGTCGAGCGGTCATCGTGCGCGGCCCGGCCGGGCATGGCAAGACGGCCGCCGCCATCCGCCTGCTCGTCGAACGGCGCGTCGAGCGGATCCTCCTGCTGCGCGGAGCCGCTCAACTTGACGACCTCATCGAGAAGATCGAACCCGGCATCGGCTACATCCTCTACGACCTGGTCGACGCGACCGAGTTCACCGCCCACCGGTTCAACGCCCTCGCCGCCAGCCTCGACGAGAAGAACTCCCACCTCTTCGTCACCGTGCCGAGCGACCAGGGCCTGCGCGACGACGAACTCGTCGAACACGCCCGGTTGCTGCCCCCACCACCGGACCACGCGTCGATCGTCCGAGAGCTCCTGAGCTGGCTCTCGCGGGACACCGGCACGGCGCCAACGCTTGATGGCCTCGACGAGCTGATCGAGGAACTGTTCAGCGACGCGGCACCGCGGCGGCACGCGAGCGAGCTGGCGCAAGTGATCGTGCGGCAATACACCAAGGAGGGGTTCGACCTCGACGACGTCCGCTCCTACATGTCAGCGCGGATCACCGAAGACTTTCAGAACTGGTTCGACAACCTGCCGGATCTCGATCACCGCTGCCATGCGATCGCCCTCGCCGCGTTCAACGGGCTGGCCTACGAATACGTAACCGAGGCGCTGCACGGACTCAAACGCCGACTCGAACCGCCACCACACGACGCACTCGCCCAGGCCCAGCTCAGCAGGGCGACCCTGCGCCCCGGCGACGATCTGGGCACGACCCGACGTGACCGGTTGCGAACGCTGAGGGCCGAGGCCGCGGTGGAGTGGGCCCTTGGACCCCATGGCACCACCCGGGTGGAAGTGGTCCGGTTCCGCACGCCCGGGTACGCCCGGCGGGTGCTGCACCGGGCCTGGTCGGAGTTCACGGTGCAGCACATCCTGCTGGAGTGGCTGGCGGAGTTGAGCTCCCACCGATCGGAGGCGGTCCGGGTGTGGGCAGCGACGGCGCTCGGGATGTTGTCGACCTTCTCGTTCGACTACGTGACGGACACCATCTTCACGCGGTGGGCCGGCAGTCGAAGTGCTTCCCTGCGGGAGGCGGTGGCCTTCGCGCTGCACGTGCCAGCCGCCGACACCGAGCTTCAGCCGGCGGTATTCCGCCTGGTCGAGAGCTGGTATCGCAACGGGAACAACCGCACGCTCCAGGCGTCGGCGGCACGCGCCTTCGGCTACAGCCTCGGCCGGCACGACCCGAACCGGGCCCTCGCCGCGCTCAACACGCTCGCCCGGATCGACAATCTCCGAGTCTCGCTGGCGGTCGGGGCCAGCCTCGCGGAGCTGTGCATCCTCGAGAACGCGAAGTACGCCGAGCCTATTCTCGCCACCATCAAGTCCTGGAATGACGACGAGGACCGGACGCTGACCGCGCAGCTCGCCTTCATCGTGATGGCCCGTGGTCTGGTCATGTCACCCGTGGTCGGCGCGACGTTCGAAAGGTCCGCGGTCACCAGCGGACGTGGCCGGCGGACGAAGCCGTCCGCCGGCGCGCGGTGGCCAGCGTTGCTCTACCTCGCGCGCGATCAGCATCGGTTGTGGATCGGCCTGGCCGACCTCTGGTACTTCGTCCTGGCTGAGAGCAACCACTTCGCCGACCTCGCCATGACCGCGATGCACGAGTGGACCCGACTGGTCGACCGCGACGCCGACGCCCGAGCGGCGCTGGCCCAACTACTCGTCACCATCACGCAAACAGATCCGGACCTGCGTCGTCTGCTCCACGAGCAGACACTCGAATGGTCCGAGCCCGGCACGCTCAACCCCCCACTCGACGCGATCGAGGCGATCCAGTCCGCCCTCTACCCGGAGAGCTGAGCCTTGCCTGTCCATCAGTTGATCATTCGTCGGTCATCCGTCTCCCGGTTCGCTCGCCGGGACGAGATCGAGGCGCACGTCGCTCTCGTCTACCAGATGGCAGACAACGAGCTCTTCACCGCCGACCGGATCGTCGGCCGGACGGACCTACGGCTGCCCAAGATGCGCTATGACGTCGACACCTCCGACCTCAGCGTCCACTTCTCGGTCGACGATCTGATCAGCGCGAGGCCGCCCTACGTGTTCGCCGCCGACATCTCGGCCGCTTTCCGCGTGACCAACCCCAAGGAGATCGTGCGCCGTCGCATCCAGGACGCCGAACCCTGGGTGCGTGGGCACTTGATGACCGGCATCCGCGCGACCGCGCGTCGATACCAGCTCGACGATCTCAACGCCGCCCAGGACGAGTTGGACGCGCTGTTCGCAAGCCGTTTGGTGATGACCGAGGGTCTGACGATCCTCGGCTGCACCGTGACCCTCAAGCTGCGCGAAGGCGATTTCAAGAGCACAGTCGAGCTGGACCAGGTGCTCGCCGACCGCAGGATCGGGCGGGTCAGGAGCGAAATCGACAAGGACGCCGCTCAGGCGGAGCAGGAGATCCGTGGCATCCAGACCGACGGTGATATCGAGGTCCGACGGCGCCTGCGCGCGGCGGGTCCGTCGAGCAGCAACGTCGAGGACTTGGAGCGCGAAGTCCTGGCGATCAATCCCGAAAAGGCGGGTGATCTGCTCGACAAGAAGAGGGAAGACGAGGCCCGCCGCTACGAACGGGAACTCGCGCACGAGGACAAACTCCTGGAGCGACGTCGGCAATACGAGCTAGAAGACCGCGAATGGCGGCGGCAGGAACGGCAGGACCATCTCAACGACATCGACTTCCTGCACGGCCACGGGATGTTACCGCCGACGGACCGGCGGCGGGTCGCGGCGACCGTCATCCGGCCAGACGACTCGCCCAGGTCGGTCTCGTCCACGCGACCGAGCGCGGCCCTGCCGGCTGGACGCGAGGCCATACCAGTGCGGCCGACCGAGCCGTCACCAGCGACACCGCCAGCCTCCGCCACGATGGGCGGCGACGCGGCTCGGCGAGGTGAAGACGAGCGCCCGCCACCTGTCGTTCGCCCACCCCGCGAGCGTACGCCGACCATCGACATGACCCTTCCACAACCTCCGGACGCGACCGTCCTCGTGCAGCCCGTCTACCTCGTCCTCGACGAGTCAGATGGCGCGGCCGCCTACCTGCCGACGGTTGACGAGGGGCTCGCCCAGATGGTGGCGGCGCTGACCCGCCAGGGCGGCGCGGCAGCGGCGCTGCGCCTCGCGATCATCGGCATCGGGGAAACGGCGCGAACGGTTCAGGACTTCGCCGCCGTGCGGGATCTGGCGCCGCGACCAGTGTTGAAGCCCCGCGGCGCCGCGCGGTATGCACCGGTCCTCGACGAGCTCGACCGGCGGATCCCGGAAGACGTCGCCGCGCTCAAGACGGCCGGCCATCGGGTGCGACGGCCACTGGTCTTCCTGCTCAGCCTGACGATGCCGACGGCTGGCGATCCGTGGTCGGAGGCGCAGCGCCGGCTCACCGACCAGGCCAGTCGCCGTGCCGCGCCGCACATCGCCGTCTTCGGCGTCGGTCGGGTCGATCAATTTCTGATCAAGCGACTAGCGACCCGAGCCGAGTTCGCTTTCACCAGTCCGGGTGACATCGACGTGCACGCCGCCATCCGGGCATTCACCGCCAGTCTGCTGTCCAACCTCGGGCGGCTCGCAGCGGCCCTGGTTGAGGGCACGGACGAACTCTATATTGGACATCCAGATGGGTTCGACATAGTCACTGAGGAGGTTTAGGCGCGACTTTCGCATGGCGCGCGCCGGTCCGGCTTTCGGGTAGCCTCCCGTTATCTTGGCACCTCGCGGGAGGCTCATTGGATTGATCAATCACAAGCCGTGGCGCACAACGTTCTGGGAGTCGTTGTCGGCCGAAAGCCGTGACGGGCTCACCAGGCTGGGCTATCTCCAAACCTTTCCGCCCAACTCGCTGTTGATGCGGCAGAACGAGCCTGCGTCGGTCGTCATGATCCTGTTGCGCGGTTGCGTCAAGATCGTGGCGCACCTGCCCAACGGCTACGAGGCGATACTCGCGCTTCGTGACCCGGGCGACCTCATCGGCGAACTGGGCAGCATCGATCAGCTGCCGCGCTCGGCAAACGTCCAGGCCGTCATCGGCGCCGAGACCCTCACCCTCCCGGTGGAGCGATTTACGACCTACGTGGAGCGCCACCGCGACGTACGCCTGGTGGTGCAGCGATGCCTTATCGCGCGGTTGCGCGAAGCCGACTGGCAACGCACGTCCGCGGTGTCCAGCCCACTGCCAGCCCGGCTAGCGGATCTGCTGCTGGATCTCGGCAATCGCTATGGGGAAGAACGTGACGGCGACCAGGTCGAAATCGCTTTGCCGCTTTCGCAGGACGATCTGGCCGGCTTCCTCGCGGTGTCTCGGCGCACGGTGGTCCGCACGCTCGAACAATGGCGCGAAGAGGGGCTGATCAACACCGGTCGCCGCTCCATGTTGCTGAAGGAGACCGCCCGGCTGCGGACGATCGCCCGCCACGAACGGTCGGCGTAGCGGGCGCTGGTCGCCGCATGTGCGCCAGCTGTCCTACACCGATGATCAGAACCGCTCGACGATGGACATCATCGACCCTCCCCGTCCCGAAGGATGCCATGTCCGACGCTCCGACCGTCGCACCGCCCGACGCCATCTGCGTTGTCTGCCGATGGTCGCCCGTCGCGGCGCCGCTGTGCGGCGTTTGCGGCTGGCGCGACGGCGGACGCGGCGACGCGGCCCGCCGCGCGGCACAGACAGACTGGGATCTGCGCGCCGCTCATCTCGCGGCCGCCGGCCGCGACGGTGATCTCCACCGGATGCTCCGCTGGCTGCGGGGTCATCCAGACGCCGACGACGTCGACCGGGTCGGAGTCGAGGCCTATGCACCCCACCGCAAGCTCGACGAGCGCTGGCGTCACATCGCCGACCTCTTGCGGGCCGTCGCCGGGCAGGACCTGCGCCGAATCGTCGTCGCGACCATCGACGCGCGCGGCCTGCGAACGCACCTCGTCGACACCAACGATGTCGGCACCACGCGCGTGACAGCGGCCGGGCGGTGGCTCTGGCCCATGCTGGAGGGCGACCGGCTCGCTCAGCGGTTCCGACTGGCGGGCGGGATCGGCCGACGCCATGACCGGTTCCCAGCCGAAGATCTCGAGCGACTCGTCGCCGCGCTGCCACGCGTGCCGGAGGCGGAGACCGGCAGCGCGGTCGTGGTGCTGCTCACCGAACCGGGCTGGGCCTTGCTGGGCCTCGCCGCGCAGCGGCTCGCCGGCCGTTGGCGCGCGGCGACCACCGTGGTGCACTCGGTCGACGGCAACCTCGATGACTTTCTCGAGAGCGTGATTCGCCAGCTGCCGCTGCGTGCCACCTACGACATCGTCTTCATGACGTCCAATCCCGATGGTTCGGTCGCCTTGCGACCGGAGCCGGTATTCGTCGCGGGCGCCGCGCCTGGCGGACCACGCGACATCGAGGTCTATGCACCTGTTGGGCCGGACGGGCCGGTGACGTTGCCGGTGGTGATCCGCGACGCCGGAACCTCCTACGCGGCCTGGACTCCGGTCAGCCTGCCCCGCCTCCACGTGCCACGGGGCCACCGCGGCCGGCTACGCCTGCGGTTGGACGCGGCCGCCGAGGTCGACGTCTCACCCGCCGACGCCCACGTGGCCCGGACCGACGACGACGCCAGAGCGTGGCCGCAGTTGCTAGCTGCCGTTCCGCGCCGGCTCTTCGGTGAGCCGGCGGACATTGCCTTTCTGATCGAGCGGGTCGGCGGCGACGGTCGTCTGACGCTCGCCCGGGCCACGCTCGCGGCGCTGGCCAGCGAGACGTTTCACCATGAGCTGATCCGTGTCGGTGTGGTCGCATACGGCCAACATCTTGACGCGCCGAGCCCGGCACCGGTCGCCACCTGGGATTTTCGTTCGCCTCACGAACTCGCCGAGTTGACCGGCCTGACCGCCCTGCCCAATCGAAACGACTACGCGGCGGCGGTCGAGGATGCTCTGGCAGACGCGGCGGCCCTGCACTGGCGCGCCGATGCCAGGCGGGTGCTCGTCACGATCGGCTGCCGTGGGCCATATCCGCCGCACCCGACCCAGGACCGCGCCGGCCACTGTCCGCGGCGCATCGACTGGGAGAAGAGCCTCGACGCGCTCGGCACGGTCAGCCGCGTCGCCGTCTGGCACGACCCTGGTCGCGAGGTGCCACCGACGGATCGGCTGGTGACTGACCGAACGCACCGCGCCTGGACCGAACTCGGTCGCGACGGACTCGTCTATTCGACCGACGCGACCGTGGAACACCTGATGAAAATGCTCGGCGTCGCGCTGGTCGACGAGTCGAGCCCGCTCGCGTACGCCGGCACGGCGCCGGGCTGAGGAGGACACAGTGGACCCGTCGCATCCCGGCCCGATCCGGTCGGCCAGAGCGCGCCAGGCACAACGGCCGGAGTTTCCACCGGGGCACCCTGGCGCGGGAACCCAGCATGATTGGCGGCCGGATCCGGCCGATCGCCCGTCGGCCAACGGCGGCCCGGCGCGCGACGCCGAGGCGGGGTCTGCGTCGTCCGGGTCGGCCTCGTCAGCGGCGTCGGGGGGCGCACATCCGTTTCGCTATGAACGCCCCGACCGACAGGTCCGCTTCGGGTTGGTGGGTGCGGCCAGCGGGGGCAAGACGACCTACCTCGGAACACTGAGCTTCGCGGTGGAACGGCTGGCAGCGGAGAAGCGGCGCCGGGGCAGCGGCGTACGGCCGTGGCAGATGACCGCGGCGAACGACGCTTCCCGCGACTTCGTCACGTTGCTGCGGCAGGAGATCCGGAACCATTCGTTCCCGCAGGCCACCGTCGCGACCGCCAACCTCAGCTGGCACGTGCAGGGCTCCGAGACCTCACGCACCAAGGCGCTGCTCCCTTGGAAGCGCACCTGGGTGACCCGAGAGATCGACTTCTACCTGGACGTCGCCGACCTGCCCGGCGAGGCGTTTCTGCTGCAGTCGGATGACGCCCGGGCCCACGCCGCGGCCGTCGAGCGAATGGTGCAGGCCGACGCCCTGGTGATTCTGTTCGACCCGATGCTGGAGCTCAACCGGGCCGGCGGCACGCTCACCAACCACGACTACATCGACAAGTTCGTGCACTGGATGCTGACCAAGGCGGAGCAGAGCGGGCGGCTCACCCGCGAGGGCACCCTGCCTCAGCACGTGGCATTGTGCGTGACCAAGTTCGATGAGCCGACCATTTTCGAGGGCGCGTACCACGCCGGCTTCGTATCCGTCCGAGAAGACGGCTCTCCACGCATCCCGAACGAGTTGATCGACGATTACTACGACTGGATCGACCAACGGATCCGGACGGAGGTCGGCCGAGCGAGCGCGACCGAGGTGCGATCCCTGCTGGAAACGACGTTCGCGCACGTGTCCTGCTACGCGGTCTCGTCGATCGGGTTCCACCGTGACGAGCGTGAGCGGTTCTGGCCGGGCGACCCGGGCAACGTCCGGGTGGTCGACGAGGAGCGCCAGATCCGCGGCTCGGTCTACCCGGTCAACGTGCTCGAGCCGCTGATCGACCTGGAGCGGCGGATCAAGGCGGTGGCCGAGTGACGAGCGGTTCGACCGCGTCGCAGGCCGACGTCCGCTGGGCCGTTCGCACCAAACTCGCCGACGATGCGCGCTATCAGATCACCGCCGACGACAGCGGCGGCCACGACGCAGGCGCGTACGAGAGTCTCATCCAGAAGTTCGTTCTCGGCACGCCGACATCGAGTCCGCCCGGCACGACAGACGCGCTCCCGTGGGTGGTGGTCGGCCCGGTGGACCGGCCAGATGGCGTGAAGCTGGCCGTCGTGATCCACGAGTGGCCACCGGCCGCGGTGCGCGACCGGGCCGGTCGGCCGGTTTCCCGCACACGGTATTTCGAGCTCCCGTGGAGCGCGGTCCACGGCGCTGGCTACGCCAACCTGCATGCGGCTGTCCAGCACCTGACCCCGCTCGACGGGGAGATGCCGCGGTTGGCCATCGCCCAGTTCGACGCGGCAGGCGCGATCGCCCGGCTCGAAGGACCGAACTGGCGGTGGATGCCACTGGCCGCGGCGGCGCTCCTCGACGGGCGCTTGGTGCTCGCCGGAGCGCCGTCGGCAGCGGCCGGCGAACGGCTGGCCCTGCTCGACACCATCTTGGCCCTGCTCCCCCGCGGTCTACGCGCCACGCTGGTCGCGGCGAGCTGGAGCACTCCCGACGGCACGATCCAGCCACACCTCAGCTACGGCCGCTCCGCGACCGTCGGGGCGACACTGTTCGACCTGGCGGGCGACGGCCTGCCGGCGCTGCGGACGGACGCGGCGCGCGAATATCATGACCGGCTCTGGTGGGTCGCCGGCAAGCACGGCATCCCCGCCGTTGTCGAGACTCTGTGGGCCGCGGGTGAGCCGAACGGCTGGTCCCCGGATGACCTCCTCGCGGGACTCGCGCCCCTCGACCGTACGGTGGCCCTGCGTTATACGATCCGCAAGGGCCAGGCCACGGCCGAGCAGGTTCGGCAACGGTTACGCGAGGAGCCAGCCGGATCGATCGACCCGGATGTCGCCGGCCAGCTGGTCGGGTTCCTGTTGGTCCTCGACCAGCCGTCCGACCTCGCGCTGATCGACCGCCACTGGTCAGAGCCGGTCGCGGACGTCTTTCTCGACGGCGTGTTCGACGGACGCCTCAACGACGGGTTCGCGCGCGGCCTGGAACAGAGCACCCATGACGAGGATGCCCTGCTCGGCCTACTCGCCCGCGCACGGGACTACCCACCCGATCCGACGGTCCGATTTCTCGGTTCGCGGCTGCCGCCGTTGTCCACCGTGGTGCGCGAGCGGCTCATCTCGGACCAGCGGCTCACGACCTACCTCCTCATCCAGCTGGCGCGATCGGCGCCCCAGCGGCTCGATGACTGGCTCCGATATCTCACTGCGCGGCCAGACCGGACGGAACCGCAGGATCCGCCCTGGTTGGGCCCGTTCGCCGCGATGAGTGCCGGCCACTGCGCGCCACTAGCACGGCACGATGCGGAGCTGCTCGACGAAGCGCCTCGGACGATGCTCGCATTGCTCCTGGTCGGGCTCCGTCGCGGATGTCCGGAGCCAATTCTCGGTGCATCTGAGGCATGGGCGCGCCTCGTCACCAAGCTGCCCAATATCGCTGGAATGGCGAACGACCTCGAACGCGTCACCGCCACGGAGTTCGCGCTGGCACCCGCGCACCGCGCTTCCCTCGACATGTTGTTGACTCGCGTCGGCCTACCCGCGACCGTTCGCCGGCTCAGCCTTGGCGAGGAAGATCGTGCCGCCTACCTCGCGGAGATCAGGCAACGCTTCGTTCAGTTGACCGCCCCGGCCGGGCAAGCCTGCGCACGCGGATTGGCTCAATCGATCCTGACGCACCCGGCTCCATCGGCTGTTCGCTTCGCGATCGCGCTCGCGGACCGGGTGCCGCAATCCGCACGACCACTCGTCTATGAACAGTTGGGGGCTTTCCTGACCGAGTTTCCCCAGTTGTTGTCCGCGACCGCCGACGACGCTGAGAGCTTGTTGGCCCGACTGCGCGAGCACAGCCCGAAGCTGCTCGCGTCTGTCCGTCGTTTCGAACTGCAGCGCGCCACCATGCTCACCAGCGCCAGCCCCGCTCGCGCCCGGCGTGCCCTCGGTAGCGCCGTCCATGATGCCATTGCGGAAAGCGTGCCGGAGCAGGACGTCTTCGAGGTCCTGCGCCCCTGGATCGAGGCCGGCCGCAGCGCCGAGGACGTTTTCGCTGTGTTGAGCGCGCTGGCCGACGCTGTGTCCGAACGGTCCGGGCCGCGCCGCGGCGATGAGGTGCTGACGGGCGTCGTCCGCGCCGTTCTGGGCGAGGCGGCCGGGCCTGAGGCGGCAACCAACATGTCGCGCTTCCTGCCCGGGCACATCGACGCACAGCAGAGGCGGCTGACAACGCTCAGCGCCGAGGTCAAGCCCAGCCGATCGAGCCGTCGCGCCCGCTGGTCCGGCCGCGGGCAGACACCTCCCGCCGGTCGAACAGAAGCAACTGAGGAAGGAAGAGCCCGATGAGACGTAGGAGCCTCGCCGCCGCGGTCGCACTGCTGTTTTGCACAAGTGTGGCCGCCGTGGGCGTGATCGGCACGACCGTGGCCGCGGCACCGCCGCCGGTGCCTCAGCTCGAGCTCGGTGCCGTTCAGAAAGCCGCGAAGATCGACGAGGTCCCCGCGCAGTACGTGATCCTGGCCGACACGTCCGGCTCGATGCAGCAGAACAACCGGTACATCGAACTGCGCAAGGCGCTCCGCCAGTTCTTCGCGGCGTTGGCTCCGAACGATCGCCTCACCCTGCTGACCTTCGATAGAAAGCCCAGGCTGGCGTACGACGGTCCGGTCGGTACCTCGCCGGACAACCTGATAAAGCGACTCCCGGGCTCGGCCAAGGGGGCCTACACGGACGTAGGGGCGGCTATCAACCAGGCGGTGACCGTGTTGGCGAAGGCCAAGCCATCGGTGGCCTCCGTAGTCCTGGTCACCGACGGACGGCACGAACCGCCGTCCGGGACGTCGTTCCCCTATTCGTCCGGCAGCTCCTGGGTCAAGTTGCGCGAGCGGGCAGCGACGCTGCCACAGGCCTTCATCCACGCGTACGCGTTGCCGGTCGGTTCGGACGCCAGCGGAGCCAGGCTGCTCGGCAGCGTGTTCCGCGGTCGCACGACCAATCTCGACCCTGCTGCCGTCGGCCAGATCACCAAACGCCTCCAGCAGCCGAAGGCCCAGGCCCAGGCCGACAAGTTACGCAGCCTGCTTACCGACGACATGAAATCCGGCGTGGAGGCGCGCTGGCCAGACGACGTCAAGTCGCTCGAAGCCGGCGAGAACGAGCTCGTCGTCACGCTCCATTCGACAGCGCGCTATCTGCCGCTCGTCATTTCCGACACGTCGATTGACGTTGATGGCCCCGACGTCAGCGGCTCCACGCTCGTGCCGACGACCACATTGGAGCCCGGTCAGGATCTGCGGGTGCCGATCACCGTGGACTGGGCCGCCGGCCCACGCACCTGGGCGTTCCGTACCCCGGCGACAACCAGCTATACGCTGAATCTCACGACATCGTTGGCCAGCCCCTGGTCGAACGCCGCCAAGCAGGTGGGTCTGAAGTTCGAACCAACGGCGACCAGGGCGACCGAGGCGGGGATGGGCGCCGACAACCTCGGTCGGCCGTGGGCCTGGATTCTCGGCTACACGGTTCTGGCCATCCTCCTGTTCGGCTCGTTGTACGCCGCCTACCGCTACCCACGGCTCAGCGGAGTGCTGACGGTCACCGCTCCTGGTGTCCCAGGCACCGGGCTCGACGTCCCGCTCGCGGGTGGAGGCTGGCGAATGGCGCTGCAACCCGCCGTCCCGGGTGTCGGCGTTGTCCGTGTGCATGGACGGCGACGCCGCGGCCGCTCCGCGCTCGTCGTCGCCGGCGGCGCACCCCTTCTGCCCCGACGAATGCTGCTGACCATCCCGCCGGACGAGTTGCGGATGGAACGCAGCGTCGGATTCCGTTGGCAGTCGCGGCCGGTCGCACCCACCGCGGGGCAGACCCCGCCGATGCCCGTCGACCGACCGGTGGCACACGGACCGGTGCCGACGCCGCGCGCCGAGGTCTCCGAGCAGGCGCTTCCATCCGCCAACCGCGATTCCGACCCGCTCGGCACCGCGACCGGCCCCGATCCCCACACCCCCGTCGGCCGGGCCACACCGGCGCCGGAGGCCACGCCGCTGCGTCCCACCTCCCGCTCCGCCCCCAACCAGCGGCGCCCGGGCGTGCCACCGAGCGCGACGCGGCCCGCCGGTGACGATCCGTGGGCCGATCTCGACCGACCGGTCTCTGACGAGCCCGGCGCCCGATTTGACTGAGCCGCGCTACCCGTCGAGGAGTTCGCATGAGCCAACAGATCCTGCCGTTCTACCTCGTCTGCGACGAGTCAGCGTCGATGGCCGGTGAGTCCATCGACTCGGTCAACACCTCACTGCCGGACATCCACCATCAGATCGCGAGCCAACCGGCCATCGCCGACAAGGCCCGGCTCTGCCTGATCGGTTTCGCCGACGACGCCGAAGTGCTACTGCCGCTGTCGGACCTGGGAGCCGTGTCTTCGATTCCGGCGCTGAAGGCGCACGGTGGCACCAGCTACGGAGCCGCGTTCACGAGACTGCGCGAAACCATCGCCGCCGACGTCGACCGGTTGAAGACGGAGGGCCACCGCGTCTACCGGCCGGCCGTCTTCTTCCTTTCCGACGGGCTACCAACCGATGACGACTGGGAACAGGCCTATCGGGACCTCACCGACGAGAGCTGGAAACCACATCCCAACATTCTCGCGTTCGGCTTCGGGTGGGCGGATCGGCACATCATCCGTCAGGTCGCGACCATGAGCGCGTACATGGCCAACGGCGAACTCGGGCCCGCTCAGGCGCTCGCCGAGTTCGCCAAGTCGCTGATCCACTCGATGCTCCTCTCGGCCACCAGGCCGGCCGACTCCGAGGCGGGACCCGCGCTCTCCAAGCCGGACACGGTCCAAGGATTCACTAGACTCGAACCGGAGGAAGTGTGATCGGTCGTCCGGACGGCGGCGGGCTGGAAGCCGCCGAGGCGACGTACCCGTCGCCGCCAGTGCTGATCGGCGCACCCACGCTCACCTCGACGCCCGGCAGGTTTCCGGTGCTTGCCGAACCGGTCGCCGACTCCGTGCTCGATGGTGGGACGGTTGGTGGCCTCACCGTCCGCGCGGCCTCGATCCGGGGCGACGACCATCGTTTCTACGGCAGCCCTCGCCAAGACGCCTTCGCGCTGTGGACCGCCGCTGACAGCGCCTCAGCGACGCCGGCGATGATCGCATCTGTGGCAGACGGGGTCGGCAGCCAACCGCTGTCACATCTGGGCGCCGCGGCCGTAGGTGCCCACGTTCAGGCCGAGTTGCAGCAGCACCTCGGCGCACTGCTCGACGCCGGGGCCGAACACGAGCTCTCCGATCGGCTCCACTCGGTATTCGCGGCTGTTGCCGACCGTCTGCGTGTCGACGCCCGTGCGCACGACGTCGAGCCACACCTGCTGTCCACGACGGTCGTCGGCGCAGTCTTCGGTTGGGAGTCAGCTGGTTCGCGGCGGGCAGTCCTGTTCCGGGTCGGTGACAGCCTCATTTTCACGCTGCGGGGCGGCACGTTCGAACCAGCGTTTGTCGACGGCACGCAGAACGTGGTCCTCGATACGGCGACCAGCGCGCTGCCGCTCCAGGTCGGGCCGGTCGAGATCGGTGTGGCGACCCTCGCGCCCGGTGATGTCGTCGTGCTCTGCACCGACGGGCTCGGCATACCGCTCGGCACCGAACCGGTCGCCCGCCAGCTGGCTGATTGGTGGCACGCCGGGCCTCCAGACCTGGCCGAGTTCTATTGGCAGTTGAGCTTCCGGGCACAAACCTACGGTGATGATCGCACCGCCGTGTGCGTGTGGGTCGACTGATCATGGGCACCGACATCCAGCTGTCGGCGCTGCGCCTTGGGAAGGTGCTCGGCGAGGGCGCGGAGGGCCAGGTGTTCGCGCTACCCGATCGCCCCGACGACGCCTACAAACGATACCGAACCGTGGATATCGACGCGGAGGCGTTGGCCGCGGTGATCGACTTTCCCCATCGGCTGTCGGCCGTCGAACGACGGGTGCTGATGTCCGGTGCGACGTGGCCCGCCCACCGGGTCGTCGACGGGACCCGCACCGTGGGGTTCGTGATGCGCCGGATTCCCCCGCGATTTCTCGGCCGCACCGCTGCTTCCCCGCAGCAGCCACGCCAGCTGCAGTACCTGATGTTCGCGCGAACCGGGTTCTGGGGCGACATCCTCCCTCTCGATGCAGCCGCCCGGATCGGATTCCTCCGAGCTACCCTCGCCGTCTTCCGCGTCCTGCATGCGCACGGTGCCGTCGTCGGCGACGTTTCGCAGGCCAATGTCTTGTGGAGCGACGCCGCCGAGACGCTGGTGATCGACTGCGATGGCGTCAGGCTGGCTGGCGGGACGACGGTGCTGCCGCCGAAGGAGACCATCGACTGGACCGACCACACCCTTTCCGGCCCGCCGGACCTGGCAAGCGATCGCTACAAGATCGCCAATCTGATCATGAGAGTCATGACCGCGTCCGCCGACACCGAGCCTCCGGAGGCATCGACGCCTGCCATGCCGGGCGTGCCACACAACATCGCCGAGGCCTGCCGCGTGCTCTACCGTCGTGCGGCCCTGCCGCGTGACCGGCGGCCCACCGTCGAAGAGTGGGACCGCGCCCTGCGCGGTTTGGATGGGCGGGCCCGAACACCTGCGGTCCCACGCCAGGGGGTTCCGGTGCTCGACGTGTCAGAAGGCGCCCGGCCGCCCCGGACCTATATCGCGACCCCGCAGGCCCGGTCGGCGAGGACCGGCCCACCGCGACACGCGTTGGAGGGCTCGGTAGGACGACCGGCGCAGAGCTAGCTCTTGGCCGTGAGGTACTGCTGGACGGAGTCGTCGGCGACGGCCTGGAACAGCGCCTTCGCCTTGGTGCTGTCGGACAGGACGACGCTCTGGCCGTCGCGCATGCCGGTGCCGGCGGTCGGGGTGCCCATGAAGGTCAGGTCCTTGCTGCGCAGGCTCTTCAGGTCGAGAGCGGTGCCGACCAGGTCGAAGTCGTTGTCGACGGTCAGGGACTTGGTCGCTGCCTGCAGGAAGTTGTTGAGCTTCACCGGGTTGGCCAGCGTGCCGGCGCTCGCGGCCTTGTCCAGCAGGGCCTGCAGGAACTCGCGCTGGTGCCGCTCTCGGCTGAAGTCGCCGTCGGCGAACTGGTAGCGCTGGCGCACGTAGTCCAGGGCCTCGGCGCCGGTCAGGTGCTGGGTGCCCTTCTTGAAGGTGCGGTAGGGCGGATGGATCGACTTGATGGTCTTCTCGATCTTCAGGTCCACCCCGCCCAGCGCGTCGACCACCTGGGCGAACCCGGCGAAGTCGATCAGGGCCACGTGGTCGATGTGCACGCCGGTGTAGGTCTCCACCGTCTGCACGGTCAGCGGCGTGCCGCCCCAGGCGTACGCCGCGTTGATCTTCGCCATGGTGTTGCCGTGCTGCCCGTCGGGCGAGGTCGGCACGAACACCCAGGTATCCCGGGGGATCGAGATGACCTCGGCCTTCTTGTGGTCGGCGTCGACATGCAACACCATGATCGTGTCTGTACGCGAGTCAGCCGTCTTGTCCGGATCGCGCGAGTCGCTGCCGAGCAGCAGTACGTTGAGCGCACCCTTCACGACCGGCGCCGGCCGGCTGTCCTCCGGCACCCCGGCGAACGCGTCGGTGCGGGCCAGGTGCCCGTTGAGCGACCGGCCGTAGGCCCAGGCCGCCACGCCGCCGCCGGCGCCCAACAGAACCAGCGTCGCCAGCACGCCGATCAGGATCCGTCGTGTTCTCCGCCGCACCAGCTCAGCCCATCCGTCAGCCGGCGACCACCGCGGACACCGTGCGTGACCGACGCTATTCATGAATCCTGTACGGATCCTTGGCGCCAGCCCCGGACCACCTGAAACCGTGCGGGCGGCACGCACCGCTCGGAGTCCGATTTGTCTTGCTCTTTCACATGATCAGATGGAAAACCAGGAAGGCGGGTGGCCCGATAGGGGTGGAATTGTTCGGTTGCCCGCCGCTGTCCACACCCGGCTCAGACCCGTGCGGTGAGCGATGAGTGATTTGCCTGAGATGCCCGGACAGGTCGAAGATCAATGCCGCCAGATCTGGTTGTGAGCGGGTGAGATAGATACCGAATTGTGTCGGAACCTCGAACCGGCCGACCGACGGCGGGTCGACGCGAGCCATCACGACGCAACGTGGAGGCA
>NZ_JBFAPI010000021.1:39496-121093 GCF_040676615.1 Asanoa sp. NPDC049573
ACAGGCCACAAGGCCACAAGGCCACAAGGCCACAAGGCCACAAGGCCACAAGGCCACAAGGCCACAAGGCCACAAGGCCACAAGGCCACAAGGCCACAAGGCCACGCGGCGACGAAGCGATCGTGACCTTTAATCTGCCGCCAGTCATCAGCCGACGGTTGATCCGGCCGCCACCGGGTGGCGGCGGGCTTGGCAGAGGATGACCGCGGCGTACCCGTGGCTGTCGTCCTGGCCCGTCGGGCAGACCTCGACCACCGGATCGAAGTCGCGCCGCAGGATCTCGCGGACGTCCGACTCGGAGACGTTCGCGCTCGGGAAGCGCCGACCACCCACCAGATAGAAGCTGCACCGGTGCAAGGCCGCCGTGACGAACAGGCCGCCCGGGCGGACCAGGCCGGTGATGTTGCGCATCAGCCGGCGCCAGGTCACCAGATCGCCGGTGGCCGAGTCGGCGCAGTACGGGCTGATCACCGTCGCGTACTGACCGGCGATCGGGCGCGGCCGCATCGCGTCGACCCGGATCAGCTGGGTGATCTTCTTTCGGGTGAGGTCTTCGCGGAACGAGACCTCGTCGTCCGACGGCTCCGCGATCCCCTCGCACTTGAGCGTGAAAGAGACGAACGGCCGCCAGTCGTGCGCGCCGGGCGCCCGGTCGATCCAGCGCCGGATCTCGTCCAGATTCGCCGGCAGGTAGTCGCCCAGGTGGATCTCCGACGCGATCTCCGCCGCCGCGAAGACGTGGTGCATCGTCGGGCCTACGCCGAAGAACAGAATCGGTTCGTCGCGGCTGGCCGAGCGTAGCGACGCGACCAGGAAGGCAATCGTCGCGATCTCGTCCGGCTCGACCACCGAGTAGTAGTCGGCCAGATAGCGCCGCGGCACCCAGTCCGCGTCGAAGGACGCGTAGCGGCGGCGGCGGCGAAGAAACAGGCCCGTCAGCCGGCCGAGGCCGTACTCGTACCCGGCCGCCGCCAGGTTCGCACCGGCCAGGAAGACCAGCGCGTCGGTCGACGTGATCGCGTCCGTCGCGGCCGCCGCGCCGAACGCGGCGAGGTAGTAGGGCGTCTCCTTGGCCACCTCGGTGCCGGCGTACGCCACGGCCGCCGCCACGCGCGGCACACCCGCGCGACGCGACCGGCGCCGGGCCACGTCGAACGCCGCCTTCGACAACACGTTCGTGCTCGTCCCGGTCGCCGCCAGCAACGCGCCGTTGGCCCGCAGGTTGGTCCGCAGCCCGACGCCCCAGATCACATAGCTCGCGACCAGACAACCCACCACCCATTCGAGTGCCAGGCCGTCGAGCACACCCACCGCGACGAGAGCGGCGCCGGCCGCCGCGGCGACCACATCCAGTGCGTACGCCGACGCTGCCGTGGCGGCGACGGTGACCGTCCAGGTTCCCCACTGCGACATGACCGCAGGGTCGGCGAGGCCGCCAGTCACCCGCCACGTCAGATAGTTGTTAATCCCTGTCCAAACCCCCGCCCGACGGCGCACAGTGGACCCCGTGGCGACCAGCCTGGGCGAGCTGCTCGACAGCGCGCGGCGCGAGCGATTCGTCGGGCGTCGCGACGAGGTCGCCAGCTTCGACGACGCCCTCGCCGGGCGCACGACGCGCCGCGTGCTGTTCGTGCACGGGCAAGGGGGCATCGGCAAGAGCACGCTGCTCGCCGAGTTCCGGGCCCGGGCCCGCGCCGCCGGGCGAGCCGTCGTGCACGTCGACGGGCGCGAGGTCGACCCGTCGCCGGAAGGGCTGACCACCGCGGTCGGCCAGCGAAGCGGAACCACGGTGTTGCTGATCGACGGCTACGAGGAGCTCCGGCCGATCGACGACTGGCTGCGCGACGAGTTCGTGCCGGGCCTGAGCGCCGACACCGTCGTCGTGCTCGCCGGGCGCGACCAGCCCAGCGCGCCGTGGCGGGCCGATGCGGGCTGGCGGCAGCTCGTCGCCGTACACCATCTTGATCATTTCGATGCGGCCGAGAGCCGGGCGTTGCTGGAACGTGCCGGCGTCGCCCCCGACGTGCGGGCGCACCTCGCGCGGCTCGGCCAGGGGCATCCGCTGACGATCGCCCTGCTGGCCGACCTCGCCGCGACCGGCACGGTGCCCGACGCGCTCGCCGACGCGCCCGACCTGATCTCCGCACTGCTCGAGTCGTTCCTGCGCGACGTCCCCGGCGACGCGCACCTCACCGGGCTCGCGACCTGCGCGATCGCCTGGCTGACGACCGAAGACCTGCTCGGCCGAATGGTTGGCGCCGACGCGCCCGAGGTCTGGCGGTGGCTCGCCGGCCGGCCGTTCGTCACCCGCGGCCCGCGCGGACTCTTCGCCCACGACCTGGCCCGCGACGTGCTCGACGCCGAGTTCGAGCGGCGGATGCCCGAGCGCTACCACGCGCACCGCCGCGAGATCCACGCACACACCGTGACCGGCCTGCGCGCGACCAGCGGGCCCGACCGGCAGCGACATGCCCAGGGGTTGCTCTTCCTGCAGCGCAACAGCCCGTTCGCCAGCGCCTTCACGGCCCTGCGGGCCTACGGTTCCGCCGCGGTGGTGCCGGCCCGCGCCGAAGACCACGTCCAGGTCTGCCGGATCGTCGAGCGGTTCGAGGGCAGCGCCGAGCTCGCGCGGGCCTGGCTCGACGAGCAACCCGAACACCTCTATGTCGTACGTACGCCCGACCGCGGCGTCGCCGGCTTCGCCCATCACCTGTTCTGCCCGAGCGGTTCCACATTGGAGGAACGCGATCCGGTCGTCCGCGCCGTCCTCGACCATGTGGCCAGGCACGGGCCCACCCGGCCCGGCGAGCTGGTCAACATCGTCCGGCACGTCGGCGGTGCCAACGACTATCAGCGCGACCCCTACGCCGCCCTGGCCGCACCCGTCTCCAGCGTGATCGAGTGGCTGACCCGCCCGCTGGCCTGGTCGTTCGGCATCACCAGCGACGCCGAGTTCTGGGCGCCCCGGTTCGACCACGTGGCGTTCGCCCGGTTGGTCGAGGTCGAGGCCGGCGGCCGGCGACACGTGGCGTTCGGCATCGACTGGCGCCGCCTGCCGGTCGACACCTGGCTCGACCTGATGCGCGAGCGCGGGCACTCGGGCGAGAGCGGCCCGGCGCCGGCCGCCCTGCTCCGCCCGCCGCCGCTCGACCGCACCCGGTTCGCCACGGCCGTCAAGGCGTTGCTTCCCGTGCTGCACCGCCCCGACCACGTCGGCGCCAGCCCGCTGATGGGTTCCGCGCTCGCGTCCACCGCCACCGGCCCGACGCCGGAGCAACTGCGCGCCTCGATCGAGGCCGCCGTCGCGAGCCTGGCCGACCGGCCCAAGGGCGATCAGTTGACAGCTGTCCTGCATCGCACCTACCTGCGGCCCGCGCCCACCCAGGAAGCCGCCGCCCAGGTGCTCGACCTGCCGCTGAGCACCTACCGCCGCTACCTGGCCCGCGCCCTCGAACAGCTCACCGATCTACTGTGGACCGTGGAGATCGGCGACGTGCGGCTGCCGCACCGGCCTGACGCGCGTTGAGCTGACCGGTGGCATGCAGCCAACGCACCGTGTCGGCATACGTCTCGGTGAGCGGTCGCGGCTCGACCCCGAGTTCGAGCCGGGCCCGCGAGTCGTCGAAACGGGTGTCGTAGGAGCAGATCAACGCACCCTCGTACTCGATCGGCAGGTGGACCGGCACGAACCGTTGCACCCCGGACACGGCCCAGGCCACCGGGAGGATCATGCCGGCGGGCAGCACCCGGTTCGGCAGCCGCCGCCCGGTCACCGCGCGCAGGGCGGCGAACATCGCCTGACCGTCGACGTGATGGCCCGGCACGACGTAGCGGCGCGGCCCACGCCCGGCGGCCAGCACGGCCGTGTGCACCGCCGCCACCTCGCGCACGTCGACCACGTGCGAACCGCCGGCCGGCCAGACCGGATAGCCGCCACGCAGGATGGTGCGCAACCGGCGGGCCTGGTCACCGTGATGCGGGTCGTGCGGACCGAGCACGCCGCCGGGATGCACGATCACCACCGGCGCACCATCGGCCTGCAGCTCGCGGGCCACCGCCTCGGACGCGACCTTCGATCGGGCGTACGCCGCCCGGGTCGAGGACAGCGGCGAGTCAGGCGTGCAGGTGGCGCCCCGCGCCATCAGCGCCACGAAGCTCGAGACGTGCACGACCGGGTCACACCCGTGGGCCACGGCAGCGCGCAAGACGGTGGCCGCGCCGGCCGCGTTGGTCCGCTCGATCGCCCGATGGGCCCGGGAGTCGAGGTCGTAGACCGCCGCCGCGTGCAGCACCGCGTCGCAGCCGGCCACTGCCCGCTCGACACATCCGGGATCCGTGACGTCGCCGACGACGTGGTCGAGACGCCCGGCCACCCCCAACGGGCGCAGTGCCGGCGCGATCCGTGCCGGCGACCGGACCAGCAACCGCACCGAGTGCCCGGCCTCGATCAGGGCGGCGACGCTGTGCGACCCGACGAAGCCCGTGCCGCCGGTGACGAGTACCCGCATGGCGGTCACCCGCCAGCCGCGGCGAGCAGTTCCCGCCGGCCGGGACCGGGCAGCGGGTAGGACGGCGCGGACGCGCCGAGCCGCATGATCTTCTCCGGCAGCCCCGGCTGGCTGGCCAGGTCGTCGGGCGTGGCCAGCATCGAGGTCAGCGCCTGGTAGGCCCGGGCGCCGTCCGGGTCGACCAGGCTGGCCGCGAAGGTGGCCAGGCTGAACGCCCACCGTTCGTCGTCGGGCCGGTAGGGCACGCCGGCCGCGTCGGCGTCGAGTTCGGCCAGCCGGTGCCGGTCGTACCAGAGGGTGCCGCGATACAGCGGCTCGACCGCGGCGCTGGTCCAGTCGTGGAACCGGCGTACCGCCTTGTCGTCATCGCCGTCCGTCTCCCGCAGCACGTCGCGCAGCCCGATGGCGTGCAGCAGGCCGATCGCCGCACCACGGCCGAGCGACGGGTTGGTGCACGCCCATGCGTCGCCGACCGCGACGACGCCGGTGGCGACGGGCTCACCGTCGACGACGAACCCGCGATGGCGGTCCTCGATGCCGGCGATCACGTCGACGCCCGGGGTGGGCTCGCCGTCGCACCAGTGCGCGGCCAGCGGATAGCCCGCCAGCGCGGCGTCCCAGCGGGCCGGATCGCGCAGGCCACGCAGCGCCTTGTCGCGGGCGCTGACGATCAGCGCGACGCTCCAGGTATCGTTGTCGGCCGGCAGGGTCAGGATCGACACCGACTCGTAGCGCTGGAGCACGGTGGCCCGACCCTCGGGCAGCCGGCCGCGGAAATGCCGGCCGTAGTAGACGAAACCGCAGTCGGCCCGCTCCTCGACCGGCCGCCGGGCGCCGGCGGCGATCAGCCACGACCCGAGCGCCGAGCGGCGGCCGCCACAGTCGACCACGAGGTCGGCCCGCAACGTGTGGCCACCTTCGGCGAGGACGCCGGTGACCCGGGTGCCCTCGGTGACCAGGCCACTGACCGTGACGCCGCGCCGGACGGCCACCCCGGCCGTCTCGGCCGCGGCCGCGGCGAGCACGGATTCGAGCACCGGCCGCCGGGCGGTGACGGTCTCGAACCGCTCGTCGCCGTCGCGCCACTGCCCCCGCCGCTGCTCCGGCAGCAGCCCGAGCAGGTTGGTCCGCAGCCCGCCGGCGGCCTCCAGCGCGTCGAGCACCTCGGGCAGTTCGGCAGCCATCTCGACGCGCCACCGCGGCGCCATGAGGTGCGGCAGGCGGAACTGGTTGACGCCGGGCCGTTGCCACGCCTGCCAGGCATCCGCCGGCGGCGGTGGTTCGGCCGGGTCGCGTTCCAGCACGGTGACCTGGTGGCCGTCACGGGCCAGCAGCATCGCGGACGTCAGGCCGCACAGGCCGGCGCCGAGCACGAGAATCCTTGACAACGGGCACCTCCGGATGCGCGAATCGATGCGCCGAGGATCGACCGGGCAGCCGCTCATCCGCCAGGTCAGTTCGTGGCCAATAGCTGTCCAGCAAGCCGGAGGCCGCGTGTTCCAGGTGCTGCGCCTCCGTGACTTCCGGCTGCTCTTCGCGGCCCGGGTGGTCAGCCAACTCGGCTCGTGGCTGCTGCTGATCGCGGTGCCGGCGCACGTCTTCGCGCTGGCCGGGTCGCTGATGGCCGCCGGGCTCACCCTGGCCGCGGAGTTCGTGCCGGTGCTGCTGCTGGGCCAACTGGCCGGCGTGTTCGTCGACCGGTGGGACCGGCGCACCGTCATGGTCGCGGCCGACCTGGGCCGGGCCGCGGCGGTCGCGTTGCTGCTGTTCGCGCGCCATCCCGACCAGGTCTGGATCGTGTATGTGGCCCTGGCCGCCGAGAGCACCGGTTCCCTGTTCTTCCGGCCGGCCGCGCAGGCCCACACGCCGATCGTGGTCGGCACCGGGCGCGACCTGACCGCGGCCAACTCGCTGAACACGCTGACCGACGGCGTGATGCGGCTGGTCGGCGGCCCGCTCGGCGCCGCGCTGCTGGTACTGCTCGGCTTCCCGGCACTGGTGCTGATCGATGTCGCCAGCTACCTGCTGTCGGGGTTGACCATCGTGCTGATGAGCCGGGTGGCGGCGGTGGCCGAGCGGTCGGCGGCGTCGGTGAGGCAGATCGCCGCCGACCTCCGGGAGGGCCTGCGCGCGGTGCGTCGCGCGCCGGTCGCCCGTGGGCTGCTGCCGATCACCGTGCTGTTCGTGGCGTCGAACGCGGCACTGAGCGCCCTGCTGGTCCCGTTCGGTGTGACCCACTGGGGTGGGCAGGAGGCGGTCGGCTTCGTCGTCTCCGCGCTCGGCGTCGGCTTCCTGCTCGGCGCGCCGGCCCTGCGGCTGCTGGCCGGCCGCACCCAGCCGCGGGCATTGCTCGCCGCCGCGCTGGCGACCACCTGCGCCGGCTTCTACCTGCTCTTCGGCGCCGAAACACTCGCCGGTGCGCTGCCCGCGGCCGTGCTCGTCGGCACCGTCGGCCCGATCATCCTGGTGCTCCCGGCCAGCACGCTCCAGCGGGTGATCCCCAACGCGGTGCTCGGCCGCGTCAGCGCGGTGTTCTTCAGCGGCGAGGCGGTCGCCATGCTGGCCGGCGCCGTCGCCGGACCCCTCGTGGCCGGACACGGCGGCGTCCTGACGATCACGATCGCGTCCTGCACGACGGTCGCCGTCGCGGCGGTCCTCTGCCTGCTGCTCGTGCCGCCCGTCAGCCTGCCGACGGCGGTCGAACCGTCGCCGGCCTAGGTCGTCAGCCAGCGTTCGCGCGGTGACAGGCGGAGGCTTACCCGGCCGGGACCGACCAGGCGCATGTCGGACAGCTGCTCCAGGGTGCGTTCCTGGACCCGCTCGGCGACCTCGTTGAGCACCGCGTGCGCGTCGGCGACGTCACGCGGCGGCTGGGCCAGCAGCACCACGAGCTTGGCCCGGCCGCGCACGACGTCGCCGCGACCGGCGCGGGCCTGCGCGTACGCGATCTCGGTGTGCTCGGCGTAGAGCCCGAGATTCTCCCGCACCATCGTGAGCAGCAGCGGCGACCCGACGGTGCGGTTGGGCAGCTCCCAGCGGAGCCACAAGGGGTACGGGACGCGGCCGGTCACCGAGGCCCCGGTCCGCCGGCTCGACTGCGGGTAGGAGCACTGCATCGGCTGGCTCAGCGCGACCTTGAAGCCGGCGAACGCTCCATGGTCACCGTGGTCGGCGCCGTCGGCGTCGAAGCTGCGACAGCGCTCGGCGATCAGCTTGACCCCGTCGTCCCACGGCCCCGACCAGGCCGGCGTGCCCAGATCGGCGCCCTCACCCATCGGCAGCACCAGGTTGATGAACCCGACCTTGCGCACGCTCGACACCGCCGCGGCCAGGACGCCGACGCCGTTGGCGCGGATCCGCGCGATCACGTCGGCGGCCATCCCGAGCCGGGCGGGGCCGATCACGCTCGCGATCATGGCGTGCTTGGGCAGGTGCATCGGCGTGTCCGGGAACATCCGGGCCCGCACCTGGCGGTAGCGCTCGCGGTCGAAGCCGCGGATCGAGAACCACTCGCCGGGCACCCGGTTGAACCGCCGGTCGTTGAGCTTGAGTCCGAGGCCGTATTCCTCGGCGATCGCGACCAGGCCCTGCTCGAAGTCGAACCGCGCGGTCGGCTCGTGCGGGTTGACCGCGACCGACAGCCGCACGCAGGGGCCGACCGCGTCGCGCAGCCGTTCGTGCGAGCCGTCGCCGCGGGCCGAGACCTGCTGATCGACGAACGGCGCGACCGGGGTGTGCAGGTGCACGATCGGCCCGTGGCCGCGCTCGACGGCCAGCTCACAGATCTGCGCCAGCACCGCGCCGGTGACCAGACAGTCGCGATATGACGGTGCCCAGTGGGTGCTGTTGAGGGTGAGCAGTGCGTCGATCCGGCGGTTGGGCTCGTTGAGGAAGCCGGGAATGGGAACCGAGAAGCCGTCGTACGCGACGGTCTCCGCTCGGTCCGTCGGCTGCGGCGCGCCCACCTCGAAGGGCTCGGTGAACACCGTCGCCGGCGTGGGCCAGGCGCACACCGCCATCGCGAGACCGGCGACGGAGAACAACCAGAAGTCACTCGGCCACTGCGCGAGGTCGTGCAGCGGCGGGTCGAATGCCGGCAGCGGCCTGGTCAGCCCGTCGGGCGCCAAGCCGGCCGGGCCATGGACCAGGCGCAGCCGCACCGAGGACGTGTCGGCACCGGCGGCCTCGGCCGCGATCCGGGCCAGTTCCGACGACCTGCTGGTATGGACGGCCATCTCACACCTCACCGCGGGCGTCGAAGACCGCGTCCGGGGCGCGCGGCCGGCGCGGGCGCCCGGCGGCCACCGACAGCCAGCGCGGCAGGCGCGCACATCGCGGCACAGGACTGCGCCGCCGGGCCCGCCGCGCGACGAACTCGAGCAGGCAGCACAGCAGGATCAGGCCGAGCACCGCCACTCCTGCCTGGAACGCGCGGGTGATCGCGTGATCGGTGTGCACGGCGCCGGCGGCGATGGCCAGGCCGGTCGTCACGACCACGGACGCGATGGCGAGCGACCGCTGGAACTGGCGCAACTGACCGAGCACCGAGTGAGTGCTGGGCAGGTCGAGCCGGGCGATCAGCAGGCCGGGCACGAGCAGCAGCACCGCCACGACGGCGTCGGCCTGCTGGGGTATGGAGTCGGGTGCGATCTGCGCCGAGTAGAGCCACCGCACCCCGCCGGTCAGCAGCGTGCCGATGCCGAGCACGACCAGGGCCAGGCCGGCGACCACCCGGGTGATGCTCTCGATCAGCGCGGGCGCCTCGTCGGCGAGCGAGAGGTAGGCGACCGCACGGACCGGCTCGGTCGAGTGTGGACTGAGGTCGAGGTTGGGTCGCCGCCAATGCGCGTGCGCGCCGTGCTCGCGCGGGTCGTTGTCGGTGGTGATGTCGTGGCCCAGTTGGTGGTGGCGGATGCCGGCGGCGAGCGGCCGCAGCGCGACCCCGGCGAGCGGGCTGCGTGCCAGGTGCCGCATGCCGTCGGCCGAATAGTGCGCCGCGAAGGCGGCCAGCACCGGCACCGAGCAGTCGCCCCGGCCCAGGGCGGCGACGACCTCGTCGCTGGTCATCCCCTCCGCCCGAGAGCCGGCCGCGGTGGCCGCCAGCGACCGGTGCCGCTCGGCGATGTAGCGCCGGTAGTTGGTCAGGTCCGTCAGCCGGCGGCGACCGATCTCCGCCAGCCGCGACGCGATACCCTGCAGTTCGAGTTCGAGCAGCTTGCGGTGCGGCGCCTGCCCCGCGCTGGCCTCGGCGAGCATCTCCACGTCCTGGGTGAGCGTCTGCACGAAGTCGTCGTCGACGTCGCTCGACATCACGAACCGGCGGACGCTCACCTCTTCGTTGACCTCGACGGTGAGGTGGTAGGCGCCGACCGAGCGCGGGATGGCGGTCTCGTATTCGACGACGAACTCGCGGTTGACCGGCAGCACGCTCTGCACGAAGCGCTGCACCGGTGCGCGCGGCCGGTGTGCCGGCAGCAGCGGCGCGTCCCAGCGCAGGAACCGGCGCGGGTGCGCGGAGTCGAGCAGCACGACGAGCATGAACTGGCTGCAGGCCAGCCCGAGCAGGTGGGCGAACGGGAGCCGGGTGTCGAGCGGCCACAACTCTTCGATGCCGGCGAACGCGAGGTCGCGGATCGCGCGGGCATCGACCTCGCGTCCCGGCCCGCCGTCGGCGGGCGCCACCCGCGCGTAGTCGAACGGCGTGCGGATCCCGGTCTCCGGCAAGGACCCCGCGGTGACCAGTTCGGCGATCGCCGCCTCGATCAGCCAGCGCGACCGCTGGTGGGTGTGCCGCAGCTTGTGGACGACCGTGTCGCGCACGGTCACGTCGCGGTGCGCGTCGATCAGCATCGAGAGCAGCCGGACGAACGCGGCGGCGGTCACCCGGTTGGAGTCGCGCTGGGTGAACCGCGGAACGACCACGCCGGTCGAGTCCTTGACCACCACCGGCGCCAGGTCGCTGCGGCTGTAGCGGGACACCGGGATCCACAGCGACGTCCCGCGCCCGGCGTCGGCCGGCGCCATGATCCGCCGGCGCTGGGTGGCCGCGATCGCGTGGAGGTCGACGTCGACGCTGACCGAGCGGGTCATGTGGCCGCGGTCGATCAGCGTGAGGTGCTCGGCCACCCGCGGCACGTGTTCGAGCCGCAGCGAGAGGTCCATCAGCGCCAGCCCGAGGGCCGCCTCCCGCTGGGTGTAGGTAGGCGGCGCCGACGGCACGGGCAACGTCTCGATCAGGGCGCGCAGGTCACGGAACGGGTCGGCGCGGGCGGCCGGGCCCGGACTGCCGGTGAGCCTCCCGCTGACCCGCATGCCTGGCCTCGCCTTCGGTGCGTCTCCGGTCAACCTATGCGACCGGCCCAGCGACGGCCACCAATATCCGCGCCGGCTGTCCGAAAACGGACTCAGCCGACCGCGTAACGCAGGTGGACGACGCCGTTGGCGAAGCGGTGCTCGTCGGCGAGGGTCAGGTTCTGGCGCAGGCCGGCGGGCAGCGCGCGGGTGCCACCGCCGACCACGACGGGGTTGAGGTAGAGGTGGATTTCGTCGACCAGGCCCGCGGCGAGCGCGTGGGCGGCCAGCCCGGGACCGCCGACGGATATGTCCGCGGTCGCGGCTTTCTTCAGCCGGCGTACGCCGTCGGGGTCGAAGGCTCGTTCGATGACGGTGCGCGCGCTCGCCGTCGCGTCCAATGTCGACGAATAAACGATCTTGTCGGCCGCCTGCCAGATCCGCGCGTAGTCCCGGGTTACGGCGGTCTCCTCGTCACCGGTCACAGCGATCTCGGCGGTCTCCCAGTAGACCATCGTCTCGTACATCCGGCGACCGTAGAGATAGGTGCCGACCGACCGTTCGCGGTCGTTGACGAACGCGTGCACCTCGGCGTCGGGCGCCGCCCAGTCGAACTCGCCGTTCTCGTCGGCGGTGTAGCCGTCGAGCGAGGCGATCGCAGAGTAGATCAGGTTGGCCATCGGCTCATCCTGCCACCGGTGGTGACCCGGGCCGTGGTCCCGGCCCGGGTCACCGTCGCTCACTGGGTCAGCAGTGCCACCTCGTCGGCGGTGAGGCGGGCGCGGGCCGGTTCGGCCGCCCGGGCACCGGCGCTGGCCGCGGGCGGGTCGGCCGGCCGGCGGTGGTGCCAGTCGGTCACCGCCTGGTAGGCCGCCGCGATGGAGAGCAGCCGGTCCTCCCCGTAGGGCAGGCCGCCGAGGATCGTGCCGATCGGGACGCCGGCGGCGCTGAAGCCGATCGGGAAGGCGATCTCGGGCAGGCCGAGGATGTCGAAGCCCACGGGCTGCGTCTGGACCACGACGTCACACAGGTCGAAGGTCTGCTCCAGCACGCGTTCCAGCAGCAGCAGCTTGGCCCGCTGCCCGGTCAGGAACTCGTTGCCGCCGAACAGGGCGCCCTGCAGCCACGCGGTCAGCGAGACGCCGAAGCCGCGCAGGTTGTCGCGCAGGTAGGGCATGAACGGCTCGCTGCGTTCCGGGAGCCGCACGTTGTTGAACGTGTTGCCGGTGAGCAGGTCCCACTCGTCGGGCAGCGGCACCTCGACCAGCGTCGCCCCGGGGATGTCGGCCAGCTTGGCCAGGTAGGCCTGCCTCGCCAGCGCGGTCGCCGACATGCCGGTCGCGAAGCCGGGCGTGACGCCGATCCGGGTGTTCCAGCGCAGCTTGAGCTTGCCGCGGAGGTAGACGGGGGTGGCCGCGTCGATCAGGTTCGGAACATCGGGCAATCCCTGCGTACGCGGGTCGTCCGGGTCCTCCCCCGCCATCGCGGTCAGCATGATCGCGGCGTCCTTGGCGTCGCGGGCCAGCGTGCCGGGATGGTCGCGGGTGTAGCTGAGCGGGATGATCCCGTGCAGCGAGACCCGGCCCATCGTCGGCTTGAGGCCCGTCAGGTTCTGCGCGTTCGACGGCGCGGTGATCGAGCCGCCGGTCTGGGTGCCGGTGCCGGCCGTGACCATCCGGCCGGCGACCGCGGTGGCGGTGCCGGTCGACGAGCCGCCGGGGTCGGTGCGCGGGTCGGTCGGTGTCCAGGCGTTGACCGTCGTGACAACACCGTCCGGAGTGGTCGCCCGGGTGGTGGCGAGCGGCCCCATCTGGGTCTTGCCGAGCACGATCGCGCCGGCCGCCTTGAGCCGGGCGACCGCGGTCGCGTCGAACGGCGGGATGAAATCCTGGAAGAGGTAGGAGTTGGCGGTCGTGCGTACATCCTCGGTGTAGTAGTTGTCCTTGATCGCCAACGGGATGCCCTGCAGGGCGCCCCTTCCGGGCCGGCGGCGGGCGGCTTGCCGGGCCTGGTCGGTCAGGACCAGATTGAACGCCTGGTACGTGCTGTCGAACGCGGCGATCCGGGCCAGGTAGGCCTCGAGAAGGTCCTCGGGACGCAGCTTGCCCTCGCGGATCAGCCAGGCGGCCTCGGCGAGGGTGAGTTCGGTCGGGTCGGCGAGCGCCTCGGGCCTTGGCTTGACGAAGGCGTTCGCGGTGTCGAGGTCGGGCTGGTGCCGGCCGGTGGCCTTGGCGATGGCCGGCAGGGCCACCGCGCCGGCGGTGGTGACGGCGGCCAGGGCGGCGGCCCGGGCGAGAAACGCCCGGCGGTCGACGGTGCGGTCGGCGGGTTGCTCGATGGTCATGACTGCCGCCAATGCGTGCTGATCGAGGGGTAGAGAAGCGGCGCCGGCTGTTGCGACAACGCTCGGGCGACGACCGGATCGGTGCCGGCGGGTGCGGGCAGCTGGTACGCGGCGAGGGTCCCGATCGTGCCGCGCACGAACGAGCGCAGCGAGGCGAGCACGGAGTCGCGGCCGGGCGCGCCGGTCTCCGGGTCCGCCGCGGTGCCCGCGGGTAGCTGGTCCAGGTCGATTCCGAGGGAGGCGAGCCGGGCCCGGATGAACACATCCAGCTCGGCGTCGGTCGGCGGGGTGGGCGCCATGGGCACTCCTTGCAACGACGGACAGATGGCTGCCAATCTGCGATCCGTCCATCTCGGAGCGATTACACCAAGATCACGGCGCGGTGAAGACGCCCTGACCAGCACTCATGTGGACAATTGAGCCGATCATTGCCTTGCGGGTGCGATCTTGATCGCACCGGCGGGACCGCTGATGATGATGTTCGGCCGGACATCGGAACTGGGGAGTCAGCTGGTGGGGCGATTCGGCGTGGTCTGCCTCGCGGTCAGCGCGAGTGTGCTGCTCGGCGGCTGCGGCCGGCTGGCCGACGCGGTGTCGGGAAACCCGGCCGCCCGCGACTGCCACCCGGACCCGACGACGGTCGAGGCGCTGCGCCGGGAGCCGGTGTTGACCCGCGTTCCGCCCGGCGCCAGCGCCACACCGGTGAACGAGACGGTCAGTTGCGGTTGGGAGGATTCGTGGCCTCCGCGACCCGGGATGCTCGACAGCGAGGTGAGCGGGGCCGGCGCCGACGACGTCGCCCGCTTCTATGCGGAGGCGGCCGGCGCAAGCGGCTGGCAGGCTTTCGACCAGGGCGACGACGTCTATTCCGGCGTGAAGCCGGACGGGACTGACTGCACGTGGCAGCTCCAGGTGGTGGGGAACGGCGAGCGGACCTACCGCGTGCGGATCACCTACACGCCCCGCGACCTGCGGCCCACCTGCATCTGACCCGCCACCCGCCTGCTTGCGGTGGCACGCAGATCAGCCAATCGCATCAGTGACCGTCAGCGACGGCAGCTCCAGGCCAAGTCGCCTGCCCCACGCCTGTGACGGCACGAGGATCAGTCGGTCGCATCGGTCACCCCGGGACGGTTACCCAGACCAACTCGGGCTGATCCCCACGCCCGTGACGGCGTGGGGCCAGGCGGTTGGATCAGTCGGTGCCGGCACGAGCCGCAAGGGCCAGGTCGGGCTCGGCCGGTGCCGCTGGTGCGGCGTCGGCGTGGCCCGGCCACCAGGCGCGGCGGCCGACCAGGGCAGTGACGCTCGGGACCAGGAACATGGCCATGACGAAGGCGGCTATCAAGATGCCGATCGAGACCGAGAAGCCCATCTCGACCAGGAACGCGATGCCCGCAAGCATCATCGACGCGAAGGTGCCGGCCAGGATCAGGCCCGCCGCTCCGACCGAGGGGCCCGCGTGTTCGACAGCCAGGTCGGCGGCGGTGCGGGGGTCGTTGCCCAACCGCGCCTCTTCGCGGAGGCGCGCGATCATCAGGATGTTGTAGTCGGTGCCGATGGCGACGACGAACAGGTACAGGATGATCGGCAGGGTGAACGACAGGCCGGGGCGGTTGCCGATGCCCTGGAAGGCGATCACCGTGGCGCCGAGGGTGGAGAAGAAGCCGAGCACGACCGCGACGATCAGGTAGATCGGCGCGACCAGGCTGCGCAGCAGCAGGGCCAGGATCAGGGCGATCAGCACGCCCGCGACCGGGAAGATGACCCGCAGGTCGCGGTCGTTGGCGGACTTGACGTCAGCGAAGATCGAGCTCATCCCGCCGACGTAGGCCCGGGTGCCGGGCGGTGCGGCCGCGTGGGCGGCGTCGCGCAGGTCGCCGCCGGCCAGGGCCAGGGACTCGTTGGCGTAGGGGCTGCCGGCCAGCAGCAACTGGACCATCGCGACCGTGCCGTCCTGGCTCAGGGTGGCCGGGCTGCCGTCGGGGCCCGGCATGATGCCGCCTACGCCGGGCACGGCCCGCAGCCGGTCGGCGAAGGCCGTCAGGGACGCCCGGTCGACCTTCGCGCCGTTGTCGGCCCGCACGATCACCTGGGTCGGGGCAAGTGCGCCGGCCGGGAAGCCCGTCTGGAGGTCTTCGAAGCCCTGCGACGACTCGGTGCCGCTGGGCAACTGGGCGTTCTGGTCGTAGTCGGTCTTCATGAACAGGGCCCCGGCCGCGAGCGCGATCATCAGCCCGCCGGAGACCAGCGCGACCACCGCCGGACGGCGGCCGGTGAACCGGCCGAGCCGCTGGAACGCGGTGCCCTTGGGCACCCGCTTCCAGCTCTTCGACGGCCAGAAGACCGCGGTGCCGAGCAGCGAGACGATGGCCGGCACCAGCGTGACGGCGGCCAGGCCCATGATGACGACGGCGATCGCCAGCGCCGGGCCCAGGCTGCGGAACGCGCCGAAGACGGCCAGCAGCAGAGCCAGGAACGCGATGACGATGGCGCCCGCCGCCGACGCGATCACTTCGCCGACGCGGTGGACCGAGGTGACCAGCGCCGGCTTGACCTGGTCGCCGGCCCGCAACCGTTCACGGAAGCGGAACAGCAGGAACACGACGTAGTCGGTGCCGACGCCGTACAGCACGATGGTCAGGATGATCTCGATCGACGGGTCGGCGTCGAGGCCGAACACCTTGGCCATCGTCGCGATCAGGCCGGTCGAGATGACCGTGACGATGCCGACCGTGACGATCGGCAGCAGGGCGGCCAGCGGGCTGCGGTAGATGATCAGAAGCAGCACCAGGATCAGCAGCACGGACGCGAAGGCGACGATCAGGAACGCGTTGTTGAACGCGTCGTCGTTGTCGGCATAGAGCGCCACGTCACCGGTGACGCGACGCTCGAGACCGGTGCCGGCGAGCACGGGATCGCTCGCGGCACGGATGTCTTTGATCGCCGTGACCAGGGCCGGATCCGACGGGTTGTCGCCCAGGCCGACGGTGACGAGTTGCACGAGCTTGTTGGGCGAGACCGCCTGCGGGCCGGTGACCGCACCGGTGACCTTCGCGATGCCGGCGGCGGACAGCGTCGACGCGAGCCGACCGGCAACCGCCTGGTCGGCCTCGGTCAGCTGGCCGCCGTCAGCGCGCTTGACCACGATCGTCGCGGTCGCGCCGTCGGTCCGGCCGAACGCCGCCTGCGTGATCTCGGTCGCCTTCACCGACTCGTAACTGTTGGGCAGGAAGTCTGCCTGGTCCTGTGTGGTGACCAACGACGGCGCGAAAGCGAAAGAAAGAATGGCTGCCGCGAGCCACGCCCCGATGACCCACCAGCGCTTATAAACGACGAATCTGCCCAACCGCTCGAACATCGCTCCCCCAACCTGCCGCACGGTAGAGAGAATCCTACGTGGAGGGGGCGGTCGCGCGCGGCCCGTTATTCTCGCGGGGCCGAGCGCACCGCCGGCCGAGCCGGGAGGTGGCCATGGACGTCGGCGCGACGCGCGACCGGATCCGCGAGCAGGCGTTGGCCCTGTTCAGCGACCGGGGCTACGCCACCGCGAGCCTGCGTGAGATCGCCGACCGGGTGGGCATCACGAAGGCCTCGCTCTACTACCATTACCCGTCTAAACAGGACCTTCTGGTCGCAGTCGTACGCCCGTTGGTCAGCCAATGGCGCGACATCGTGCTGGAGGCCGAGCAAGGCCCGCACACCCCCGACGCCGTGCGGCGGGTCCTGCGGCGCTGCGTCGACACGATGCTGGCCCATCGCGCGATCGCCAACCTGTTCCTGCGCGACGCCGCCGGCATGCTCCCGGCCCTCGCGCCGCTGCTCGACGACCTCGTCGAGACCAACAACCGGCTACGCGACTGGCTGGCCGGCCCGGCACCGTCGCCGGAGGCCCGGATCCGCGCCGTGGCGGTGCAGGAGCTGCTCCGGGCCGCCCTGACCGCCGGTGCGACCCTCGACGACGTGCCCGACGACCTGGTGCGACAGACATTGCTCGAGTCGGCCGAACTCGTGCTCACGACCAGAACGGCGCCCTAGCCAGCCGCTGGCCGAACCGGCGCGGCCCGGCGGTGGCTTCACGATGCATTGCAGCGCGGTCGCGGTGACCGCCGTCAGATGACGTCGGGCTCGGTCAGCTCGCCCAGCCACTCGGCCGGCGCGGTGCGCACGTCGTCGTCGAGCGGCAGGGCCGAGCGGTCGAGGGCCCGTCGCCAGGACAGGGCCCGGCTGACCCGGGTCACCCGGCAGGCCAGCGTGGCCGAGCGGCGCAGCGCCGCCGGGTCGCCCGGCCAGCCGGACAGGTAGGCGTCGCGCAGCCGCAGCAGTTCCGGCGCGCCCGGGTCGAGGCCGAACGTGTAGCCCGCCGACGACAGCGTCACCAGCAGGGTGCCGAACGGGTGGGCCACGCTCGCGTCACCCCAGTCGAAGAAGCGGTAGCTCGCGAACACGTTGCCGTCGTGCAGGTCGTCGTGTTGCAGCGAGGCGCCGAGCCCGTCGGCGGCCAGTTCCGCACACCAGCGGGCCACCTCGGGCGCGAGCGCGCTGACCGCCGCCAGCCGCTCGGCGCCCAGGTCGGCCCGCACCGACGAATCGTCGAGCAGGTCGCCGAGCAGCGCCGGCAGGGCGGCCGGCCGCTGGTCGGGGACGCCGAGTGCCACCATCTCGTCGGCCCGGGCGGCCAGGGTGCGCTGCAACTGCGCGTATTGCTCCAGCAGCGCGGCCCACTGGGCCAGCGTCGGACCGGTCTCGCGCAGGATCGGGCCGGCGTCGGCGGTCAACAGCCAGCCGCGCTCGGCGTGCACGGCCACGGGCGACAGCACCGCCGCCGGCACCCAGCGCGACAGCGCCGACGCGAGCGCGGCCTCGTAGCGGCAGCCGTAGGTGTTGGCCTTGAACCAGTGCCACCCGCCGGCCGTCGGCACCCGGTGGCTCACCGACCAGGGACGCACCCGGGTCTGCTCGATCGGGCCGTCGACGCGCACGCCCGCGGCGGCGAGCCGGTCGGTCACCCAGGCGTCGGCCCCTGACCGCCAGCCGGGGTCGAGCCAGTCGTTTCCATCGACGATCGTGGTCCGCACGCGAGCACTGTAGAGACAGCGCGACCGGCCGGCACACCAATTAGCCGGTCGGACGCGCTCGCAGGCCGTCCATCAGCAGGTCGAGCAGGCGGCCGGCCTGCTCGCGCTGCTCGGGCGAGCCGGCCGCGAGGCTCACGCCGTTGAGCGCGACCAGCACGTCGAGCGGATCGACGCCCGAGCGGATCGTGCCGGCCGCGACGCCCGCGTCGAGCAGCGGCGTGATCGCGGCGAGCAGGCGGCCCCGGCTTTCCGCGTACGGGTCGCCGCCAGAAGCGATCACCGCGCGCAGTGCCGTCGCCATGCCCCGCTTGGTGGCCAGGTAGTCGACGAACCGGTCCATCCACGCCCGCACCGCCCGGTCCGGCGGCAGCGTCGCGCCGAGTTCGGGTGCGGCGTCGCAGAGCCGGCCCAGCTCGTTGCGGTAGGCCGCCTCGACCAGCGACTCGCGGGTCGGGAAATGCCGGTAGAGGGTGCCGATGCCGACCCCGGCCTCCTTGGCGATCGCGTCGAGGGTGGCGTCGGTGTCGCGCGCGAAGGCCGAGACCGCGGCGGCGAGCAGCCGGTCCCGGTTGCGGCGGGCGTCGGCGCGCAGCGCGCGGGGCGGCGGAGTGGCGGACACGACAGCTCCCTTCAGGTGGCAACCGGAGGAACCTCCGGATACGGTTGCGGAGGATCCTCCGGTTCGACGTTACCAAGGAGACAAAGCATGTCTGAACGCTTCGTCACACCGTTCACCGCCGCCTCTACCGCCGCAGAGGTCGTCGACGGCGTCGACCTGACCGGTCGCCGCGCCATCGTCACCGGCGGCGCGTCGGGCATCGGGATCGAGACCGCCCGCGCCCTGGCCGGCGCCGGTGCGGAGGTGACCATCGCGGTGCGCAACCTCGCCGACGGCGCCCGGGTCGCCGACGACCTGATCGCCACGACGGGCAACAAGGCCGTCCACGTCGGCCATCTCGACCTCGCCGACCGCGCCTCGGTCGGCGCCTTCGTCGCGAGCTGGGAGGGCCCGCTGCACATCCTGGTCAACAACGCGGGCGTGATGGCGGCGCCACTGGCGCGTACACCCGAGGGTTGGGAAATGCAGTTCGCCACCAACCATCTCGGCCATTTCGCGCTCGCCACCGGGCTGCACCGCTTCCTCGCGGATGCGCGGGGCGCCCGGGTCGTCGCGGTGAGCTCGTCGGCCCACCTGCGCTCGCCTGTGGTCTTCGAGGACATCCATTTCAACCATCGCGAGTACGAGCCCTGGTCCGCCTACGGCCAGTCGAAGACGGCCAACGTGCTGTTCGCCGTCGAGGGCGGTCGCCGGTGGGCCGACGACGGGATCACCGTCAACGCGCTGCACCCGGGCAGCATCCGGACCAACCTGCAGCGGCACGTGAGCGAGGAAGACATCGATCGCGCCCGGCGGGCCGCGGGCGGCGGCGCGGCGATGTGGCGTACGCCCGAGCACGGAGCCGCCACCTCGGTGCTGCTGGCCGCGTCGCCGCTGGTGGCCGCGGTGACCGGGCGCTACTTCGAGGACTGCGCCGAGGCCGCGCCGAACGTGCCGGGCACCCGGACCGGGGTGGCGCCCTACGCGCTGGACCCGGAAGCGGCCGCCCGGCTGTGGGAGATCTCGCTCTCCTAGGTCGCGGTCGGCGCGTCCTGGCCGCGGGGCGAGCCTTCCGGGCTCTCCTTGCGGCCGTTGGCGAACACCACCTTCTCGAACCGCACGTCCACCCGTTCCCTGTACCGTTTCCCGTTGACCGGATCGTGCCGCATGAACGTCGGCGCCGCGATCCGCACGGTGACGTCGAACGGCCCGGCGTCGGGCACGTTGGCGTTGCCGCCGTAGTGGTAGAGGAACGGGTGCCAGAGGAACGGCAACTCGACGTTGGTCAGGATCGGCTTGCCGTCACGCTCGACGTCGACGTGCACCCGCAGCCCCGGCACGAACCGCCCGTCACCGGCGTCGGCGACCGCGACCTCCAGGTGCACGTTGGCGTCCGGTGCCGCCTCGCGCCAGAGCAGCACGCCGTCCTCCAGCATGTACATGCCCTCGGCGTTCTCGTTGATGAACGCGACCAGGTAGTCACCGGCCCGCGCGGTGGCGGCGCCGTCCTCGTCGGCCATCGCGCCGAGCGCGTGCCCGTAGGCGTCACCCTGTTCCCGCGCGACCCGGAGTTCCTCGCGGGTTGCCTCGTTGCTCTCTTCCATCGGCGGGTAGGTCGGTTCCGTGGTCATGCCTGCGGGTTACCCGCCCGGCTGCCGGGATAACCGGGGAAGATCACCGCTGGCCGTGGCGTTCTGCCTGGTATGGACATCGGAATCATCGGCGCCGGCAACATCGGCGGCACGCTCGCCCGGCGGCTCGGCGCGCTCGGTCACCGGGTCGTGGTGGCCAACTCGCGCGGGCCGGAAACGCACGACGAAGACCTGGTCGCCGCGCCCGGTGTGACGCCCGGCACGGTCGCCCAGGCGGCCGACCACGACGTGGTCGTCGTCTCCATCCCCACGAAAGCGGTCCCGGACCTGCCCGACGGCCTGTTCGCCGGCAAGATCGTGATCGACACCAACAACTACTACCCGCAACGCGACGGCCAGATCGAAGCCATCGCCGCGGGTACGCCGTCGGCGCGCTGGGTCGCCGACCATCTGGCCGGCGCGCGGGTGGTGAAGGCGTTCAACACGATCAACTACCGGCCGCTCGGTGCCGGCGCGCGGCCGGCGGGCGCGCCCGGCCGGATCGCGATCCCGGTCGCCGGCGACGACGCGGCGGCCAAGCAGGTGGTGTCGTCGCTGATCGACGAGCTGGGTTTCGACCCGGTGGACGCGGGCCCGCTCGACGAGAGCTGGCGGCAGGAGCCGGGCACACCGGTGTACGGCGCCGACGCCGACGCGGCCGGCGCGGTCGCTGCCCTGGCGGCCGCCACCCGGTAGGTCCGTTCGCCAGCGTTTGCTCTGCACCCTTCCAGGAAGCACCTCTTCTCACGGGGCGCTTCCTGTAGGGGTGCAGAGCAATGGGGGTCGGCCGTGTCAGGTCGTCAGGGCAGGACCCAGCGCTGGTTGGCGCCGGCGAAGCAGTCCCAGATCTGCAGGCGGGTGCCGTCGGCGGAGCTGTTGTCGCGTACGTCCAGGCACTTGTTCGACTGCGGGTTGCGCAACGTCTGGTTGGACTGTGCCTGCCAGACCTGCGCCCCGCTGCCGTTGCAGTCCCAGAGCTGCACGTTCGCACCGTTGGCGGTCGAGCCGCTGGCCACGTCCATGCACTTGCCCAGCGCCCGCAGCGTGCCGTCGCCGGACACCGTCCAGGTCTGCGCGTTGGTGCCGTTGCAGGTGTAGAGCTGGACGGCGGTACCGTTGGCGGTGCTCGCAGCGGCCACGTCGACGCACTTGCCGGCCAGGCCGGTGATCCGGCCGGTGCGCCCGGTCGGCGGGTTGGTCGGGCCGCCGCCACCGGTCGCGACCGTGTAGATCGCGCTGACCAGCGAGTTGGCGTTGTTGGGGTCCTGGGACAGCTCCCAGTTCATGATCCCGCCCGCGTTGGACATCGCCCACTGGGTCTTGCTGCGGATGGTCGGCAGGCCGTTGTAGCACTGCTGGGCGCCGTTGATGGTGGCGCAATCCTGATTGGCGTACGCCGCGTTCATCGCCACGATCTGGTTGTAGGGAATGCCGCCCGGGCGGCTGTAGAACGGCACGCCGACGATCGCCTTGCTGGCCGGCAGGCCGCGCGCCTTCCAGCCGTTGATGTTGTCGATCGTCCAGTTGTAGTTGGCGTGGGGCGTACCGCCGTCGTAGGTCATGATGTTGAGGTAGTCGACGTAGCCGAACACGGCCGGCTGCACGCCCTGCGCGGTGCCGCCACCGCTGACGACCGCGGCGGAGAGCAGCTTGCCGCGACTGTGCATGGCCGAGCTGAGCTGCGACATCAGCGCGGTGAAGTTGTCGCCCGAGGTGCCCGGGTCGGGGTATTCCCAGTCGATGTCGACGCCGTCGAGGCCGTACTGGTTGACCAGGTTGACCACGTTGTTGACGAACGTGCCGCGGGCGCCGGAGTTGGCGGCCATCTGTTCGAAGCCCGAGTCGTTGCCGTCGTTCCAGCCGCCGATGGCGATCAGCACCTTGGTGTTGGCGGCGTGGCCGAGGCTGACGATCTGCTGGAGCTTGCTCGGGTTGTCGACCGCGGTGATGCTGCCGTTGGCGTTGGGCAGCACGAACGCGTAGTTGATGTGGGTCAGCTTGGAATACTGGATCGCGGTCGCGCTGCCGGCCCAGGAGGGCATGTAGCCGATGCTCTTGAAACCGTTGGGCAGGACGGCGGCGGAGGCGGCGGTCGACGCGGTGACGCCGGCCAGCGTGCCGGCGACTACGGTGGCCGTGGCGAGCGCGGCCGCGGCGAACGGCGATCTCTTGCGGATGGTCATGGGCGGACCTTTCGGACGCACGCTTGTTCGTGGAGCCGGGACGGGTGAACGCGGTGCTGGCGGAGGGGTGTCCCGCCGGTGGTCCTCGAGGTGGCCAAAAGCTTAGGAAACTTTACTATTCAAGTCAATGGATGTCTGACCCCATCGCTAAGCTGACCACCATGCGCGCTGCTGTTTACCGTGAGCACGGCCCGGCCGCCGACGTGCTGCGGATCGAAGAGATCGAGACGCCCAGCCCCGGGCCGGGCGAGGTGCGGGTGCGGGTCGCCTACTCGGGCGTCAACCCGACCGACTGGAAGTCCCGCTCCGGCACCGTGCCGCTGCCCCGGTCGACCGACTTCCAGGTGCCCGACCAAGACGGTTCCGGCGTGATCGACGAGGTCGGCCCGGGCGTCGATCCGGCCCGCGTCGGCGAGCGGGTCTGGCTCTACATGGCCGCCTACCGCCGCCCCTACGGCAGCGCCGCCGAGTTCACCGTCATCCCGTCCGACCAGGCGGTTCCGTTGCCCGACAACGCGTCGATGCGACTCGGCGCCAGCCTGGGCGTGCCGGCCGTGACCGCGCACCGCTGCCTGTTCGCCGACGGCCCGATCGACGGCAAGACGGTGCTGGTCGCCGGTGGCGCCGGCGCGGTCGGCCATTTCGCCATCCAGCAGGCCCTCGCCGCCGGGGCCACGGTGATCACCACCGTGTCCGGCGACGCGAAGATGGCACTGGCCCGCGACGCCGGCGCCCGGCACGTGGTCAACTACCGCGCGCCCGACGCCGCCGACCAGATCCGCGCCGTCGCGCCCGAGGGCGTCGACCGCTTCATCGAGGTGGCGCCGGCCAGCAACCTGCGTCTCGACCTCGACGTCGCCGCGCCCAACGCGATCATCTGCTGCTACGCCGCCGAGCCGCAGCCGCTCCAGTTGGTCGTCCGCGAGCTGATGAGCCGCAACCTGGTGCTGCGCTTCGTGCTGCTCTACACGATGCCCGACCTCGCGTTCCGCGACGCGGCCGCCGACATCACCAGCGCCCTCACCGCCGGCCTGCTGACGTCCCTGCCGACGACGGTCTTCCCGCTGGAGGAGACCGCCGCCGCCCACGACGCCGTCGAAGGCGGCGCCGTCGGCAAGGTCCTGATCGCCGTCGACCCCGACCTCGCCTGACTAGGGTGGAGCTGTGGCGTCGAAAACCCTGGAGGTCGCCGGGCGCGAGGTGACGATCACCAACCCCGACCGGGTGGTGTTCCCCGAGGCCGGCCACACGAAGCTCGACCTGGTCCGCTACTACCTGACCGTGGCCGAGGGTGCGCTGCGCGGCGTGGCCGGGCGGCCGATGGTGCTCAAGCGCTTCGTCAAGGGCCTGACCGAAGAGGCGATCTGGCAGAAACGCGCGCCGGCCAAGCGACCCGACTGGATCGAGGTGGCCGAGTTGCACTACCGGTCGGGCACCTCGGCCGCGGAGACCGTGGTCCGCGACGCCGCCGGGCTGGCCTGGGTGGTCAACCTCGGCTGTGTCGACCTCAACCCGCACCCGGTCCGCGCGGAAGACCTCGACCGGCCCGACGAGCTGCGGATCGACCTCGACCCGATGCCGGGCGTCGAGTGGGGGCAGATCGTCGACGTCGCGCTGGTCGCCCGCGAGGTGCTCGAAGACCACGGCCTGACGGCGTGGCCGAAGACGTCCGGTTCCCGGGGCTTCCACATCTACGCCCGCATCGAGCCGAAGTGGAGCTACCGCGACGTGCGCCTGGCCGCCGAGACGGTGGCCCGCGAGGTCGAGATCCGGGTGCCCGACCTGGCCACCGCCCGCTGGTGGAAAGAGGAGCGGGAAGGCGTGTTCGTCGACTTCAACCAGAACGCCAAGGACCGCACGGTTGCCTCGGCCTACTCTGTGCGCCCGGTCCCCGACGCCCGCGTGTCGACGCCGCTGACCTGGGCCGAGGTGCCCGACTGCCGGCCGGCCGACTTCACCGTGCCCACCGTGCTCGACCGCTGGGTCGAGGTGGGCGACCCGTGGGCGGGCATCGACTCGTCGAGCGGTTCGCTGGAGCCGCTGCTCGACCTGGCCCGCCGGCTGGGCCCGGCGGAGAAACCGCCGAAGGGCGAAGGCCGCCGGCAGTCGACCATGCCACTGATCGAGATCGCGCGGTCGAAGACGAAGGACGAGTCGCTGGCCGGCCTCGAGCGCTGGAAGGCCAGGCACGCCGCCATCGTCGGCTATCTCCAGCCGGCCGACGTGCTGGTCGACGGCATGCGCGGGCGCAGTTCGATCTGGTACCGGATCCGGGTCAACCTCCAGCACGTCCCCGAGGCCGAGCGGCCCGAGCAGGAGCCGCTGGAGGTCGACTACAACCCCTGGGCGCCGGGCGCGGGTTCTTAGCGTCTGGCCAGCCGCTCCAGATAGCCGCTGATCGCGGCGCGGACGGGCGCACTGTTCCAGACCTCGATCACCCCGTCGATGTCGTCGGCCGCCATCAGCCGGCGCGCGTCGGCCCGCAGCGCGGCCTTCGTCATCGTGAAGCTGGCCGCGGGGATCGCGGCGAACGCCTCGGCCCGGGCGAGCGCGGCGTCCAGCAACGCGTCGGGCTCGACCACCTCGTCGACCAGCCCGACCGCGAGCGCGTCGCTCGGCTTCAGCGTCCGGCCGGTGAGCACGAGCGCCGCGGTGCGGGGGCCGGCGACGAACCGGATCGCCTCCAGCGCGGTGGCCGGGAACGGCACGCCGACGAGCAGTTCGGCGACGCCGATCGTGCCGGCCGACATGAACCGGTAGTCGCAGCCCGCGGCGATGACGCAGCCGCCCGCGATCGCATGCCCGTTGACGGCGGCGACCAGCGGCCGGGGATGCTCGAACACCGTGCGGAACACGCCGCCGAGGGCGAGCAGGAACTCGCGCGTGTACGACTCGCCGCCGTCGAGCAGCAGCTTGAGGTCGACGCCCGCGGAGAACGCCCGCCCGGCACCGGTGAGCACGACCGCGGGTGCTTCGGTCAGGCCGTCCAGGGTCGCCGCCAGCTCCCGCAGGGTGTCCAGGCCGAGCACGTTGACCGGCCCGTTCTCGATCCGTACGACGGACACCGCACCGCGTTCCTCGACCGCCATCACCGGGTGATCATCGCACCGTCGCCGCGGCCGGTCCAGGCACCGCCCTACCGGCCCGGCTTCCCGGTCGTCGGCGGGCAGGTCGCCGGTGCCGGTGATGCCACGACCACCGCGGTCGCGGGCGCGCACGGCGCTGTCTCACCGCCCGATCGCAGGAAGAACCACCCGACGAGCGCGACCAGCACGACCAGCGCCGCCGCGACGCCGGCCCGACCGAACCGGCGGTCCCGGGCGGGGGTCGCCGCCGGCACGCCGCCTGGCCAGTCGACCGGGACAGCCCGGGACGGGAGGGCGCGGAACGCCTCCTCGCCGGCCAGGAAGTGCCGGTAGGCGGCGAGCGCGACCCGCCGCGCACCGTCCAGATCGGACTCTCGCGGCGGCGTGCTGGTGGTGCCGGCGCGCACCAGGCCGCACATCATCAGCAGGGGTCTGCTCTGTTCGTCGCGCAGCGGGCGCGGGGCGCCCGGCTCGCCCAGGTCGGCCGTGGTCAGGGCGTGCGTGACGTAGGCGACGGTGAAGCGCCCGCCGCCCAGCGTGCGCAGCCGCGGCGGCCCGCCGACCGGGCCGGGGCTGAGCGCCTCGACAAGCACGCCGTAGCCGTCGGCGAGCACGTCCGGCGCCAGCACCGTGCTGTAGTCGCGCCGCCGGCCCGCGGCGACCGCCGCCGGCCACGCGTCGGTGGCGGTCACGGCGTGCCACCGAGGCGCGAGCTGGACAGGCGGCCTTCGAGCACGTCGACCCGGCTGCGGAACTCGCGGATCACCTTGCGCTGGGCGAGTTGGAACTCCTCGATGTGCGACTCGGCGTCGTCGAGCAGCCGGCTCACGTTGGCCTCGTGCGCCGCCGCGGTCTGCTCCTGGCGCCGGATCAGGTCGGCCGCGGCCAGGCCGACCAGCGAGGAGTAGATCGGGTTGAGCGCGCCGATCACCCGGTTGGTCGAGCGGATCAGCGTGGCGCCGAGGTCGGCGAACGCCTCGCCGGGCGGCCGGCGGGTCTGCCGCCGCAACCGGTCGAACTCGGCCGCCAGCTTGGCCTGGTCGAGGCGGAGCATGATCTGCTCGAACACGTCCGGCACGACGGCCGCGATAGGCACGTCCACATTGGTGGGTTCGAGCAGCCCGTCGGGCAGCTTGGTCATCGCGCCCGACTCGTCGAGTTCGGCGAACGCCGGGCCGACGGCCGAGACCGGCACCAGCCGCACCACCCGGCGGCCGCTGTGCTCCTGCACCAGGTCGCGGAAACCCTGGTTCGACATCAACAGCTTGCGCACGGTACGCAGCCGGCTGTCCTCGTCGACGTCGATGTCGCGCAGCAGGTCCCACTTGGTGATCACGAAGGTGACCGGCTTCTCGACCACCAGCATCCGGCTGATCATGGCGGTCAGCGCGTGCTGCAGGCCCATCCGGCCTTCGCGCTTGCCGTCGATCCACTGGCGTACCCGATGGCCGTCGATGACCGCGACCAGTGCGTCGGCCGCCTCGATGCGGTCGTCGAGGTCCTTCCAGAGCGTCGAGCCGGGCTCCGGCGGCTGGGTCAGCAGCGCGCCCGCGTAGTCGAGGTAGACCAGCTTGAGCACGGTGTGCAGGCCGCCGGACCCGCCCCGGGTGCGCACGTCGAAGGCGAACTCGCGGGTGTCGGCGGTCGCGGTGCCGGCCGGCCAGTCCCGGCCCGGGTCCTCGACCTCGGTGAACCAGTGGTTGAGCAGCGCCACCTGCTCGCGCGGCGCGGCCAGGAAGTAGCCGCGGCCACCCCAGGTCTGCATCTGGTGGTACATGCTGGCGAGCAGCAGCGTCTTGCCCGAACCGCGCGGGCCGAGCGTGACGACCCGGAAGGTGGGCACGCCGTCGTCGCCGCGCGGCGGTGCGGCGGCCGGCTTCGACGGCCGGCGGCCGCGCCGGACCAGCACGACGACCGCCATCACGGCGACCGCGACAAGGGCCAGTGCGATGAGATCCATGCCAGACGGAGTACGGGTGCTCCGCCGTGATACGTCCCCAGGCCGTGTCCTGATCGGCAGGACGCGGGTCAGGTGGTGCTGCGGGGCAGCGCCTGGCGGGCGGCGAGGGCGGCGCCGCGGGCGCCGGCCATGTCGAGGTCGGGCACCAGCGCGAACGCGGCGACCTTCTGCTGCTCCGCGCGCAGGTGGGTGTGCTGGCGGACCACGTCGAGGAACCACTGCCCGAAAGCCGCCGACGCCTGCACCACGCCGCCGCCGACGAAGTACGCGTCCGGGTCGGTGAAGTTGGCCGCGATCGTGAAGAGCCGCCCGATCGCGGTCGCCTGCTGCTCGAAGATCTTGATCGCCAGCGGGTCGCCGGCCTCGCCCAGACCGCGGACCAGCTTGGCCGCCGTCGCCAGCGAGCCCTCGGCCGCGAGCGGGTGGTCGGGGTATCTGGCCAGCCAGTGCGGCAACAGGTTGCGCTCGATGCCGGTCAACGAGGCAACGCTCTCGGCGTCGCCGAAGAAGCCGCAGTTGCAACTCGGCAGCGGTTGGTCACCGTCGAGCAACCCCTCCATGGGGATGTGCACGTGGCCGAGTTCGCCGGCCATGCCGGCGGCGCCGGAGACGATCCGGCCGGCCTCGATCACGCCGCCGCCGAGCCCGGTGCCGACGATCGCCGAGACCGACGACCGGCTCGACCCCAAGAGCCCGAAATGGACGTGATGCGCGTAGAGCGCGGCCGCGTTGCCGTCGTTGTTGTAGACCACCGGCAGGCCGAGCCGCTCTTCGAGCGCGCCGCGCACGTCGAAGCCGCGCCAGGCCGGGTCGACGAAGTTGGTCGAACCCTTGGCCGAGATCACGCCGTCGGCACTGGCCGGCCCGGGCGTGTCGAGCCCGACGGCCCGGACCGCGGCGCGCGGCACGCCGGTCGCGGCGAGCACGTTCTCGAACGCCTCGGCGAGCGACTCGACGGCGATGGTCGGGCCCTCCTTCACCCGACTCGGGCTCTCCAGCAGGCCCTCGACGAGAAAGTCACCGGCCGAGTCGAGCACGGTCGCGTTGTTGGCATTGCCGCCGTTGTCGAGGCCGACGACCACCCAGCGATCACCCTCGACCGCCCGCACGCTCTCGCTCATGAAAACGATCCTGCCACGGTGGTCGCTCAGCCGCCGTCGTCCGGACGCCGGAGCCGTTTGATCTCGCCTCGGCGTTTCTTGGCGGCGATGCGGCGCTCCTTCGCGCCGCGCGACGGCCGGGTGGCGCGGCGTGGCGGTGGCGGTGGTTCGATCGCCCGGGCGACCAGGTCGGCCAGCCGGGCCAGGGCCGCCTCCCGGTTGCGCAGTTGGGCGCGGTGCTCGGACGCGACGACCGTGACCACGCCGTCGACCAGGCGGCTGGCCAGCCGCTCGCGGGCGCGTTCCTTGAGCGTCGGGCCGATCGCGGTGGTCGCGTCGAGATCCCAGGAGAGCTCGACCCGGGAGTCGGTGGTGTTGACCCCCTGGCCGCCGGGGCCGGAGGAGCGGGAGAAGCGCCACCGCAGCTCGGCCTCGGGGATCTCCACGCCGGGTCTGATCGTCAGGGGCGCCATGCGGCCAGGATAGATCCGGTTCGGGTTTGACAGCACTTATATAAGTGCTGTTACATCGGTCCTCGTGGACCTTCTCGACAGCAGCCACTGGGGCCCGGTCTGGGCGCTCCTGCACGACCTCGACCGCGACATCGCCGCGCTCTACGCGGAGGCCGGCATCGCGGACGTGCGTACCCGGTATGTCGGACCGCTCATCCAGCTCTCCCGGCACGAGCCGTCGACCATCCAGGAACTGGCCACCCGGGTCGCGGTGACGCACTCGGCGATGAGCCAGACGGTGGCCGCGATGCGCCGGGCCGGCCTGGTCGACGACGCCGACAACGTCGACGGGCGTACCCGGCGGATCAAGCTCTCCGCCCGCGGCCGCGAACTGGTGCCGTTCCTGGCGGCCGAGTGGCGAGCCACCGAGACGAGCGTGCGCGAGCTCGAGGCCGAGTTGCCCTACCCGCTGACCCGGGTGGTCGACGACATCCGGCGGGCGCTGGAGCGGCGGTCGTTCCGGGACCGGCTACGCGCCAACTTCGAGCGATGAGGGGCGCCCTTCTCGACCTGCGCCCGCTGCGGGAACACCCGACCTTCCGCCGGCTGTGGCTGGGCACGACGCTGTCCGGCTTCGGCGGCCAGTTCGGCGGGTTCGCCGTCGTCTTCTACGTCTGGGACCGCAGCCACAACCCGACCCTGGTCGGGCTGATCGGCCTGGTCACGGCCGTGCCGCTGGTGGCGGTGGCGCTGCTCGGCAGTGCCTTCGTCGACCACGTCGACCGCCGGCGCCTTGCCACCCGGGCGACCTGGGGCCTGCTGGCGACCAGCCTGCTGATGGCGGTGACGGCGGTGACCGCCGGCCCGGTCTGGCTGATGCTGATCCTGGCGGCGCTGCACTCCGCGATGTCGGCCCTGTCCTACCCAGCGCTACGCGCGTTCACCCCGGTGCTGCTGCCGCCGCCACGGCTGGCCGCGGGTCTCGCCCTCAACCATCTGTCGTTTCAACTCGCCATGCTGCTGGGACCGGCCGCGGCCGGTCTGCTCACCGCGGTGTCCGGCACGACCGCGTGCTTCGTGGTGGACGCCGTCTCGTTCGGCGCGGCGCTGGTCGGCATCGCCGGCCTGCCGCGGGTGACCGGATCGCCGGGCGGCGCGGCCGGCGTTCGGGCGGTCCGCGACGGCATCCGCTTCGCGGTCAGCACCCGCCCCGTCGCCGGGGCGCTGCTGGCCGACCTGTGCGCGACCCTGCTCGCCATGCCGGTCGCCGTCTTCCCGGTCGTCAACCAGGAGAAGTTCGGCGGCTCACCGAAGACCCTCGGGCTGTTCCTGACCGCGATCGGCGTCGGCGGCGCGCTCGCTTCGCTGTTCTCCGGCCTGTCCACCCGGCACGCCCGGCCCGGCCTGCTGCTCCTGGCCTGCGGCGGAGTCTGGGGCTTGGGCCTGTCGCTGGCCGGGTTCGTCGCCACATTGCCCGCGGTGCTCGGCTGCCTCGCGCTCGCGGGTGCCGCCGACACCTGGGCGGTGGTGGCGCGGGGCACGGTCGTGCAGTCGGCAACGCCCGAGGCCTACCTGGGTCGGGTGGCCGCCCTCGAACACGTCGTCGGCGTGGCCGGGCCGGAGGTCGGCAACCTGCGGGCGGGCCTGGTGGCCTCGGCCACGTCGGGCAGCGCGGCCCTGGTGATCGGCGGCCTCACCTGCGTCGCCGGTACGGCGCTGCTCGCCACCCTCATCCGGCCGCTGCGCACAGCAGCTGTCCCAGCGCCAGCGGTGGCCGCCCGGCCAGCACCGTGAACCCACGCAACGCGTCCCGGACGGCGAGGGTGAGCGCGGCGTCGTCGAAGACGTCACCGGCCAGCACGACCACGTCGAGCCCGGTCTCTCCCCCACAGCGCCGCGCCTGCTCGGCGACCAGGGCGGCGACAGTGCCGCGCACCCGAGCGGCGACGCTCTCCGCCGGCACGCCGCCGCGGACGTCGTCGACGACCGCCCGAACCAGGGGCCCAGGATCCAACCCGTCCATCGGGTACGCGTCGCCGAGCGCGACGTGCGCCGCCGGGCCGGATCCCTCGCCCCGACCGACCAGCGAACCGATGGCATCGAGAAGCTGGCCCAGGCTCGAGGTGGTGGTGCAGCCGTAGCCGGTTTCCAACTGCCGGGCCAGCACCCGCCGCTCGCGGTTGGAGCAGGCGCGGACCGGGAGGAGGTCGAGGTCCCAGGGAATGCCCGCATGGCGGAGGTGCGCGAGCGCCGCGCGGTGAGGCCGGTCGGGGGCGGTGCCGGCGCAGCGGACGTAGCCGAGGTGCGCGAAACGGCGGGCCCCCTTGTAGCCGGCGACGAGCACCTCGCCGCCCCAGGTGGCGCCGTCGGGACCGTAGCCGCCGCGGTCGAAGGCGAACCCGATCGCCTGCTCGTCCGGGCCAAGGCCGTGCGCGGCCAGGACCGCCGCGACCAGGGCGTGGTGCTGGGCCACCGCGCGGACCGGCAGGCCCGACCTGGCCGCCCACACCCGGGCCGGGTCGCCGGGATGCAGATCCACCGCGACGAGTTCGGGGAAAACCCCGCCGAGGGAGCGCAGAGCCGCGTCCGGCGAGGGTCCCGACCACGCGTGCCGGCCGGCGCCCAGGAGGCTGACCCCGGCGCCGGCGGCGAGGGTCGGCGCCACCGGCCAGGGCAGCATGATCACCACACGGGAATTCTTCCGACCCCACGCGGGTGAGGTGTGGCTTATTAACGCTTATCTCAGTCGCGCCGCGGGCGGTCATGGCTTCCGCACCGTGGGCGGCAGCCGCCGCGGATGGGGCGTCCCCTGCGGATCCGTCGATGTTCCATAGTGGAAGCCGGCGAGCGACGATCGGCGGTTGATTTCCGCGGCCTTGAGCCACTCGTCTATGACGGTCGATGCGTCGCTCATGGCATGCTCCTGTGGGGTCGCCATAGGACGGGTGTCGGCTCCGCCAGCGGAGCCGGACTTCTGGCACCGGCGCCGAAACAGAAGGGCGGCGACCTGTGGGTTCCTGGGACGACCCGGCGGCGGGGACCCGCCTCGGTCGGCGGCGCTCGACGTCGCGGGCCGAGCTGAGCCTCATCGCCCTGCGCCTGTTCGCCGAGCGCGGGTTCGAGGCGACCACCGTCGACGACGTGGCGGCGGCCGCGGGCATCGGGCGGCGTACCCTGTTCCGCTATTTCCCGTCGAAGAACGACCTGCCCTGGGGCGACTTCGACGAGCAACTGGAGCACATGCGGGCCCACCTCGACGAGACACCCGACGGCGTGCCGCTGATGGACACGCTGCGGCGCGCGGTGGTGGAGTTCAACCGCCTCCCACCGGAAGAGGTCCCCTGGCACCGGCAGCGGATGCGGCTGCTGCTCGACGTGCCGGCGCTGCAGGCCCATTCCACCCTGCGCTACCAGGCCTGGCGCGACGTGGTCGCCGAATATGCCGCCCGCCGCCTGGGTGTGCCGGCCGACAGCCCGGCGCCGAGCGCGATCGCGTGGGCGCTCCTGGGTGTCGCGCTGTCCGCCTACGAGCAGTGGCTGCGGCACGACGACGCCGATCTGACCGAGCTGCTGGAGACCTCGCTGGCCATGCTGGACAACGGTTTCCGCCCGTGACGCCGTCGGCCGGACGATCCACCCCACCCGGCCGGAGTTCGCGCATCATCGACAGTGACGAACTCCTAGGCCCTTCGGCCGATTGATCCATGATCATCTGGCGGTCAGACTTCGCCGGTGACCGATACCTGCCCTGCCTGTGCCGTGCCGCTGGCCGTCGAGGAGGACCAGCCGCCATGGTGCGAGCGCTGCGAGTGGAATCTCGACGCGCTCGCTCCGCTCGAGCGGGCCACCTGGTTCTATCGTTCCATCCGCACCCGTGACCACCGGGCCGGCTTCCGGGCCGACCGGCTGCTGGCCACCGGCGAACCGGTCCGCCCGGGCCGGGGTCGGGCGTTCGTGCTGCTCGTCGGCATCTCGGCGGTGCTCGTCGCGGTGCCGGCGGCGACGTTGCTGGCAGCCCTCTGGCTCCTCATCGCCGGCCCGGTCGCGCTGGGTCTGCTGCTGCTCGTCGTCGTGCTCGCCGTGCGCCCGCGGCTGGGCCGGGTCAAGAAGGTCCTCAAGGGACACTATCGGCTCGCTCCCGACCGGGCACCGGCGCTGCACGCGCTGATCGAGCGGGTCGCGACCGCCGCCGGCGCGCCCCGTCCCGACCTCGTCGGCGTCGACGCCGATCTCTGGGGCGCGTGGACCACGGTGGCCGGCGTCCGCCAGCGGCGCATCCTCGTCCTCGGCATCCCGCTGGTGGCCAGCATCGACCGGGCGGAGCTGATCGCCCTGCTGGGCCACGAGTTCGGGCACTTCGTCAACCGGGACTCGTGGCGGCGGACGCTGACCCGACCGGCCCGGGTCACCTTCGGACACATCGCGAGCGGGTTGCGGCCCAGCCGGGTGTCCGGCTTCGAGCGTGAATTCCTCGGTCTCTACCTGATCGTCTACGAGCTGTGGCGCCTGCTCACCGGCCTGCTGTCCTGGCTGTTCTTCGCGGTGCACGCCGCGATCAGCGTGGTCGCCGCCCGCGAGGACCGGCGCGCGGAGCAACAGGCCGACCTGCTCGCCGTGCGGGTCGCCGGACGGACGGCGACGCTGGGGCTCCTGGACGCCACCGCGTCCCTGCCGCTCTACCGGGGCGTGGTGAGCGGCGCGACGCGCAAGGGCTACGCACTGCGGGACTGGCAGGAACGCATCACCCAGAACCGCGCCCGCAACGACGGCGTCCAGACCGCCCGGCTGCGCCAGCTCACCATCCGCACCGAGGCGTCGCTGTTCAGCAGCCACCCGTCGACCGGCCGCCGGCACCAGTTCGTGTCGACGCTGGCGAGCACACCGGCGACGGTGACGGTGAGCGACGCCGAGTGGGCGACGATCGTGCGGGAACTGGCGCCCTACGCCGAGGTGCTGCGCAACGAACTCGCCGAGCAGTACGAGATGTGAGGGCGCCAGCGTCCGCAACCGTCAGAACGCCGAGACCGGCGTCGCGTACACCATCCGTTGGCCTGGGTGTTCGGTCACGCTGAACAGCACGTCGCCGAACGTCATGAAGCCCGACCAGTAGGAGAGGTCCTCGGGGCCGACCGGGGCGGTGCGCCGCACCGGCGTGCCGAGCACGCCCGTCGTGCCGCTCGGCGCGGTCGACCTCAGCAGGTCACCGTTGTCGTTCTGGGTCGCGACGTCCTCACCGTGGCTGCGGTTGACGTAGTAGGTGCTGCCGTGCGCGACGACACCCTGCACGTTGGGCACCGGCAGGCGGTAGGCGCTGGTCGCCTTCCAGCGCCCGTCGCTGGAGATCGCGGGCAGCCCGTTGAGCCCGTCGAGCGGCCAGTTCGCGACCCGGCCGTACCTGTCGGGGTCGTTGCCGTTGGCCGCGCCGTCGCAGTATTCGCCGGTCGTCAGGTGGTCGACACCGGTGCGGTCGAGGCCGACGAAGGAGAAGTGCGGCGAGCCGTCGACCGTGCAGGTGCTCGCGTCGCCGACCTCACCGGCGTTGCTCGTCCAGGCGCCGACCTCGGGCATCACGTAGCGGTAGCCGTGCCCGTAGAACACCCCGTTCTGCCGGCCGATCTTCGTCTTGTCGGTGGTGTTGCCCTTCGCGCCGGCGGCCTGCAGGTCGAAGATGTAGCGCAGGTCGAAGACCCGGAAGCCGCGCCGGGTGTCGGCCACGTAGAGATAGTTGCCATACCAGGCCAGTCCGCCCGCGTGCAGCGAGCCGCCGGTGGAGTCCTGCTTGTTGCGCAGGCTCATGTAGGTGGCGTTGCCGGAGTCGTTCTGGAACGGGTAGGCCAGCAGCACGTGCTGGTAGGCGCCGCTCCACGGGTCGATGAACGTGACCCGGGTGCCTTTCACCTGCTAGGAGTCGTCGTTGTACCAACTCACGACCAGCGGCTGGGCCGAGCCCCAGGCCTGGTCTTCCTGCGCGTCGGCGACCGTGGTGATGCCCTGCGGCGTCCATTCGACGTTGCCGCCGTTGGTGCCGCTGTCGGCCGCGTCGAAGCAGAAGCTGTAGACGGCGTTGAGGTTGCGTTCCTTGCTGTCGACCGCGCCGGGGTTGCAGATCGCGCCCTGCCCCGACATCGCGTTGCCGTCGCGGCTGGCCTGCGCCAGGATATTCTGCACACCCAGCTTCGGTAGCTCCGCGTCGAGCTCCTGCACCCGCTGCGTCAGCGCGATCGCGTTGGACGCCGGCCGCAGGTCGAAGTCACTGAGCCGCGGCGCGCCGGCCGCCACCGCCGGCGTCACGGCGACGGCCGTCGAGGCGACAAGCAGCGCCGCGGTCAGGGTTATCCGCCGAAACCACACGTAAGGCCTCCCCAGGGTACGTGGTATCGAAGGCTCTGAGTGTAGGCGCCGTCAGTCGAGAAGAAACGCGGCCACCGTAGCGGCCACCTCGGCCGGGCCGCGCTGGTCGGGGCCGAAGTGGTCGAGCTTCGGGAACGTGTGCACCCGTGCGGCGGGCAGCACCTCGGTGAGCCGCTCGAAGGCCGCGTCCATATAGGGCAGCTTGCTCTTGCCGCCGGCCAGCAGCAGGACGTCCGCGGACACCTCGCGATAGTTGGGGTAGCTGTCGTGGAGCCGGCCGACCTCCTGGTGCTCGCGCAGGTTGGCGTCGAGCAAGCGGAACACCTTCGCCCGGTGCTCGCCGCGGAAAACGATGCGCAGGATGGCCGACATGAGCCAGCGCGGGTTGCGCCGGGCGGCCGCCGGCCCGGTGGCGATCGCGAAGGTGGCGAACGCGTCCATCGGCCGGCCCTGCTCGATGAACCGCCGGTAGGCGGGGATCCAGTCCATCGGTACGCCGCCGTCGACGCTGACGCCCGGCTCGTACACCGCGAGCTTTTTGATCTCAGGGTCCCGGCGCGCCGCTTCGAGCGCGACCAGGCCGCCGAAGCTGTGCCCGAAGACGAACCGGGAATCGGTGGCCGCGCGGACGGCCGAGAGGTCGGCGCACTCGGTCTCGATGCTGTAGTCGTCGCCCTGCGGCCCGCTGCCGCCCCGGCCGCGACGCTCGATCGTGTGCACGGTGAAGGTGGGTGCGAGCGCGTCGGCCAGCGCGGCGTAGTCGCTGGCATCGTTGAGCGCGCCGGGAACGACGACGACGCCCGGGCCGGTCCCCTTGGTGACGTAGGTGATCCGGGTGCCGTCGGGTGCGAGTGTGGTGGGCATGATGCCGTCCTAAGAGGTGGTGTCGGTCAGCGCGGCGTTGAGCCGCTGGGTGTGCGCGAAGTAGGTGTCGAACGGCACGCCGGTCGACTCGACGAACGTGGTGAGCCGCTGGACGAGGTCGGAGCCGGCCCGGTCGACGAGGTGCCGGCCGGCGTCGGTGAGGGCGATCCGGCGCCGGTTGCCGCCCGCGGGGTCGGGCAACACGCTCAGTAGTCCGCTGTCGGCGAGGGTGCCGACCATCCGGCTCACGGAGGGTTCGGTGACGCCGAGCCCGTCGGCGAGCGCGCGCTGGGTGGACGCGCCCAGTTCGCCGACCATGACGAGAACCATGAAGCGGCGGTACGACAGCCCGTGGTCGGCTCGCATGATCCGGTCGCCGGCCTGCTCAAGGCGGGACACCAACGTGTGCAGTTCGAGTCCGAGGTTCTTCACGGACCCATCTTAGCTTGTTAAGTTAGGAATGCAAGTTACTCACATCGGTTCGGCGACGAGGTCGCCCCGCGCGGCCGTTACCCGCGTGCCGTCGGCGAGGATGACATCGACGCGGCCCTGGTCGTCGGCGGCGCTGACCCCGAAGACGGGCACGCCGGCCTCGGGCGAGCGGCGGTTCCTCGGCGGCCGGTAAACCCAACGGATCTCACTCGCCTGCATGGTGCCCCGCCCCCGTTCACTGCCCGGCGCCGCCGGATGCCGTACCCCCATTTGACCGGATTTTGCCCCTGGCCACGAACCGGCGCGCGGTGCGGTCTCGAATGGTGGAGCGGCGGTATCGCGTGGCTCAGCCGGCGGCGCCGCGGACCGTCCAGGCGCGGGCGGTGAGCCGGATCGAGCCGTCCGGCGCGACCGGCAGCCGGGAACGCAACAGGTCGCGCAGGCGGTTGCGGTCGGTGGGTTCGAGCCGGGCGACGAAACCCGGCGCCGGGCCCTGCCCGCCGAGGAACGGTGTCCAGAAGTCGTCGAACCCGGTGAATGTGGTGGCGGTGGAAACGGCGTCGACGGTCACCCCGGTCAGCCCCGCCTGGTTCCACAGGGTCCGCAGGCGATCGGGCCGGCAGACGGCCGCGAAGCGGTCGAGTTCGTCGGGCGCGGCCGGGTCGATCTTTGTGGCGGCGGACCAGAAATACCGCAGCATCTCCATCCCCTCGCCGTAGTCCCACACGTAGGCGGCGACCGTGCCGCCGGCGGCGGTGACCCGCGCCATCTCGGCGACCGCCCGCGACGGGTCGCTCACGAAGTTGAGCGCGAGCCCGCTCACCGCGACATCGACCTCGCCGTCGCCCATCGGCAGCGCGGTGGCGTCACCGACCTGGAACCGGACCCGGGGGTCGGCGACCCGCTCGGCGGCCGCGGTGACGAACTCCGCCGACCTGTCGAACCCGGTCACCGCGACCGGCGCCGCGGTGTCGAGCACCGTACCGCTCAGCGCCCCGGTGCCACACCCGACATCGACCCACCGCTGCCGCATGGGCGCGGCGAGCCAGCGCAGGAACAACGGAGCCACCCGCCTGCTCCAGCGGCCCATGTAGGCCTCGTAGGCGTCCCGCTCAGACCATCGTTCCGGCACCACGCCGGCAACAGTATCCGCTGACCACCATCGATCACCCCTCGTTCGGGTGAACGACTCTCGCATCCGTCACCCACCCGACTCTCACCGACCGGCGAGGGCGTCCCGCGTACGAGTGGTGCGGCGCGCCACCATCGCGATCCACAGCGCCTGACCGACCCGCAGCCGCCGGGACCCGTCGGCGGCCCCGACAAGCTCGGCCAGCCCGGCCCGCTCATGCGGCGGCACGAACGCCAGGATGATCACCACCGGCAACACCGCGGCGGCGAGTTCGACCAGCACGACAAACCCGATGAACGAGCCGACCGTGGCAATGAGCGCGATGTGTTCCATACCAACCTCCTCAGACTCCACTCACGACGGCGGCGACGACCACGACGAACACCATGCCGAAGGCGAACGCGACACCGACGACGGCCGCCAGCGCTTGCACGACGGGCCCGATCGGCGCGAAGGCGCGCCGCAACCACCGTAGGGCGATGAGCGCGACCAGCACGGCGAAGGCCAGATAGAGGTAGCGATGGTCGCTGAGCGAGTTCCACAGATCCGCAAGACTCACGATGATCACCCCACATCGCTGGGCCGAGCGTGCGCGATGGATTCACTATTCATGATCAAGATTCAAGGTCACATGCATTATTCATAGGGCGCGAATTCAAGCGCTCAAAGCAGACCTAGAGTGCCATATGGCTGAGTGGTATCGTCCATCTCGCACACTGGCAGACCGCTTCATCCACAGTGGCGGTCCCGCAGGACGGTCTCGAAAGGATGACGAAGGAGCGGCGTTGCTTGACGATGCCGGCTAGGTGAATCAAGAATCAGGGCCCGTGAATAGGCCCAAAAACACGACAAATGCCGACCCGTCAGGTCAAATTCCGTCTCACGGCGACCTGAGGCTGCAGACGATAGCCGCGCTGTGCAGCACCGGCTCCTGCCCGACCATCTACCGAAGTGATCGCGGCACGGTGGTTGTCCAGGGTTATGCGGTGACCGCCGAGCGCGCCGGCATGGTTCTGCCCGAGGGCGAACTGCTCGTGGAGATTCCCGCCGAGCTCCTGGCAAACGTAGCCCGCACCGTCTCCTGACGACGTCCCGTCCCAAACGACGAGGGGGCGCCGCATGGCCATCACATCCGGCGCCTCCGATCCAGAAGACTCCCTGGGCGCCACGCTCGCCCGCATGCGCCGCTCGATGAATCTGACCGGTCGCCAGCTCGCCAAGCGGGTCGGGATGAGCCAGCCGAAGATCTCGCGGCTGGAGAACGGTGTCGGGCTGCCCGATCCCGCCGACGTGGCGCGCATCGCGCGGGAACTCGACGCTCCCGACGACGTCGTCGTTCGCCTGACCGAGCTGGCCGAGCAGGCACACAATCAGATGACCGACTGGCGCCCGATGTCACCCTCGCTGGCCATCCGGCAACGAGACGTCGCGGATATGGAAGCCGAGGTCCGCACATTGCGGGTCTTCCAGCCGACGGTCATCCCCGGGCTGCTCCAGACCAGCGACTACATCCAAGCGGTGCTGACGCCGATGCAGCGGCTCATCCTCGCCGACGGGGCCGCCCCGTCGGCCGCCGCGATCCTCGAAGCCGTTTCGGCACGGGTAACGCGTCAAGAGATCCTCGCCGACCCGACCCGCACCTTCCACTTCATCATCACCGAGACGGTGCTCAGCAATCGGTTCCTGGCACCGGAATACATGCCCGCACAGATCCAACGACTGCGTGATGCCGCCAAACAAGACAATGTGACTCTGGGTCTGATCCCAGCCGACGCGGACATCATCGTTCCTCCGGTGCACGGTTTCGTCCTGGCCGACGACGTGTCCGTCGAGATAGACCTGTTCAACACCGCGATCTCCACCCAGGGCCGCAGAGACACCGCCTTCTACCGGCAGGTCTTCGACGAGTACGAGCGGGAGTCCACCACCGACATCGAGCCGATTCTCGAGCGGCATCTCGAGCACTACCTGGACCGCCTGCGTGGACGGCACCCTGGCCCTGACCCCGCTTGACCGCTGTTACGAGAGCGTTCCGGAGTCGGCTGTGGAAATGCTGCGGGACCGGTGGGCGCCGGGTCCAGTGAACCCGGCGCCCGACACTTCGGTTACGCCGGTTCGATCCAGATGTTGCGGTAGCGGACCGGGTTGGTGTGGTCCTGTAGGCGGATCGGGCCCGGGGTGTTGGCCTCGGCCGCTCCCCCGCCTGTCGGGCCGTCGACGGCCACGTTGTTGTGCACCGTGACGCCGTTCCAGACCACGGTCATGCGGGCGTTCTCGGTCTTGGTGGTGCCGTTGTAGCGGGCCGCGCGGAAGGTGACCTCGTACGTCTGCCACGTCTGCGGGGCGGTCGCGGCGTTCACGTCCGCCGCTTTCTTCTGGTAGATCGACGCTGCCTCGTCGTTGCCGAGCGAGGTGTCGCCGAACGAGTCCAGGACCTGCAGCTCGTAGCGGTCCTGTTGGTAGACCCCGCTGTTGGCGCGGGCCTGGCCCGTCACCTCCGGGCCGTACTGCGGCAGCCAGAACTCCACGTGCAGCTTGTAGTCGCCGTAGCTGGCCCGGGTCCGGATGTCACCGCCGTTGACCTGCATGCCGCCGCCGGTGATGGTCCAGGTCGGGGTGCGGCCGTCGGTGTGTTGCCAGTTCGCCGTCATCGACGCCGCGGTGCCGTCGAACAAGACCGTGCGGGTCGGGGCCGACGACGAGCCGTACACCTCCACCTCGTAGATCCGCGCCGCCGCGTTGCCGTCGCTGGCCGGGGTCTGCACGTTCAGCCGCACATAACGGGCCTGGACCGCGGTGAACGTGTGGGTCGTCGTCGCCGCCGTGTTGGCCGTCACAGTTGCCACCGTTGACCACGACGTGCCGTTCGTCGCGACCTGCAGGGTGAAGTCGCGGGTGTTCCAGGCGGCGTTCTCGCCACCGGTTGCCGCGTGCTTGACAACGATTCGGTTGACCGTTGCGGCAACACCCAGGTCGACCTGCATCCACCTGGTCGCGCCGAGCGAGCACCACTTGTCGGTGTTGCCACCGGTGACGCTGCCGTTGACCGCCTTGGCCGGGCCCTCGTCGGCGTTGCAGGAACTGTCGGCCGTCGCCGGCTTGTTCAGGGCAAGGTTGACGCCCGGGCCACCGGTGACCGAGATGTTGTCCAGGTTGACGTTGCCGATGTCACCGGCGTCGTAGCGGTACGCGATCGTGTTCGTGCCGGCGTTGAGCGTCACCGTCTCGGTCTTGACCGCCCACGTGTCCCAGTTGTTGGTGAACGGCAACTGCGTCTGGCGCAGCTTGGTGCCGTTGACGTAGAGCGACACCGTCTTCGTACCCGTGCCGCCGTTCGGACCGTTCGAGTAGCGCAGGTTGACGTCGTAGGAACCCGCGGCGGCCGCGGGCACCGAGAACGTCGTCGTCGCGCCCTGGGTGCCATAGCCCGCGACGAAGCCGGAGCCCGTGTAACCCAGATGGTCGGTGGCCACCGCCGCGCCGCCCGAGAGCACGGCCGACTCCGCCTCGAGCACGTCACCTGGCTGCTGCGGCCCGCCGACCGGAGCGTTGAGCGTGTACCAGGCCTCGGTGCTCCACAACGACTGGCCGTTCGCGGCGGAGAACGGGCGCGGCGAGCGCACGTACACCACGCGACCGGATTGCAGGCCGTTGATCTTGAGGGTGACCTTGCGGCCGTCGGTCGACGCGGTCGCCGAGGAGACCGTCAGCGTCTGCTCGTCGACCTTCGGGCCGCCGTAGTTCTGGGTCGGGACATAGCGCCACTGCTTCACCGTGAACTCGGTCGCCAGCGAGGCGATCGTCGCGGCCGACAGCGGCTGCGTGTATTCCATCTCGAACCCGCCGGCGATCGCCCGCATCGCGAGGATGTCGAACGCGTTGCCGCCGTTGGGGGTCAGCTTCTGCAGGCCGTACTTCAGCTTGCCCTCCTGCCCCCAGTTGCCGTCGGCGCCGAGACCGCCGACGTAGATGGCGCCGTCCGGACCGATCGAGGTGCGCAGCACGCCCATCTCCAGGCCCTGGGTGTGCCGGAACAGCGCGCCCTGGTATTCGCCGTTGATCTTCTCCAGGAACGCCCGCTGCAGGCCGCCGTAGGTCACGTCACCGATCAGCATCTGTCCGGCGAACGGACCCGACTGCACCATGACCGGCGTGCTCGGCGAGTTGGCGATCTCGTTCTGCGGCATCCACAGCACCGGCTGGGTGACGGGCTGGCTCTGGAACGGGCCGGGCGGGTTCATGTTGAGGTTGAAGAACCGGTCCTGCTTGATGTGCACCAGCTTCGACGACGGCAGCCAGTCACCCTGGTTGTCGGTGACGAAGATGCCACCCTCCGGACCCCAACCGATGCCATCGGGCGTACGCAGGCCGCCGGCCACGTAGTGCACCGCGCCCGTGTTCTTGTCGACCCGGATCGTCGTGCCGCGGTTGGGCGCCGGCTGCGGGTTGGTCGTGGCGCCGCCGTAGTTGATCGAGATCGACAGGTTCAGGTAGAAGTAGGGCGCCTGGTAGAGCAGGCCGAAGGCGAACTCGTGGAAGTTGCCGCCCCAGGGCCAGGTCGCCACCTGCCGGTAGTTGTCGGTGACCCAGTCGCCGTTGGTGTCGTTCAGCTCGACCAGCCGGTGCTTCTCCGACACGTACAGCTTGCCGTCGACGTACTTGATGCCCATCGGCTCGCGCAGGCCGGTCGCGATCCGTTGGTAGGTCACCTGCGCGGGCGAGGTCGCACCGGTCACATTGGACAGCAGATAGACCTCGCCGACGACGGTGTCGCTGCCACCCCAGGTGGTGATGGCGAGCCGGCCGTCGGGCAGCCAGTCCATCGCCGACACCTGTGGCTGGAAACCGCTCGGCCGCAGGTTGGTCAGCGTGTAGTTTGGGTGCACGGCGTTGAGCGGCAGCCCGTCGCCGGGCGCATCGGTGATGCCCTCGCACTCCTTGCGGCCCGGCGCGGTCACCCGCACCACACCGGCGTCGGTCGACAGCACGCTGTTGGGCACCAGAACAAAGGCCGACGACCCGGGGGTACGCCAGTCCAGCGTGATCTGCTGGTCGACGGCGCGCTCGAAGTGGTCGATCCGCAGCGAGTGGTAGCCCGTGCTGAGGCTGATGGTGCCTTCCTTGGGCGGGCTGGCGCTGTGCAGCCCGTCATGGTCGACCACCACGGTGCTGTCGATCGTGAGCCGGGAGCCGTCGTCGCTGCTGAGCCGGAACGTGTAGCTGCCGGCCGTCGCGATGTTGATGTTGCCGATCACCTGGCTGACGAAGTTGTCGCTGAACCCTCCGAAGTCGGTGGTCGACGTCCAGTTGATGGTGGGCATTAGCTTGTCCACATTGGGCGTCTGGCCGGGCTTCAGGACACAGATCTTGTCGAGGGGCACCTGCACGTCGAATACGCGCAGGGTGACACCGGGCTCTTGGGGAGGGATGGCGGCCGCGGCAGCGGCCGGCGCGACGAGCACGCCGGCCAACAGGACGGTGGCCGCGAAAAGGGTGCGTAAACGGGAGCTCACTGTTCCTCCGGGACGGTAGAGGGACGAGCGGGTTGCGGACACGGTAGGTGGCTTCCGGCCAGCTGTCCATATCTATCCGTCAATGCGGCCGAACTTCTGTCCGATTCAGCAGAAGTACATATGCCGCCACCGAAAGAGTTGCCGCGGGTCACCAAACTCAGGGATAGTCATCGATATGCGTGCTGTCTTACTAGACGGCCTTGTCCAGCAGGGACCGCTGTTCGGGGCTCAGGCGCAGCTCCATGGCCGCGATCGCCTCGTCGAGTTGGGCGACCGAGCTCGGTCCGACGATCGGCATGGCCGCGGGGCAGCCCCCGGTGAGCCAGGCCAGCACGACGTGGTTGCGGGTGGTGCCGGTCTCGGCCGCGACCGTGTCCAGCGCCGCCAGCCGCGCGGCCGTGCCCGGGTGGTCGTACTCCGGTGCCAGCGGCTTGTCGGCCCGCGTGTAGGAGCCGGACAGCAGCGGTGTGTAGGACCAGATCGCCATGTCGTCGTGGCTCTCCACATAGGAACGCACCTCGTCGCTCAGGTGGCCGAACCGGTGCACCACCGACGGCCGGGTCCCGGGCCGCGGTTGCAGGTAGGTCAGGTGCTGCTGCACCGCCGTGTAGCCGGCCACACCGAGGTCGGCCGCGAACCGCCGGGCCCGCTCCAGCCGCCACACCGCGAAGTTGGAGCAGCCGAGCCGCCCGACCAGGCCGGCCGAGACCAACTCACCGAACGCGCCGACGGACTCCTCGATCGGCGTACGACGGTTGTCGCGGTGCGCCCAGTACATCTCGACGTGGTCGGTGCCGAGCCGGCGCAGGCTCGCCTCGATCGCGCTCTTGATGGTCTCCGGCGCCAGCCCTTCGGCCGTCTCCGGGTACCGGTTCGCCTCCAGCGGCTCGCAGCCGACCTTCGTGCTGATCGCGACCCGGTCGCGTACTCCGGGCCGGCGGGCCAGCCAGCGGCCGAGCAGGGCCTCGCTCTGCCCGCCGAAGCCGCTCGGATCGGCCCAGAAGGCGTAGCAGTTGGCCGTGTCGATCCAGGTGCCGCCCGCGTCGACGAAGCGGTCGAGGATGGCGAACGCGCGCTTCTCGTCGACGGTGGTGCCGAACATCATGGCGCCGAGTACCAGGTTATCCATCATGGGATCGACGATAGTAACGATCGGTCAGGCCGTACGCTCCAATGTCGTGGCACTTTCCCAGACCAATCTGGCGTGGGCGACGCTGCTCGACCCAACCGGCCGCGGCCCGGCGCACCAGCGCCTGGCCCGGGCGCTGCGGGCGGCGATCCGCTCCGGTCGGCTGCCGACCGGCTCGGCGGTGCCGCCCAGCCGCGCACTCGCGGAGGAACTGGGTTGCTCGCGCTGGGTGGTCACCGAGGCCTACGGCCAACTGGTCACCGAGGGCTACCTGGCGGCCCGGGTCGGGTCGGCGACCCGCGTGGCGTGGACCCCCGACGACGCACCACGGGGCCGGGTCCCGCGGCCGCGGCCGACGCCGCCCTCGCCCCGCTACGACCTTTCGCCAGGCCTGCCTGACCTACGCGCCTTCCCCCGCCGCCGGTGGGCCGACGCGGTCGCGGCGGTCACCGGCGCCGTCTCCGTCGACGACCTCGGCCCGCCCGACCCGCGCGGCCACCCGACGGCCCGCCGCACCATCGCGGAATACCTGCAGCGGTCCCGCGGCGCCGTCGCGACCGCCGACACCGTCACGGTCTGCGCCGGCATCACCGACGGCCTCACCCGGCTCGCCCGGGCGTTGCGCCGCGTCGGCGTCCAGAGCGTCGCGGTCGAGGAACCCGGCTGGCTACGGCTGCGCGCGGCGGTCACCAGCGCCGGCCTGTCGGCCCGCCCGGTGCCTGTCGACGGCGACGGCCTACGGGTCGACGCCCTGTCGGATGTCCGCGCCGTCGTCGTCGGCGCCGCACACCAGTTCCCCAGCGGCGCGGTCCTCTCCCCCGCCCGGCGCGCCGCGCTGGTGCGCTGGGCCCGGTCGGTCGAAGGCTTCGTGATCGAAGACGACTACGACGCCGAGTTCCGCTACGACCGCCGCCCGATCGCCGCCATGCAGGGGCTGGACCCGGCCCGGGTGGCGCTGCTCGGCTCGGTGAGCAAGACGCTCTCGCCCGCGCTCGGCCTCGGCTGGCTGCTGGCACCGCGCATGCTGTCCGCCGCAGCCGACCCGGTGACCGCGGCGCCACCGGTGCTCGACCAACTGGCGCTGGCCACGTTCGTCGACCGCGGCTGGTACGACGCCCATCTCCGCGCCGCCCGCCGCCGCTTCCGTGCCCGCCGCGACCGGTTGCTGGCCGCGCTCGCCGAGACGATCCCGGAGGCCACCGTCGAAGGCACCGCCGCCGGCCTGCACGTGCTCCTCCAACTCCCCGACGGCACCGACGCCGGCGCCGTGGTCCGCGAGGCCGCCCGCGCCGGCCTGCGCCTGGTCGACCTGGACACCTACCGGGCCGAGAAGCCCGCCACGCCGACCCCGGTGCTGGTCCTCGGCTACGGCAACCTCGCCGACGGCGAGATCGCCCCCGCGGTGGCCCGGCTCAGGACGACCCTCGACCGGGTCTAGCCCGGAGCGCTCTGGCATGCTGGAGGTGAGCGCGACTGGCGGCACAGGATGGCACTGACCATCGGGGAGCCCGCCCGTGAGCATCGACCGCCTGGGTGCCCACGGTCGAGGGGGAAATGACGATGTCCGCACGCCTGCTGCCCGGCGGTCCGGTCGCCGAGAGCATCCTGGCCGACGTCTCCGACCGCGTCCGCGTGCTGCGCGACAAGGGCGTCACGCCAGCGCTGGCCACGATCCTGGTCGGCGACGACGACGCCAGCGCGGGCTACATCCGGATCAAGCAACGACAGGCCGCCGACCTCGGCTTCGTCTCACCGCACGCGCACCTGCCGGCCGACAGCACCCAGGCCGACCTCGAACGGGTGATCGCCGAGTTCAGCACCGACCCCGCGGTGCACGGTCTCCTCGTGCAACACCCGGTGCCCGGCCACCTCGACTACGACCAGGCCCTGAGCGTCATGGACCCGGACAAGGACGTCGACGGGATGCACCCGGTCAACATGGGCCGCCTCGCGCTCGGCCTGCCCGGCCCCCTGCCCTGCACACCGGCCGGCATCGAGGCGATCCTGGCGCACTACGACATCCCGGTAGCCGGCCACGAGGTCGTCATCCTCGGCCGCGGCGCGACGCTGGGCCGCCCGTTGGCGATGCTGCTCGCGCAGAAGCGCCCCACCGCCAACGCCGCCGTCACCGTCGTACACACCGGCGTCAAAGACTGGCCGCGCTACACCTTGCGGGCCGACATCCTGATCGCGGCCGCCGGCGTGCCCGGCATCATCCAGCCGGAACACGTCCGCCCCGGCTCGACGGTGATCGGCGGCGGCGTCCGCTACGAGGGCCGCCGCCTCCTCCCCGACGTCGACGAATCCTGCGCCGAGGTGGCGGGCGCGATCACACCGCGCGTCGGTGGCGTCGGGCCGACGACGGTCGCGATGCTGTTCCGCAACGCGGTCAGCGCGGCCGAGCGGGCGACAAGCTAGACACCGAGCATGGCCGGGCGCCGGTAGGTGTCCTGGCGCGTACATGTTCTCGCATGTGGCCACATGCGAGAACATGTACGCCCGAAGAGACCCCACCCGACTCGTCGGCGCCGGCCCCGACCCGCGGCGACCGCGCGGGCCACACCGATCCCGAGCGGGAGGGGCGATCGGCGCGGTACCGCACCAGAACGGGTAGCCCTCGCATTGCTCGCGAAAGCGGACGTATCGCTCGGGCCATTAGGGCCGGCTGGCCCGCTGACGGGCGGGTCTTAGGCTTGCACGCGACTGTGGCCCGAGTGGAATGAGGAAGCGATGAGTCAGGACCCGGATTTCGAGGTGCTTGAAGACGACGGGGTGCTCGACGCCTCCGACACGCTCGACGACGACCGCGTCGCCGACCCGTTGGACGTCGGCATCGCCCCGGCCGACCGGTGGAGCGGTGCCAACCGCTTCGGCACGACGGCGGCCGAGGAGCGCGCGGGCGAGTCGCTCGAGCAACTGCTGGCGCAGGAGGAGCCCGACGTCGACCCGGACGCGGACCCGGCCGACGACGAAGACGAGATCAGCCGCCGCGGTTACGAGCAGGACCCCCGCGCCGGCCGGCTGGTCGAGGACGACCAGGGATTCGGCGAGGACGACCAGGCCGACTCGGTAGCGTGGGATGCCGGGATCGATGCCGGCGGTGCCAGCGCCGAAGAGGCCGCGGTGCACGTGGTCGACGGCCCCGACGACGATGGTGACGGACCTCTCCGCTGAGCCACCGCACCAGCCGGGCCTACCGGAATAGTTGCGGCGTCAAATAAGTTGACGGTGGCTGACGAACCGAGGTGTTTGACATGCAATTCGGGCTATTCTCCGTCGGCGACGTGACGCCGGACCCGACCAACCGCACCACCCCCAGTGAGCACGACCGCATCAAGGCCATGATCGCGATCGCGCTCAAGGCCGAAGAGGTCGGTCTCGATGTCTTCGCGACCGGTGAGCACCACAATCCGCCGTTCGTGCCGTCGTCGCCCACCACGATGCTGGGCTACATCGCGGCGCGCACGGAGCGGTTGCTGCTCTCCACCGCGACGACGCTGATCACCACCAGCGACCCGGTGAAGATCGCCGAAGACTTCGCGATGCTCCAGCACGTGGCCGACGGCCGGGTCGACCTGATGCTCGGCCGCGGCAACACCGGGCCGGTCTATCCCTGGTTCGGGCAGGACATCCGCAACGGCATCCCGCTGGCCATCGAGAACTACGCGCTACTGCACCAGTTGTGGCGTGAAGAGGTGGTCGACTGGAAGGGCCGGTTCCGCACGCCCCTGCAGTCGTTCACCTCGACGCCGCGCCCGCTCGACGGCGTGCCGCCGTTCGTCTGGCACGGCTCGATCCGCAGCCCGGAGATCGCCGAGCAGGCCGCCTACTACGGTGACGGCTTCTTCGCCAACCACATCTTCTGGCCCAAGGAGCACACCCAGCGCATGATCGGGCTCTACCGGGAGCGCTTCGCCCACTACGGGCACGGCACCCCGGAGCAGGCCATCGTCGGCCTCGGCGGTCAGGTCTTCATGCGCAAAAACAGTCAGGACGCCGTACGCGAGTTCCGGCCCTACTTCGACGAGGCCCCCGTCTACGGGCACGGCCCGTCGCTGGAGGAGTTCACCCGGGAGACGCCGCTGACGGTCGGCAGCCCGCAGCAGGTGATCGACCGCACACTCGGTTTCCGCGAGTACGTCGGCGACTACCAGCGCCAGCTCTTCCTGATGGACCACGCCGGCCTGCCGCTGAAGACGGTGCTCGAGCAGCTCGACCTGCTGGGCGAAGAGGTCGTGCCCGTGCTGCGCAAGGAGTTCGCCAAGGACCGCCCGGCCAACGTGCCGGACGCGCCGACGCACGAGTCGCTGGTCGCAGCGGCGACGGCTTCGGCGGAGGCCGACGAGGTCGCGGCATGACCGAGCGCACCATCGCGGTGGTCGCCGGCGGGCTGCGCCAGCCCTCGTCGACGCGGCTGCTGGCCGACAAGCTGGCAGCCGCGGCGGGCGAGGAGCTCACCCGGCTCGGGGTCACCCCGAAGATCGAGGTGATCGAGCTGCGCGACCACGCCCACGAGATCGTCGACAACCTGCTGACCGGCTTCCCGGCGAGCAGCTTCACCAAGGTGGTCGAGACGGTCGCCGGCGCCGACGGGTTGATCGCGGTGTCTCCGATCTTCACGGCTTCGTACAGCGGCCTGTTCAAGTCCTTTGTCGACCTGCTGCCCGACGGCACGCTGGCCGGCAAGCCGGTGCTGATCGGCGCGACGGGCGGCACCGCCCGGCACTCACTCGCGCTCGACCACGCCATGCGGCCGCTGTTCGCGTACACCCGCTCGGTCGTCATGCCGACCGGTGTGTTCGCGGCGCCCGAGGACTGGGGCGGCGACGAGGGCGGCGGCCGGCTCGACAAGCGGGTCCGGCGCGCGGCCGGGGAGCTGGCGGCCGAGGTGGCCCGGCGCGAGCCGGCCGTCGCGGTCGACCCGTTCGCGCTGCGCACGTCCTTCGAGGAGCTGCTGGCCGGCGAATGAGCGAGGATGGGGTCATGTACCTCATCCGGGAGAAGATCTTCGACATCGGCGACGACTTCGACATCACCGACGACGCGGGCAACAGGGTGTTCCACGTCGACGGCAAGGTGCTGAGCCTGCGCGACAAGCTCGTCATCGAGGACCCGTCGGGTCGCGAGGTGGCCGCGGTGCACCGCAAGCTGATCGCGCTGCGGCCGACGTACGCGATCAGCATCGGTGGTGAAGAGGCCGCCGAGATGCGCAAGAAGCTGTTCACGCCGTTCCGCGACAAGTACACGATCGACGTGCCGGGCCCCGACGACCTGGAGATGAAGGGCGACCTGCTCGACCACGAGTACGAGGTCGAGCTGGGCGGCGAGCGGGTCGCCACGGTCTCCAAGAAGTGGTTCTCGATCCGCGACACATACGCGGTCGACGTCGCGCCGGGGCAGAACGACCTGCTCATCCTCGCGGGTGTGCTGGCCCTCGACCTGGCCGAGTCCCGTGCGGAGCGCAAGCGGGCGGAGGAAGCGGGTCGCGACGACTAGCAGGCCGTCGGCTCGTCCCAGTGCACCTTGGCCCGGCCGAAGGGGATCACTCCCTTGGGCACGCTGCGCGGGATGGCGACGTCTCCGCTGACGACGTACCAGGAACTGCCGCAGGTGTCGGGTTCCACGGTGGTGAAGGTCCAGCGCGGGTTGGCGCGGTCGAGGTAATGGGTCCCTGACCGGAAGAGCTTCGAGCTGCCGTCGGCGGCCCGCTCGTAGGTGACCCAGGTGACCTTGATCCGCTCTCCCGGGCAGATCTGGCTCTCGGCCTTCGTGCGGGCAGCGACCGTGATCTTGCCGTAGGTGTAGGGGCCGGGCACGTCGACGACGCCTACTCGCATGCAGGACGGCGTCTTCGTGGCCGGCGTCGTCGGGTCGCGGTCGGGGTGGCGCTGGCGGTCGGGCTCGGCGTCGGGACGCTTGTCTCGCCGGCGTCCGCGGTGGCTTCCGGGTCGGTGGCGGTGGCCTCCGCGGCGATGGCCCGAGTGTCGGGTGTGAGGACGGTCACAGGTGGGCATGAATGGCCACATGTCGATCGCCGAGAAGCCCCGGTCGGCGGACGCGCCGCGGCGCGACCGGACCGCGTACCTCTATCTGGCTGTTGTGGTGGCCGTGCTGGCCGGCATCCTGGTCGGGCTGCTGGCCCCCGGGGTCGGTGAGTCGCTGAAACCGCTGGGCACCGGGTTCGTCAACCTGATCAAGATGATGATCAGTCCGATCATCTTCTGCACGATCGTGCTGGGGATCGGGTCGGTGCGGCAGGCCGCCAAGGTGGGCAGGGTCGGCGGTCTGGCGCTCGGCTACTTCCTCGTCATCTCGACGGTGGCGCTGGCGATCGGCCTGGTGGTCGGCAACATCCTGCACCCCGGCAGCGGCCTGGACCTCAGCGGCGGCAAGCCGCCGGACACGAGCGGATCCGAGGGTACGGTCGACTTCCTGCTGGGCATCATCCCGACCACGCTGTTCTCGGCACTGACCAACTCGCAGGTGCTGCAGACGCTGCTGGTCGCGCTGCTGGTCGGCTTCGCGATCCAGGCGATGGGCCCGACCGGCGAGCCGATCCTGCGGGCCGTCGGTTTCCTGCAGCGCCTGGTCTTCCGGGTGCTGGCCATGGTCATGTGGGTGGCGCCGATCGGCGCGTTCGGCGCGATCGCGGCGGTGGTCGGCGAGACCGGGTGGAAGGCGCTCGCCGGGCTGCTGCAGATCATGCTGGGCTTCTACCTGACCTGTGCCATCTTCGTCTTCATCGTGCTCGGCCTGCTGCTCAAGCTGGTCACCGGGCTCAACATCTTCTCGATGCTGCGTTATCTCGGCCGCGAGTTCCTGCTCATCCTCTCGACGTCGTCGTCGGAGTCGGCGCTGCCCCGGCTGATCGCGAAGATGGAGCACGTCGGGGTGTCCCGCACGGTGGTCGGCATCACGGTGCCGACCGGCTACTCGTTCAACCTGGACGGCACGGCGATCTACCTGACGATGGCCTCGATCTTCGTGGCCGACGCGCTCAACAAGCCATTGGCGGTGAGCGAACAGATCGGCCTGCTGCTCTTCATGATCGTCGCCTCGAAGGGCGCGGCCGGGGTGACCGGTGCGGGCCTGGCCACGCTGGCCGGCGGTCTGCAATCGCACCGGCCCGACCTGGTCGACGGGGTCGGCCTGATCGTCGGCATCGACCGCTTCATGTCCGAGGCGCGGGCCCTGACCAACTTCGCCGGCAACGCGGTCGCCACGCTGCTGGTCGGCCAGTGGTCGGGCGAGTTCGACAAGGCCCGCGCCGACCTGGTCCTGCGCGGCGACGACCCGTTCGACGAGGCGACGATGCTCGACGACGAGGCCGCGGTGGAGGACCGGGAGCCGGTGGTGGCCGCACAGCGCGGCGCGCCGGCGGACCGCGAATCTGAACCGATCTAGTTCGACGCTCGCGGGCGCCGCGGCTCGTCCCGCCACCCGCGCTGGGGCAGGTGGCGGGGCGAGGAGGGAGCCGTCAGGCCGCAGCCGCGGAGCACGGCCGGGGCCGGTGGGGTTCGACGCGGTCGGCCCAGCGCCGCAACAGGGCCGCCGCACTCCGCCGGAAGGGGTCACCTCGCCCCTGGACGCGTTCGCGGTCATGGACGACCGGCGCCTGCGGGCGGGCCGAGTTGACGTGTTCGCGGGTGTTGTTGATGGCCTGGACGAAGGCCGACGGATCGATCATGACAGGTCCTCTCAGGATGGTGCCGGGCCGGTGGACGCGCGGACGACGAGCTTCGTCGGCAACACGACCGTGCGGTCGGCGGGGTCGGTGGGCGGGTCGAGCAGCAGTTGACCCGAGCGCCGCCCGCGCTCGGCCGCCGGCTGGTGGACGGTGGTCAGGCCGTCGGCCGCCGCCTCGGGGATGTCGTCGAAACCGACGACGGACACGTCGTGCCCGGGGCGCAGGCCGCGCTCCCGCAGTGCGTCCAGCACGCCGAGAGCGAGGATGTCGCTCAAGGCCGCGATCGCGGTCGGGCGGGGCGCCCGGTCGAGCAGGTAGCCCGCTGCCTCGGCACCGTCGGCACGGCCGTTGCCGGCCACGTTGACCGTGCTGATCGACGACCACCCGACGCCGGCGGCGGCGAGCGCCTCCTGGTAGCCGCGCAGGCGCTCCCGGCTGGTGTAGTAGCCGATGTCGGCGGGCGACGCCAGCCGCGCGGGGCCGGTCACCCGCGCGACGCTCAGGTCGTCGCCGACGATCGCGACCCGGCGGTGGCCGAGCGCGACCAGGTGCTCTCCCGCGGACCGGGTGGCGGCCGCCTCGTCGATGCCGACGAACGCGTTGAGCGGGCCGTCGCCCTCACGCCGCTGCCCGCTGGCCACCGGCAGGCCCCGGGCCTGCACGGCGTCGAGCGCGGGATGCCAGTCGGGCATGCAGTAGACGCAGAAGCCGTCGACCACCGCGTCGTTGACCGCGCCGACCGCGGCCGCCTCGTCGTCGATCGACAGCGGCAGCAGCAGCAACCCGGTGCGGGCCTGCTCGGCGCTGCCCGCGAGGCCACGCAGGAACTGGACCGCGTAGGGGTCGGTGAACGCGTAGGACAGGGTCGCCGTGAACAGCACGCCGATCGCGCCGGCCCGCCGCTTGCGCAACGAGCGGGCCGCCGGATCGGGACCGGCGTAGCCGAGCGCCGTCGCCGCGGCCAGGATGCGGGCCCGCAGCTCAGGGGACAGCTGGTCGGGCCGGCTGTAGGCATTGGAGACGGTGCTCCGCGACACCCCGACGGTGTCGGCCACGGTCTGCAACGTCGGTCGCACCGCCGCGCCTCCTCTGCATCGATCCAGAACGGTTCTAAATCGATACAGTACGCCGCCCGTGCCGAAACGCAAGAGGAAAATGTGGCGGCGCCCCGCCGACCGGGGCGCCGCCGCGGAACCGCTAGGCCGGAGCGGTGAAGGTGTAGGAACCGGCCGCCAACTGGAAGACGGCGGCGCCGGAGGCGTACCCCATCGAGACCGCCTGCGGTGGCGCGGTGACCGCCGCCGACGACGATGCCGGCACCCGGACGGTGGCCGTGCTGTTGACCGGCACCTCGACCCGCAAGGTCAGCACCCCGCCGGCCACCGACCAGTCCGACAGCGCCCGGCCATAGGGCGTTTGCAGGTCCGACCGCCCGGAGGTCAGCCCACCACCGGGCCGCGGCGCGATGACCAGGCGGTGGTAGCCCGGGTCCCGCGGATCAGGCCCGACGCCGCCGACCGACCGGTAGAGGAAGTCGCCGACCGAGCCCAGTCCATAGTGGTTGAACGAGTTCATCCCCGGGTCCTGGAACGAGCCGTCCGTGCGGATCCCGTCCCAGCGTTCCCACACCGTCGTGCCGCCGCGGGCGCTCATGTAGCCCCAGCCGGGATAGTCCGGCTGCAACAGCACCTGGTACGCCGTGGCCAGGTGGCCGTTGTCGGCCAGCACGGGCAACAGGTTCTCCACGCCCAGGAAGCCGACGCTCAGGTGCCCGCTGCGCGACGCCACCTTGGCCGCGAGCTTGTCGGCCACCGCCTGCACCCGGTTGGCCGGCACGAGACCGAACGAGAGTGCGAGCACGTACCCCGTCTGGGTGTTGCCCGAGACCGTGCCGTCCGCGGCGACGAACCGCGCGGTGAACGCGGCCGCGACCTGGTCGGCGAGCGTGCCGTAGGAGGTCGCCTCCGCCGTGCGCCCGGTCGCCGCCGCCACCCGGGACACCAGCCGTGCGGTGTAGCCGAAGTACGCGGTCGAGATGAGGTCGTTGGCCGTGTTGTCGCCCACGTTGAGCCAGTCACCGTACGTCGACTGGTTGCGGATCAGGTCGGCGCCCGAGGTGGCCCGGGAAAAGTCGACCCAGCGCCGCATCGCCTCGAAGTTCTCGTCGACCACGCGCAGATCGCCGTAACGCTGCCAGATCGTGTACGGCACGATCACGCCGGCGTCGCCCCAGCCGGCCGTCCCCGCGCCGCAGCAGACCGCGGGCGCCACGTCGGTGAAGGCGCCGTCGGCGCGCTGCGCGTCGGTCAGGTCGTCGGTGAACTTGTCGAGCAGGCCGTGGACGTCCATGTTGAACGTCGACGTGGCGACGAACGCGGCGATGTCGCCGGTCCAGCCGAGCCGCTCGTCCCGCTGCGGGCAGTCGGTGGGTATGGTCAGCATGTTGGAGCGCTGGCCCCACAGGATGTTGCGCTGCACCTGGTTGACCAGCGCGTTCGAGGTGCTGAAGGTGCCGCTCGCGGCCCCGTTGGTCCACGCCGCGAGGCCGGTCACGGCCGCCGTCGTCGGGGTGCCGGGGAAGCCGGTCAGCTCGACGTAGCGGTAGCCGTGCACGGTGAACCGCGGTTCGTAGACCTCGTCGGCGCCGGTGCCGGCCAGGGTGAACCGGTCGGTGGCCCGGGCCGCGCGCAGGTTGGCGGTGTAAATCGTGCCGTCCGGGTTGAGCACCTCGGCGTGCCGCATCGTCACCGTCACGCCGGCCGGGCCGCGCACCCGCAAGCGGTTCCAGCCCGCGAAGTTCTGCCCGAGGTCGAACACCCAGACGCCCGGCTTCGGCTGGGTCACCGAGACGGCCGGCAGGGTCGCCTGCACCGCCACACCGGGGTCGACGGCCGAGACCAGGTTGGGTTTGGTGCCGCCGCGCACCGCCACGGCCGCCCAGCCCGCGTCGTTGAAGCTGGGCTGGTCCCAGCCGGCCTGCGTGACCCGGGCGTCGTACTCCTCGCCGTGGTAGATGTCGTCGAAGCGGATCGGGCTCGGCGCGGTCTTCCAGGTGCTGTCGGTGCGCACGGTCGCGCTCGTGCCGTCGGTGTAGCGCACCACCAGGTCGGCCGAGTACCACGGCTGGGTGCCGTAGCGCTGGTTGCCGCCCATGCCGAGCGAACCGGAGAACCAACCGTTGCCGAGGTAGGCACCGATCGCGTTGTCGCCCTGCCGCACCTGGGACGTGACGTCGAGGATGCGGTACTGCACGCGCCGGTTGTAGTCCGTCCACCCTGGAGCGAGCGCTTCGGCGCCGACCTTTGCGCCGTTGATCCGGGTCTCGTGCAGGCCCAGCGCGGTGACCATGAGGCGCGCGCTGGCGACCGGCTTGGCGAGCGTGAAACCCTTCCGGACGTACGGCGCACCGCGCACGACGGACACCTGGCTCCCCCACGGCCCGGCGCCGTAGCCGGCGATCGCCCGCGCGGCGGGCCAGGCGGCGTCGTCGAAGCCGGGGTTCTGCCAGCCCGACGGCGCGCTCTGGCTCGCCTTCCAGGAGCCGTCGGTGACCACCCGGGTGGTCGAGGCGCCAGTCACCTCGAGCGCCGCGATCGCGCCGGCCGGCGAGACGGTGGTGTTCTCGGTCGCCACCGCGATGGTGTTGCTGCCGGCCTGGAGCCGGGCGGTGACATCAAGGACGGCGGCCGTCTTCCACGAGTCGACCGCGCGCGGCGAGGTGCTCACCTGCGTGCCGTTGACCCACACGTCCGCGGTGTCGTCGCCGGTGACGGTCAGCGTGCCGCGGGTGGTGCCGGCCGGCAGGGTGAAGGTGCGGCGCAGGTAGCGGGTGCCGATCGGCGCGCTCGCGCCGGGATCGCCCTCCGGATACCAGATCCAGGTGGCGCCGGTGAGCGCCGGGACCGCCGCGCTGGCGCCGACGAACGCGGCCTGCCAGCCGGTGGCCGGGTTGTATTGCCCGGTCTCGAACCAGGTCACCGGGCCCCACGCGCCCTGCCGACCCTGGGTGTCCCAGACCCGCGCGCGCCACCAGTAGCGGGTCCGTGAGGCTAGCGCCGGGCCGCCGTACGCGGCGTCGACCGAGCGCCCGGAGACCACCCGGCCGCTGTTCCAGACGTCGCCGGTGCCGGCCTGCGCAGCGCCTTCGGTGGTGGCGACGATCACCTGGTAGGCGCCCTGCAGCAGTTCGCCGCCGGCCGGGGCGCTGGCCTTCCAGCCGAAGCGTGGCTTCGCGGCGTCGATGCCGATCGGGGTGACCAGCCGCTCGGTGGTCGGCGCGGTGACCGCCAGCGGCGAGCCGGCGTTGACGTCGGGCCCGGTCACGCCGCTCCCCCACGGTCCGGTGCCGTAGCCGGCGGAGACCTGGGCCGCGGGCCAGGCCGCGTCGCTGGTGGCCGGCTCCGTCCAATCCGGACCGACATTGCTGGCGGCCTTCCAGGCGGCGTCGGTGACCAGGTCGGTGGTGCCGCCGGCGGCGACCACGCGGAGCCGGCCCACCACGCCGGCCGGGCCGGCGGCCGTGTTGCGGGCGGCGACGGCCAGCGTGTTGGAGCCGGGCCGCAGCGCGCCGGCCAGGTCGACGTAGAGGGCCTGCCGCCAGGAGTCGACGACCTGGGCCGAACTGGCCAGCGGGACGCCGTTGAGCCAGACGTCGACGCTGTCGTCGCCGGTCACCACGAACTGCGCCTCGCTGACCACACCGGACGGTGCGGTGAAGGTGCGGCGCAGGTAACGGGTGGCGGCCGGCACGCTGTCGGCGGCGTTGCCGTCGGGGTACCAGATCCAGTTGGCGCCGGCCAGGTTGACCGGTGCGGCGTGTGCGGGTGCGGCGGGCGCGGCGACCAGGAGGGCGGCGACACAGGCCGCCGTGGTGGCCGCACCGGCCAGGCGGCGCGCGATGGGCGTGGGTGACATGGATCCTCCAAGCGATCCGGGGACGGGCGGATCGGGGCGACGGCCGTGACGTGTGAAACGTTTCATTGACGACCGTAAACGCCATGATACGGATGGACCCGGGGTCAGGCAATGACGCTCGTCCATGCTTGACGGGCGTCGGAGCGAGTCGGAATCCGGTCAGCCCGGTGTCACCCCGCGCATGGAATGCGTTACGGTCCGCCATCGCAGCCTCCGGCCACCGGGGCCGGGAACCACACGGGGAGGCACGACAATTGAGGTTTAAGCGAGTTCTTGCGGCACTGGTCGCCGCGACCGCGATGACGACGGTCCTGGCGCAGCCGGCGTTCGCCGGCGGACAGGGCGACCCGCTGCTCGGCGACGTCAACGGCGACGGCCGCACCGACCGCGCGACCCTGGTGGACCTGCCGAACCTGGAATGCGGCGTCGACGTGGAACTCGGCCAGGCCGGCGGCGGATTCGGCCCGGCGACCCGATACACCTGGCCGAATACCGGCCACTGGGCCTACTGCCCCGACCTGGGCGTGATCTTCGACCTGGGCGGCGACGGTGACTCGGAGTTGCTGCTGGCCTATTTCTGGGGCCGGCCGGACGGCGTCGACACCGATCTGATCCTCCTCGAGGACTTCACCCCGACCGGCGGTTTCGACGCCATCGCGATGCCGAGCTTCCTCGGCCTGGAAAACTTCAACGACGACGACCTCGTCGACGTCTACGAATACACCGACCAGAGCGCGGCGGTCATCACCTGGCTCAACACCCCGTCCGGGCAGCTCGTGCGCGGGCCGGTCGAGGCGCACGGCGTTTCGCTCAGCTACGACTTCGCCGACTTCGACCGCAACGGCTCCACCGACCTGGTCGCCGGCTTCGACGGCGACGCCTCCTCGCTACCGACCAGCGGCGTGGTCGTCACCCTCGACGACGGGCAACGGGTCGTGCTGCGCGACGACGACTACTACGAGGTCGACGCGCTCGACGCCAACAGCGACAGCAAGCAGGACGTCCGGGCCGAGAGATGGAACTATCCCACGCCTGACGTCACGCACTTCATCGGCGACGGCCGGGGCCACTTCACCGAGGCACCAAACGCGGTGGACGACACCGTGCAGGTCGGGTTCGGCGAGCAGAAGACCATCAGCGTCCTCGTCAACGACGCCGCCACCAGCGCGGCCACGCTGGAGATCGTCACGCCACCGGCCTACGGCACCGTCGTGCGCACCACCAGCAAGGGGTTCGTCTACCGCAACACCGTCAAGCACGACGACAGCTTCGTCTACCGGCTGACCGTCGACGGCAGGTCGGAGACCGCGACCGCCACCCTGCGGGTGAAGTAGCTCAGTCGCGAGCGGCCGCGCCCATGCGGTCGGTGTTCTCCCGCGCCGACCGCACGGCGCGCGCCGACGTGGTGACCACGCCGAGGAACAGGTTGGCCAGGCCGATCGCGGCGATCACGGCCCAGCTCACGTGATAGGCGCGCATGAACGCCGGCGTCTGCGCCACCTCGGTCACCTGGCCGGCGATGATCGAGCCGATGATCGCGACCCCGAGGGCCTGGCCGAGTTGCCGCATCGTCGAGGTGATGCCGGCCGCCACGCCGGCCTGCCGGTTGGGCATGCCGGAGACCGCGGTGTTGGTGATCGCCGCGTTCGTCCAGCCCAGACCGAGCCCGATCAGCGCGTACATGACGAACAGGCGCATGTAGGACGGGTCGGAGCGGGGAATCACGGTGATCAGGCCCGCCGCGAGGGTGGCCATGCCGCCGATGACCAGGGAGGGTCGTGGACCGTGCCGGGCCACCACCCGGCCGGATATCGGCCCGAACACCGCGATCAGCGCGGCCATCGGCAGGATGGCCAGCCCCGCGGCCAGCGGCGAGAAGTCCAGCACGTCCTGCAGGTAGAGGGTGTTGAGCAGCAGGAAACCGCCCTGCGCGGTGAACGCCAGCAGCGCGATGACGGTCGCCCCGGTGAACGGCGGCGATCGGAAGAACCGCAGGTCGATCATGGGCTGCGACCTGCGCGACTCCCACCACACCAGCAAGGCGAACGAGAGCACGGCGGTGCTGAAAGCGACAAGAATCTGTGGCGAGGTCCAGCCCATCATCGGCACCTCGATGATGCCGTAGGTCAGCAACCCGACGCCGGTCACCAGCAGGACCTGGGCGACGGGGTCGAGGCGGTGCCGCTTGGCCGCCGCCGACTCGCGGATGAACAGGCCGGCGAGGGTGAACGCCACCAGGGCGACGGGCACGTTGATCAGGAAGATCGCCCGCCAGCTGAACGCCTGCACCAGTAGCCCGCCCAGCAGCGGACCGACGGCGACGCTGACGCCGACCGTTCCGCCCCAGACACCGATGGCGCGGGCCCGGGCCCGTGGTTCGGTGAAGGTGTTGGTGATGATCGAGATCGCCACCGGGTTGAGCATGCTGCCGCCGATGGCCTGCACCACCCGGAACGCGATGAGCCAGCCGAGGCTGGGGGCCAGCGCGCAGAGCAGCGAACCCAGAGCGAAGACGACCAGACCGATCTGGAACACGCGTCTTCGGCCGACCCGGTCGGCGACCGAGGCCGAGAGGATGAGGAACGAGGCGAGCACCAGCAGGTAGGCGTCGAGCGTCCACTGCGCTCCCTGCAGCGTCGCGCCCAGGTCGTGCTGGATGGACGGCAGGGCGACGTTGAGCGCGCTGGTGTCCAACCCGACGATGAAGATGCTGCAGCAGCAGATGGCCAGCACCAGCATGGCGCGCGCGTTTGGCGCCCGCGCGGCGCTGACCGCCGCGCCCTGCTCTGCGGTTGCCGCCATCGCGTAAGGCCGCCTCGGTCAGGAGCGAATTTTCCGGTTCCAGCCTATTGCGCCCGATCCAAGGCCGTTCCCGGCGCTGGCGCCGCCCGGCGGGAGCCCGCCATACTGCCCGGGATCGATCTCGGGGGTGGGCCGTGCGGGGCAGGGGTGGTTTGCTGCGGGCCGCGCTCGCGTCGACGCTGCTCTCCGTGTTGCTCGCGGTCGCGGTCAACGTCGCGACCGGCGGCACCCTGCCGGCCCCACTGGCCCCGCTGGCCCCGTACGCCTGGGTGGTCGTCGCCCTCGCCGCCGGCGTCACCGTCGTGGTCGGCCTGCGGGACGCGCGCCCCGACGACCCACCGGCTCTCGTCCGGCCGCCCGCCGAGTTGCTCGCCGCCGGCGGCTACACCGGTCGCGCCGCCGACCTCGCCCGGCTGCGCCGGCTGGTCGAGGACGGGCACCCGGTCGTCGTGGTGACGGGTGCGCCGGGCGTCGGCAAGTCCGCCCTCGCCGCGCACGCGGCCCACGCGCTGCGCAGGCGCTATCCCGACGGCCAGTTGTTCGCGGCACTGGGCGGCGGCAGCGGTCTGCTGGCCGATCCGGCAACGGTGCTCGCCGACCTGCTCGACGCGCTCGGTGCACCGGTGGCCGGCCCGACCGACGTCGAGCGGCTGGCCGCCCGCTACCGCAGCGTGCTGGCCGGCCGGCGGGTGCTGGTCCTGCTCGACGATGCCCGCGACGCGGCCCAGGTGCGGCCGCTGCTACCGGGCGCCGCCGGCTGTCTGGTGCTGGTCACCAGCCGGTCGGCGCTGGCCGACCTGGCCGGCGCGGTCGCACACGAACTGGCCATGCTCGGCGACGACGACGCGCTCGCGCTGCTGCGCGCCGCCGGCGCTGGCCGCCGGGTCGACGCGGAACCCGATGCGGCCCGCGACGTGGTGGCCGCCTGCGGCGCGCTTCCGCTGGCCCTGCAGATCGCGGGTGGCCGGCTGCGCGCGCGTCCGGCCTGGACACTGGGCGACCTGGCCACCCGGCTGCGCGACGAGCGGGCCCGGCTCGACGAGCTGACCGTCGGCGACCTCGGGGTCCGCGCCAGCTTCGCGACCGCCTACCGCGACCTGCCCGAGGAGCAGCGCGCGGCGTTCCGTACCCTCGGCGCCTATCCCGGCCGTGACCTCGCCGCCGGCGCGGCGGCGGCGCTCACCGGCGATGCGTCCATGATGGAGCGCCTGGTCGATGCCCGGCTGGTCGAGGCGACTGCCGGCGGCCGCTACGACCTGCACGACCTGATGCGGCTGTTCGCCCGGGAGCGGCTGGCCGAGACGCCCGGCGCGGCGGCGCCGGCGCTGCGCCGGCTGGTCGACTGGTATGCCGGCATGCTGGCGGGCGCGACCCTGCCGGAAGCCGAGGCCGAGGCGGAGAACGTCGCGCTGACCGTGCGCCACCTGGTCGACCACGGCGCTCCGGCGGAGGCGGCCCGGCTCGCCACGGCGGCCGACGAGAGCCTGCTGCAACGGGTCGAGCAACCACACTTCCTGACGATCGCCAGAGATCGGCTGCGGGCCGACGAAGCAACCGGCGACCCGGTCGCGATCGCCAAGGCGCTCACCCGGCTGGGCCAGGTCGAGAACGCGTTCGGGTACGTGGCGACCGGCGTCGAGCTGCTCACCGACGCGCTCGGCCGGTGGACGGCGATCGGCGACCCGGACTGGCTCGCCTTCACCCGGCAGGGGCTTGGCGTGGCGCTGCGCGACGCGGGCCGGCACGGCGTGGCGTTCGACCTGCTCTCCGCCGCCCGCGCGCACTACGCGGCGGTCGGCGACCAGCGGCGCGAGGTGCAGGTGCTCGGCGACCTCGGTTCGCTGATGCTCAGCCGCGACGAGGCCGGCGAGGCGGTGACGCTGCTCGAACGGGCCCGCGCGCTGTCCGCCACCGCACCGCTCCAGGTGCACGAGAAGGCGTGGGTGCTGCTCACGCTGGGCCTCGCGTATTCGCTGACCGGCCGGGTGGCCGAGGCGGTGCCGCTGGTCGAGCAGGCCCGGGCCGACTTCCACACCCCCGCCAACTGGAGCGGCGAGGGCTATGCGCTGACCGCCCTCGGCGACCTCGCCGCCGCGGCCGGTGACCATCCGACCGCGCTGCGCTGGCATGCCGAGGCGCTGGCCGCGTTCGACCGGGTCGACCACCGGCCCGGAATGGCGCACGCCGAGGAGGCGAAAGCGCACACGCAGCGGCACAGCGGCGACGCGGCCGCCGCCGCGGCGACCTACGGCCGGGCGGCCGAGATCTACGGTGCCCTCGGCAACCGGGCCGGCCAGGGGCTCGACCTGCTCTGGCAGGCCGAGCAGCTGATCGCGCTGGACCGGCACGCCGAGGCCGACGCCGCCGTCGAGCGGGCCGATGCCCTGCTCGCCGGCGCCGACCTACCGATCGCCGCGCTCGTGCGGGCCCGGCTGCGGTCGCTCAGGGAGTGAGCCGCTCCGGCAGGCCCTGCAACGCCACCGTGCGCAGGAAGCGCTCGACCGCCGCCGTGCCGACCGAGGTGAACGCGCCCGACGCCGCCGGCCACGGGCCGCCGTGCTGCATCGCGTCGACCACGGCCACGCCCGTCGGGACGCCGTTGTAGATGACCCGGCCGGCCCGGTCGACCAGGGCCGGCAGGAGCGCGCGCACCGCGTCGTCGTCGCGCTCGCCGGCCAACACGGTCGCGGTCAGGCTCCCCTCCAGCCGGCCGGCGAGGCCGCCGTAAGCGTCCACATCGGATTGCGCGATCACGACGGTCGGGCCGAAGTGCTCCTCCAGCAACTCTCCGTCGAGGTCGGCGCCGGCGACCCGGACGGCGAACGGCACGGCGCCGCCCTCGGGCGCGTCGGGCCGGCCCCCGGCGGCGGGGGCCCGGTCGTGCCAGGCGGCGTGCGCGGCGGCCATCGCCGGCGTCAGCATCCGCTCGAACGCCGGTGTCGCGGCGACCTCCGCGGCCAACCGGTCGGCGAACGCGGCGCCGGCCTCGGTGTCGGGCACCACGACCAGGCCGGGCTTGGTGCACAGCTGCCCGGCCGAGCCGGTGACCGCGGCGGCCAGCGTGGCCGGCCAGCGGGTGTCGTCGAGCGCCGACGGGAAGACGAAGACGGGGTTGAGGGCGCCCATCTCGGCGTACACCGGGATCGGGTCGGGACGGGCGGCGGCCGCGTCCATCAACGCCCGGCCGCCGGCCGCCGACCCGGTGAAACCGACCGCCCGGATCTGCGGCGCCCGGACCAGCGCGAGTGAGACGTCGGCGCCGCCGTGTACGACGGCGAACGCGGCGCCCAGTGTCGGGCCGACGGCCTCGGCGACCAGCCGGGCGGTCTCCGGCTGGGCCGGGTGCGCCTTGGCGACCACCGGGCAGCCGGCGGCGAGCGCCGAGGCGGAGTCGCCGCCGAGCACGCCGAACGCGAGCGGGAAGTTGGAGGCGGCGAACACCGCGACCGGCCCGATCGGCACCCGCACCGCGACGATGTCGCCGCCGCCGGGCGCCGCGCCGGCCGAGCGGACCACCGGGCGGTCGCGGCCGTCGGCGACGAAGTCGCCGAGCAGCCGGAGCTGGCCGGTGGTGCGGGCCATCTCACCCTCGAGCCGTTGGCGGGTCAGCCCGGTCTCGTCTGCCGCGGTGTCGATGATCGCGTCGGCGGCGGCTTCAAGTGCGGTGGCCGCGGCGTGCAGGACGTCGCGGCGGCGGGCGCCGGACCAGGTGGCCAGCTCGCCCGCGACGGCGGCCGCCGCGGCGGCGCTGCTCTCGACAGTCATCGTGCCTCCGTAGTCTTCGCGGTGTGACAGTCGCGACGCTACCCAAGACCAACCTGCACCTGCATCTCACGGGTGCGATGCGGCCCGCGACGCTGGCCGAGCTGGCCGCCCGCGACGGCCTGCCGCTGCCGCCACCGTTCGCGTCGGGGACGGTGCACGAGTGGCCGGCCTTCCAGGAGCGTTACGACCTGGCCCGGTCCGCGATCCGCGGCCCGGCCGACATCGAGCGGGTGGTGGTCGAAGCGGCGAGCGACGACGCGGCGTGCGGTGCCGGGTGGATCGAACTGCAGATCGACCCCACGTCGTACGCGATGGTGGCCGGCGGCCTGGAAGGCGCGGTCGAGGCGGCCCTGGCCGGTGCGGCCCGCGCTCCGATCCCGGTCGGCCTGATCGTGGCGGCGAGCTGGGCGGCACCGCCGGAGCACGCGCTGCGCCTGGCGACGCTGGCCGCGTCGTACGCCGGTCGCGGTGTCGTCGGTTTCGGACTGTCCAACGACGAGCGGCTGGGCCGGGTGGCCGACGCGGTGCCGGCCTGCCGGGTCGCGGCCGAGGCCGGCCTGAGGGTGGTGCCGCACGCCGGCTTCTACACGCCGCCGTCGCACGTGGCCGACTGCGTCACCGTGCTCGGCGCACACCGGATCGGCCACGGCCTGGCCGCCATGGGCGACCCGGCGACCCGCGACCTGCTGGCCGCGCGCGGCGTGGCCCTGGAGGTCTGCCCGACCTCCTATCCCCCGCTCGGCGTGGCGGCGGTCGCGGACCTGCCGATCCGGGCGCTGCGGGCGGCCGGGGTGCCGGTCGCCCTCGGCACCGACGACCCGCTGCTGTTCGGCTCCGACCTGGCCACCCAATACACGCTGGTCACCACCGACCCGGCCGAGCAGGCCGACCTGGCCCGCTGCGCGGTCACCGCGAGCGCCGCACCGCCCGCGATCCGCGCCGAACTGCTCCTCGACATCGCCGCGTGGGAGAACGAGAACCTGCCGATCACCCGTTCTCCAGGAGTTGCTTGAGTGCGGCCAGGTTCGTCGCCACCGCGGACTTGACGCGGGAACCGGCCAGTGGCGCGATGAGCCGGGCGGCGCCGGTCGGGCGCAGGTCCATCGTGTTGGCCAGTGAGGTGCCGCCGCCGGCGGGGGTCAGGACGTAGCTGACCTCCGACTCGAACGGGCCGAGCGGGCCGCGGATCGCCAGCAGGCGGTCCGGCTCGTAGGCGGTCACCTCCAGCGCCTCCTCGCTCCGGGCGGGCAGGGTGCGGGTCTGCAGGTAGCGGGCGCCGACGCCGACCGGGCCGGTGGTGATCTTCCGGGTCTCGCTGAGGGCGTAGTTCCAGCGCGGCAGGTTTTCCAGCTCGGCGAGGAAGGCGAAGACCTCGGCCGGCGGGCGGTTGATCGTGACGGTGTTGGTGAAGTTCACGAACCCGATCCTGCGCCGGCCGGACCCGCCTGTCTGTGACTTTGGTAGTGCCGCAGGTGCGGGCCGGCCGGGTCGAGGATGTGCACGCTGTCCGGGCGGGTCGCGACCAGGTGCTCCTGGCGGAACTCGCGCAGGACGCGGGCCACCACCTCGCGGACCGAGCCGACGGCGTCGGCCAGCTCCTGCTGGGTGACGTGCGCGACCAGTGCCAGCGTCTGCACGGCGACGTCGGCCGGCCCGCCGACCAGCACGGCGATGCCCAGCACGTCGCCCGGCCGGGCGTAGCGGACGGTGACCTCGCGTCCCTGCGGCGAGGTCATGTAGACCCGCACCAGGCCGTCGACCACCAGCCACGCCCGGGGCGCGGCGTGTTCCCGGTAGATCGCGGTTCCGGCCGGGAAGTCGACGGTCTCGCCGCGCTCGACCAGCGTGTCGACCACGGGCGACGGCAGCTTACCCAGAAAGCTGCCGGCCAGTGCCGCGTTCAGGAGGCCGTCCACTCCGGTTTCACCGCGAACATGTCGGCCGTCTTCGTCGGGTCGGTGTCGACCAGATCGCCGAGGGTCCGGTCGATCGCCGCCAGGATCTCGGGCGTCAGGTGTACGCCAGCCGCGCTGGCATTCTCGGCGACCTGCTCCGGTCGGGTGGCGCCGATGATTGCCGCGCTGACGCCGGGCGTCGCCAGGGTCCAGGCGATCGCGAGTTGGGCCATGGTCAGCCCGGCGTCCTCGGCCAGCGGGCGCAACCGCTGCACGCGGTCGAGCACCGCGTCGCCCAGGACGCGGCCGATGAAGCGCGGCGCCCGGCCGGCACCGGCGGCGCGGGAGCCGGCCGGTGGCGCCGCGCCGGGCAGGTACTTGCCGGTCAGGACACCCTGGGCCAGCGGCTGGAAGACGATCTGGGCGATGCCCTCGCGCCGGCACAGCGGCAGCACCTCGGGCTCGATCACCCGCCAGAGCATGTTGTATTGCGGCTGGTTGGCGACGATGCGACGGGCCAGGCCGAGGTCGTCGGCCAGCGCCAGCGCCTCGGCGATCTGGCCGGCCGTCCACTCCGAGACGCCGATGTATCGGACCTTGCCCTGGCGGACCAGGTCGTCGAACGCGACCAGGGTCTCCTCCAGCGGTGTCGCCCGGTCGAAGCGGTGGGCCTGGTAGAGGTCGACGTAGTCGGTGCCGAGCCGGCGCAGCGACGCGTGGCACGACTCGAACACGTGCCTGCGGGACAGGCCGCGGTCGTTGGGGCCGGTGCCGGTCGGCAGGCAGACCTTGGTGGCGATCTCCAGCGCCTCCCGCCGGGTGCCGCGCAGCGCCTCGCCGAGGACGGCTTCGGCCTCGCCCTGCGCGTATACGTCGGCGGTGTCGAACGTGGTGATGCCCGCCTCCAGGGCGGCCCGCACGCAGGCCGTTGCGGCAACCCGGTCAACGGTCTCCCCGTGTGTCAACCAGTTGCCGTAGATGACCTCGCTGACCCACAGTCCGGACCGGCCGAGTGCGCGATGCTCCATTCGATCAACTTAGAAGGTCGAGGCGGCGGCCCGTCCAGCGGTCCCGCAGCCAGCGGTCGTGGCTGGCCACCACGATGGCGCCCGGGCCTTCGCCGAGCGCGTCCTCGAGTTCGTCGGCCAGCCGCGGCGAGAGGTGGTTGGTCGGCTCGTCGAGCAGCAGCAGCTCGGGCGGGTCGGCGAGGACCAGCGCCAGCGCGAGGCGGCGGCGCTGGCCGACGGAGAGCTCGCCTACCGGGCGCGCGGCGTCGCGCGGACCGAGCAGGCCCAGCGACCGCAGGGGTACGGCATCCGGACCCAACACGTCCGCATAAACCTCGTGCGCGGTGCGCTCCGGACGGTCGAACACGCTGTCCTGGGTGAGCAGGCCGATCCGCAGGCCGCGCCGGCGTCGCACCTCACCCTCCGCGGCCAACGCGCCGGCCAGCACCGCGAGCAGAGTCGACTTGCCGCTGCCGTTGGCCCCGGTGACCAGCAGCCGGTCGTTGCCCGAGACGTCGAGACGGTCCAGCTCGAGCCGGCCCGGCACGACCAGGTCGCGGGCGGAGACCAGCAGTCCCTCGGCGCCGGCGGCGGCCAGGACCGGCGCGCGAAAGCGCAGCGGTGCCGGGGGCTTGCGCACCTGCACGCGTTCGAGTTCGTCGAGGCGGCGGCTCGCGTTGCGGACCCGCCGGGAGATCTGCTGCTCCACCCGACCGGCCGTCGCACCGTAACCCATCTTCTCGCTGTCGCGGGCCGGTCGGCCGTGCGCGACCTGATGCGCGGTGACGGCGACCGAGCGGCGCAACTCGGCCAGTTCCTCCTGCTCGTCGGCGAACCGGCGTTCCCAGCGTTCCCGCTCGGCGTGCTTGGCCGCCAGGTAGGCGGTGTAGTTGCCGCCGTAGCGGGTCGGCCCTTCGACGGCGGGGTCGAGGTCGATCAGGTCGGTGCAGACCGCGTCCAGGAACGCGCGGTCGTGGCTGGCCAGCACCACGACGCCGGGCATGCCGGAGAGCTGCTCCTCCAGGAACGCGGCGGCGGCGTCGTCGAGGTGGTTGGTCGGCTCGTCCAGCAGCAGCGCCGACGGGCGGCGGATCAGCAGGGCGGCCAGCGCGAGCCGGCCGCGCTGCCCGCCGGAGATCTCGTCCAGCGTGCGGTCGTGCGGCACGTCGCCGAGGCCCAGGCCGGTCAGCACCAGGCCGGCTCGGCGGTCGGCGTCCCAGGCGTCGGTCTCCTGTGCCCGGTCGAGCCGCTCGCCGTACTCCTCGAGCGGCCCGATCGGGTCGTCGACCATCGCGGCGCTGAGCCGGTCGAGATCGGCGAGCAGGGCGCGCGACTCGCGCAGCGCGTCGTCGACCACGTCGGCGATCGTCGCGGCCGGGTCGAAGGGCATCTCCTGGTGCAGGTAGCCCAGGTCGGGCGGGCGGACGACGCTGCCGCCGTCGGGCTCGTCGGCGCCGGCGAGCAGCCGCAGCAGCGTCGACTTGCCGGTGCCGTTCTCACCGATCAGGCCGATCCGGTCACCGGGCGCGGCGGTCAGCGACACGCCGTCGAGCACCCGGCGGCCGCCGTAGGTGCGGACGAGGTCATGGGCGATCAGGGGGGATTTGGACATGGCGACACCACCGGCGAAAAATGGGAGCTTCGCCCGCCGGGCAGGGGCCTCGGTCGCGGGCGCGGTTGGCGTCAGTGGCTCACATCGCCGTCGACTATAGCGGCGGCGCGAGCGTCGCTGCCAACCCGGCCGCCCAGCCGAGCAGCCGTTCGTCGGCGCCGCGGGCACCGACGAGTTGCACACCCCAGGGCAACCCTGCAACGTCCTGACCTGCGGGTACGCAGACCGCCGGCGCCCCGGCGACGCTGAACGGGACCGACATGACGGCGTGGCCGGTGTGGCCGAGGCCACGGGGTGCGGTGCCTGGTGCGGCGGGCGTCACCCAGACGTCGATGCCGGTGTCGTCGAACCGCGCCCGGAACTCCCGCTGCCAGGCGACCGCCGCGGCGTAGTCGTCGGGCGTGACCGCCTGCCCCTCACGGATAGCCGCCACGGTCTGCGGGCGGTAGCGGTCGCCGTATTCGGCGAACCAGGCGGCGTGGGTGCGGGCCAGCTCGAACCGGTTGAGATCCCGCATCCGGCGCACGACGTCATCCACATCGGACAGGAAATCGGTGGCCCGCACGGTGAAGCCCGCGTCGCGCAACGCGTCGAGCTGTTCCTGGAAAGCCGCCCGCGCGGCCGGCCCGGCCTGAGCGAGGTAGGCCGGGGCGGGCACGCCGAGCACGGGAACGCCGGCCGCTTCCGGGGGCATCCACGTTGGACACGCGAGGGCGGCGACGCGGGCCGCCGAGGCCACGTCGGCCGTGAACCAGCCGACCGTGTCCAGCGAGGGCGAGTGCGGCACCATCCCGTCCACCGGCACCCGGCCGTGCGTCGGGCGGAAGCCGACCACGCCGCAGAACGCCGCGGGCCGGATCACCGAGCCGAGCGTCTGCGAACCGAGCGCGATCGGCACCATCCCGGCCGCGACCGCCGCGGCCGAACCGCTGCTCGAACCGCCCGGCGTGTGCGCCGGGTCGTGCGGGTTGCGGGTCGGGCCAGGGTCGACGCTGGCGAACTCGGCGGTCACCGTCTTGCCGACGACCTGGCAACCAGCGGCGCGCAGGCGGGTCACCACCGACGCCTCGGGACCGGCGAACACCTCGGGCGGCAGCGCGGAGCCGGCCCGGGTCTCGAACCCGTCGACCCGGAAGATGTCCTTGACGCCGAGCGGCGGGCCGTCGGCGGCCAGCGGGCCGCGCTCGGGCAGGAAGGCGTGGATCACCGGGTCGACGGCGTCGATCCGGTCGCGCCACGCGCTGGGCGGGACCGGGTCGGCCAGCGACCGCGGCCCGACGAGGTCAAGCTGCGCCATCGGCCACCAAACTACGCGAGCGACCCGATCCCGGGCCGGTCCGGGGGTACGTTCGGAGCATGGCCGACGACTTCGAGACCGGGCCGCTGCCACAGGCGGGACTGCGCGAGTTCTGGGCCGGGCTCGGCACCGCCCGGCGGGCCGGGGTGGTCACCCTCGCCGCGTTCGAGGTGGTCTGCACCACGGCCGCCGCCCTCGACCTGCTGCGCCGCCCGCAGCACCTGGTCCGCGGCCCCAAGGCGCTCTGGTGGCCGGCGCTGTTCGTGCAGCCGGTCGGTTCGATCGCCTACCTGACCTGGGGCCGCCGCCTGCGCACCAGCACCGACGTGCAGCCCTAGAGCGGGCTGCCCGCGCGGCCAGGGCCCGCGCGTCGGTGGCCGCGGCCGGCTAGCCGGGTTGGCCGCGGTCAGGTCCGCATCATCCGCGAGCGCCGACCAGCAGGTCGCCCAGGGGCGTGCGGTGGTAGAGCACCGAGCGGCCGGAGCGGGCGGCGTCGAGCAGGCCGGCGCGGCGCAGCGCGCGCAGGTGGTCGCCGGCCGAGCCGACCGGCAGGGCCAGCGCACGCGCGAGTTGGGTGGTGCTCGCCGGTTCGCGCAGCGCGACCAGGATGCGCGCACGGGTGCGGCCGATCAGTTCCTCCAGCGCGGCCGAGGCCGGTGCCGGCGGCGTGCCCCACCAGTCGGCGATGCCGCGCGCCGGGTAGAGGATGCAGCGGTCCCACGGGTCGTCGGTGTGCGCGGCGAGCCCGGGCCAGATGAACACCGACGGGATGAACGTCATGCCGCGACCGCCGACGGTGATCTCACGGTCGGTCATCCGGTTCACCTCGATGCCGCCGTCGCGCCAGCGGACCCGGGAGTGCAGGCCATCGAGGGCCGCCGCCCAGCCGTGCCGGGCCAGCAGGCCCGAGCGGTAGACGATGTCGCGCTCGCAGATCGCCCGCAGTTGCAGCCAGTCGGCGGCGAGCAGGGCGTCCCAGGCCCGGCGCAGGCCGTCGGCGAGCAGGTCGGTGACGTCGGGCGAGGCCAGGATCTCGCGGGCGTCCGGGTCGTCGGCCGGGCGGGCGGCCAGGCTGACCGCGATCTCGGCCCGGGCGACGGCGAGGGGCACCGCGCGTACGGCCGCCAGGTCGTCGTCGATGGTCTGCAGCGCGGCCCGGGTCGGCGGCGGCGCGACGAATCCGGCGCCGCCGTGCGGATAGTGCAATGCGAGCAGCGCCCGCATCGCCGGGTCGCGGCGGCGCAGGTGCTCGAACGCCGGCCGCAGCCGGGCCACCGGGCCGCCCGGGCGGGCGGGCCCGTCGTCGACGTGGTCGAGCACCCGCAGCAGGTTCTCCAGTTCGAAGCTCGGCGACAGCGCGAACCGGCTGTGCAGCAGGTCGGCCTGGTCGACGAGGTAACGGAGCATGCCTCGACGTTACGGCCAGGTCCGTAACGTTGGCCAACCCGCGGCGCCGGGGCGCAGCCTGACGCGGTGACAACGCAGACCGCCACCTACCGCGAGGTCTTCGCGGTGCCCGCCTTCCGGGTCCTGTTCACCAGCCGGTCGATCGCGATCGCCGCCGACGCGCTGCGGATCGTCGCCCTCTCGGTGCTGGTGTTCACCGCGACCGGTTCGGCCTGGCTGTCGGCGGTCACGTTCGGCATCGGCTTCCTACCCCAGGTCCTCGGCGGCGCCCTGTTCGGCTCGCTGGCCGACCGGCTGCGGCCGCGACCGCTGATCGTGGCCGGCTACGGTACCGAATGCCTGGCCGCGCTGGCCCTGGCCACCCTGCCCATGCCGACCTGGCTGCGGCTGGCGCTGGTCGGCGTCGTCGCGGTCGGCGCGCCGGTGTTCAACGGCGCGTCCAGCCGGCTGGTCGCCGACGTTCTGACCGGCGACGCGTACGTGCTGGGCCGCTCCCTGACCAGCATGGCCTCCGGCGGCGCGCAGTTGCTCGGGCTGACGCTCGGCGGTGTCGCCGTCGGCGCGCTCGGTGCGCAGCGGGCCCTGCTGCTCTCCGCCGCCTGCCACCTGGCGGCCGGGCTGATCGTGCGGTTCGGGCTGGCCGACCTGCCGGCGGTGCCGGCCACCGGCGGCGCGGTCCGGCAGAGTTGGTCGACCAATGCGGCCCTGCTCGGTGACCCCTGGGTGCGGCGGCTGCTGCTGGTGCAGTGGCTGCCGAGCGCGTTCGTGGTCGGCGCCGAGGCGCTGATGGTGGCGTACGCCGGCAGCCGCGGATTTCCGGACGCCGCCATCGGCCTGCTGATGGGCGGCTCGCCGCTCGGCATGCTGCTCGGGCAACTGCTGTTCGGGCGGCTCGTCCCGCCGGCGGCCCGGGTCCGGCTGGTGGCGCCGCTGGTCCTGCTGCTCGGGCTGCCGCCGGTGCTCTTCGCACTGAATCCGCCGCTGGTCGTCTGCGCCGCGCTGATGGTGGCCAGCGGCGCCGGGTTCGCCTACTCGCTGGGCCTGCAGCGGGCGTTCGTCGACGCGGTGCCGGAGAGCGGCCGCGGTCAGGCGTTCGGGCTGCTCTCCACCGGGCTGATGACCCTGCAAGGGGTGGGCCCGGCGGTGTTCGGCGGGATCGCGGCGGTGACCGCTCCGCGCTGGGCGGTGGCGCTGGCCGGTGTGGCGACGGTCACAACCGTGCTGCTGGTGCCGCCCGGCCGATTCCTTCTCGACCCCGGTGCGGTCAACACCGGCAGAGGGAAGGAGAACGCTGATGGCCAGCACACAATCTCGCGCCGTGGAGCGCATGTATCGGACCTGGACGCGGGACCGGTTGAATCCGCCGCCGGAGCCGGAGCCGCGGGAGACCGACGACCACTGGGGTGACCTGACCGCCGAGCCCCGCGGCGTCGACTACATCGAGGTCGAGGACGGCCTGTGGCTGGTGCCGCGGGGTTCCTCCGCCGACGGCGCCGCGCTGCTGTGCCTGCATGGCGGCGGTTTCATCAGCGGGTCCGTCTTCACCCACCGGAAGATGTACGGGCACCTGGCCAAGGCGATCGGCGTGCCGGCGCTGATCGCGCACCAGCGGTATGCCCCGGAACACCCGTACCCGGCGCAACAGGAGGACGCGCTGAAGGCGTACGCCTGGCTGGTCGGTCGGGGTTTCGATCGGATCGTGGTCGCCGGCGACTCGGCGGGCGGCGGTCTGGCGGTGACCATGCAGGCGGCCGGCCGCTCGCGTGGCCTGCCCGGCGCGACGGCGCTGCTGCTGATCTCGCCCTGGGTCGACATGGCGGTCAGCGGCGACAGCTTCGACACCAACGCGTCGAAGGACGGCTTCTTCTACCGTGACGTGGTGCAGGGACTGGCCGCGATGTATCTCGCCGGGCGTGACCCGCGCGACCCCGCGGTCAATCCGCTGCACGCCGACCTGACCGGCTTCCCGCCCATGTTCATCCAGGTCGGCGGCGACGAGACGCTGCTCGACGAGGCCCTGCTGCTGGAGAAGCGGGCCCGCGAGTTCGGTGTCGACGTGCGCTGCGACGTCTTCGACGAGCAGCAGCACACCTTCCAGATGGCCGCCGGGCGCGCACCCGAGGCGGATGACGCGATCCGGCGCCTGGCGACGTGGGTACGCCCGAAACTGGAGCGGTGACGATGGAGGCAGGCGAGTTCGCGGCGGTGGCCGAGCCGTTCCGGCGGGAGCTGACCACGCACTGCTACCGGATGCTCGGTGCGGCCGACGAGGCGCAGGACGTGGTGCAGGAGACCTACCTGCGGGCGTGGCGCGGCTGGGGCCGGTTCGAGGGCCGGTCCTCGGTGCGGGTCTGGCTCTACCGGATCGCGACCAACGCCTGCCTCACCGCGCTGGGGCAGCGGGCCCGCCGCCCGCTGCCCTCCGGCCTGGGCGCACCCGCCGACGAACCGGGCGCGGAGGCCACGTTCGATCCCGACCTGCCCTGGTTGCAGCCGCTGGCCGACGATCCGGCCGACACGGTGGTGCGGCGGGAGAGCCTGCGGCTGGCGCTGATCGCGAGCCTGCAACTGCTGCCACCGCGGCAGCGGGCGGTGCTGCTCCTGCGCGAGGTTCTCGAGTTCCCGGCCGCCGACGTGGCGTCCTTGTTGGACATGTCGGTGCCGGCGGTGAAGAGCAGCCTGCAACGGGCCCGCGCGACGTTGGACGCGGCGCGCGGCGAGCCACTGTCCGATCCGGCCTCGCCGGAGGCGCGGGCCCAGCTCGACGCCTATATGGCGGCCTTCGTCGACACCGACATGACCGCGCTGGAGGAGGCGCTGCGTAAGGACGCGACCCTCGAGGTGGTGCCGTCGCGCACCTGGTTCGCCGGCAAGGCCACCTGCGTGCCCTATCTCGCGTCGGTGCTGGGGTATCCGGGCGAGTGGGCGATGTTCCCGGTCGGTGCCAACGGCCAGCCGGCGGTCGTCGTCTACCGGGCCGGTATCGCGTTCGGTGTGGTGCTGCTGTCGCCGACCCCGACCGGGCTGGCCGGCATCGTGCTGTTCACCGGGGCCGACCAGGTCGACCGGTTCGGCTATCCCCCGGTGCTGCCGCCGACCGCGCCGAGCCCGGCGCGGTAGAGGTCGCGGAGCACGCCGATCTCGCCACCGTCGTGCATCGTCGTCGAGGAACGCGAGCCCGCCCGCCGCGGTCGCCGGCAGGTCCGCGGGACGAGCGGGCCGGTCACCAGTCGGCCCCAGTTCACAACCGGGCCCATTCGCGTACCTTGGCCCGGAACTCGACCTCGACCTCGTCCGGTGGCAGCCAGGCGATGCCGTGCACCTCGTCGGCCTGCACCCGGGTGTGCGGGTCGGCGACCGTGGTGAACCGGTAGCGGATGTCGAAGTGGTGGTGCGCGTCCTCGACCCGGCGCGGGTTGGCGGCGATGGCGTGCACGCCCATGTCGCAGGGCAACTCGTCGACCAGGGTGAGCAGTGCCGCCGGGATGCCGGTCTCCTCTTCGACCTCGCGCCGGGCGGCGCCGAGCAGGGTGGTGTCGCCGGGCTCGAGGTGGCCGCCCGGCTGGAGCCACTTGTTGAAGACGTTGTGGCGGATGTGCAGCATCCGGCCGGCCGGGTCGAGCACCACCGCGGACGCGGTCACGTGCCCGGGCACGAACGTTCTTCGCGAGACGATGTCGGCTCCGGCGGCCAGGGCGGTCGACAGCGGCGCGAGCCGGCCGGCCTCGTCGGGATGCTGGGCCAGGTAGCTGGCGACCACTTCGGCGACGTGCGCGTGCGAGATCACCCGGGAATCGTACGTTCGGGTCGCTCGCCGCGGTGTGCCGCGAGCAGGAGGTCGCGGAGCCAGGAGCGCTCGATCGGGTGAGGGTTGGCTGGCGGGGCGGCCAGCACGGCCTCGATCACGTCGTCCGCGGCGTCGGACGACCAGCCGATTTCGGCCAGCGACCGCGGCGCTCCGCTGCTCCGGGCCAGCGTCCAGATCCCGCCGGCGACGTCGCGGTCACCCTTTCGCAGGCCCATCGCCATCGCGGCCCGGGTCATCGCGTCCGGAGCCGCGCTCGCGTTGGCCGCGACGACGTGCGGCAGCAGGACGGCGTGGGTGGCGGCGTGCGGCAGCCGGTAGGTGCCGCCGAGCACGTGGGCGAGCTTGTGGTGGATGCCCATCGTGGTGGCGCCCAGCACGAGCCCGGCGTTGAACCCGCCGAGCAGCAGGTGCGGCCGGACGGCGGCCGCGTCGGGGTGCCCGGTCATGTCCAGGCCCTTGGTCAGCAGGTCGATGCCGTCGACGGCCCAGCCCGTCGTCCGGTCGGTCGCGTCGGGGGCGTAGAGGCCTTCAACGCAATGGGCGTACGCGTTGAGGGCCGACGTCGCGACCAGGTCCGCCGGCAGCGTGGCGAAGAGCTCGGGGTCGTAGATGACGGTGGCCGGGCGTACCCGGGGATCCCGCCCGGTTGTCTTGTGGCCGTCTTCGGTGAGCCCCCAGATCGTGGTGGCCTCGCTGCCGGAGTAGGTGGTCGGCACGGCCAGGATCCGCAGTCCCGTCGCCCGGGCGACCGCCTTGCCCAGGCCGGTCGCCGACCCGCCGCCGATCGTGACGACGAGATCGGCGCGCACCTGGCCGGCCAGCGCGACCGCCCGCGCGGCGATCTCGGCCGGCACGTGCTGGGCGACCTCGGTCACCCGCCCGGCCAGCCGGGGGCCGAGCAGCCCCGCGACCGTGTCGCCGTGCGCCGCCGCGGAGCCGCCGGCGATCAGCAGCACCCGGGAGCCGCCGAGCCGTTCCGTCTCCGTGTCGACGAGCCGCAGGGCGCCGGGGCGCATGATCACCCGCAGGCCGTCGACGTCGACCGGCAGGATCATCCGGCGGCCCTCCTGGTGGACGCGCGCGGCACCAGGTCGGGTTCGAAGCGCAGGTGGCGGGGAGCGAGGGGTTGGCCGGCGTCGCGGGCCTCGATCTCGTCGAGGAGCAACTGGGCGGCGTGCCGGCCGAGTTCGGCGCGGGGCGCCCGCACGGAGGTCAGCGGCACGGCCGCGGCGGCGGCGAACTCCATGTCGTCGTAGCCGACGATGGCGATCTCGTCGGGCACCCGGACGCCGTGCGCGAGCAGCCCCTGGAGCAGCCCGATGGCGACCAGGTCGTTGGCGGCGAAGACGCCGGTCGGCCGGCTGCTCGGGTGCATCCCGAGGAGTTGGTCGGCGGCGCCGCGGCCCGAGCGCAGGGTCAGGTCGGGCGTCGGGATCGTCAGCAGCGTGGTGCTGCCGTCGGAGATCCGGCGGATCGCCTCGTAAGCACCGTCGCGGCGGTCTTCGACCTGCGCGAGCGTGGCCGGGCCGCCGACCACGGCGATTCGCCGGTGCCCGCGCTCCAGCAGGTGCTCGGCGGCGATCCGGCCGCCGGCGACGTCGTCGACGGCGACGTTGGAGTGGGTGCGTTCCAGGTGCCGGTCGAGGAAGACGACCGGGATGCCGAGCCGGTCGAGCCCGTCGGTGCGGGGCGCGACCGCGTTGGTCGGGTTCCAGAGCAGGCCGCGTACCCGCTGCTGTTGGAACATCTCCAGGTAGCGCTGCTCGCGGCCGAGCAGCCCGCCGGAGCCGGCCAGCATGACCGCGAGCCCGGCCGCCGCGACGGCGTCTTCCACACCGCGGACCACGTCGGTCAGGTAGGGGTTGGCCACGTCGAGCACCAGCATCGCGGCCGTGCGGCTCGCCCCGCTGCGCAGGTGCCGGGCGGACTCGGTGCGCACGAAGCCGAGCCGGGTGATGACCGCGCTGACCCGCCGGCGCGTGGGAACGGAGACCAGATGCGGGCGGTTGAGCACATTGGACACCGTGCCCACCGAAACGCCCGCGGCGACCGCCACGTCCTTGATCCGCACACCGCCGGGTAGCTCAGACATAGGTGTGATTAGGGTGCCACAGACAGTGGCGGATCTCGCACCCGGCCGGCCTCACCCGGGACGGCTTATTACGGCGTCGTGACAATCCGCGGATCGGCCGCGGACATGCGGCGGTCACCGTTCCAGGTGTGCTCCTCTCCCCACCGACCCCGGTGCTCGTCGACCGCGCCGGCGGCCGTGCCCTGTGGCGCTCGGCCTTCGCCGGCGCCGCCGCGCCCGGGCCCGTTGCCGCCCGGGCCGAGTGGGCCGACGCCGCCAAGGGTGCCTGCATCGTCCTGGTGGTCTCGTGGCACGTGATCGTCAAGCACTATCTGCTGGTCGACTGGCACATCGGGCTGCCGGTGCCGGGGTTCTGGGGAACGCTCGGCGAGCAGTTCCTGCCGCTGCGGATGCCCCTGTTCTTCGCGATCTCCGGGGTCTTCGCGACCAACGCGGTGCGGCGCCCCTGGCGGCAGGTCGCCCGTGGCCGGATCGCCAAGTTCCTCTACCTGTACGCCGTGTGGCTCCTCATCCACACGGCGCTGCTGGCGGCCGCGCCGGGCTTCCCGACCGACCGGGCGACCTCGGTGTGGGGCCTGCTGGAGCAGCTCACGATCACGCCGTCGAACCTGTGGTACCTCTACGCCCTGGCGCTCTACTTCGTGCTGGCCAAGGCGCTGCGGCGGTTGCCGCCACTGGCGGTCGCGGTGCCCGCCGCCGTGCTGTCGGCGGTGGCCGCGGCCGGGCTGCTGGCCGTGCCCGGCAACCGGGCCGGCGTCTACCAGAACCTGGTCTTCTTCCTGGCCGGTCTCTATCTGCGTCCGTCGATCGAGCGGCTGGCGGCCGGCGCGACCCGCAGGCGGTTGGTGCTCAGTTTCACGGCCTACGCGATCGTCCTCGTCGCGATGGCGGCCGCCGGCGCGCAGACCTGGTTCGGCGTGTGGCCGCTGGTGTCGGTGGTGGCCGTGGTGTTCGGCGTGACGGCGGCAGCCCGCGTGGCGCGCCGGTCGCGGCTGCGCGCCCCGCTGGTCCGGCTGGGTCGGGTCACGCTGCCCGTCTACGTCATCCACATGCCGGTGCTGGCGCTGCTGCACCGGGTCCTGCTCCGGCCGCTGTCCGGGCTCGGCGGCGGCGCCCAACTGTTGATCTCGCCGGGCTATCCCGTCATGGTCACCGCGCTGGTGATCGCCGCGAGCCTGGCCATCCATCGTGGACTGGTGACGGTCGGGGCGCGGTGGTTGTTCGACCTACCTCACAAACGATCGGAGCCGTCCCGTGATCCTGCTGTCTGACCCGCGCATCTCCGCGATCCCGCTGGGCGAGGTCGGCGAACCGCTGGTCGACCTGCGCACCGTCGCCGAGTTGCGGGTCGACGACCGGTTGGCCGACCCGCGCGGTGCCTACGCGCACCTGCGCGAGGACGCGGTGCGGCGGCTGCTGGCCGCGCAGCGCTCGTTGCCGGACGGGCTGCGGTTGCTGGTCGTCGAGGCCTACCGGCCGTTGTCGCTGCAGCAGCGGTATTTCTCGGGCTACCAGGACGAGTTGCGGTCGCGCTATCCGCAGTGGGACCCGTCGCGGCTGCACGTGGAGGCGAGCAAGTATGTGTCGCCACCGTCGGTGGCGCCGCACAGCACGGGCGGCACGGTCGACCTGACACTGGTCGACGCATCCGGCCGCGAGGTCGACATGGGCACGGCGGTCAACGACAGCCCGGTGGCGAGCGGCAACGCCTGCTTCACGGCCGCGGCGCAGATCGCGCCGGCCGCACGGCACAGCCGTTATGTTCTCGGTGCGGCGCTGCGCGCGGCCGGCTTCGTGAACTACCCGACGGAGTGGTGGCACTGGTCCTACGGCGACCGCTACTGGGCCCTGCAGACCAGGGCCGCGCAGACGCGTTACGGCCCGGTCGACCTTCCCTGACCGCCCTCGGGCCCACCTGGCGTCCAGGCTCGTCCCGGGTTTGAAATACTGCATCGGGTCCGACCGACCATCGACGCAGGGGGCAACGCAATGGCAAAGGTCATCTCGACACTGTTCATCTCGGCCGACGGTGTGGCGGAGATCGACCCGGACTGGCATTTCCCCTACTTCGACGAAAACATGGGCCGCGCGGTCAGCGAGGACTACGACACCGCTGACGTGTTGTTCATCGGCCGGGAAACCTACGACAGCTTCGCGGGCGCCTGGCCTGACCGAGAGGCCGCGGGAGGCGAAGACGCGCCGATGGCCAAGCACCTTGGCGACGTGCGCAAGGTGGTCGTGTCCCGCCAGCCGCTGGAGTTCACCTGGCGAAACTCCGAACTGCTCGACGGCGAGCTGGTCGAGGCCGTCACCGCCCTCAAGGCGGATCCCGGTGTCCGGGGCATCCTCATCCCCGGTTCGATCTCGGTGGTGCAGCAACTGCTCGCCGCGGGCCTGGTCGACGAGTTGCGCCTGCTCGTGCACCCGGTGGCAGCACGCAAGGGCCGCAAGCTGTTCGACGAGGGCGACGCTCCCTACCACCTGCGGGTGATCGCGACGGAGGCGTTCCCGACGGGCGTGCTCCGCGTGATCTACGCGCCGACGGCAGCGCCCGCCAAGGTCGGCTACGACGAGATCAAGGGCCAGGTTCCCGAAGGAAAGTAGTGGTCCGGAGCGGCGTCCCGCGTCGTCATCGTTCTGCCCAGCATCGATCGGATGCGGCGCCGCCCTTGCTGTCGCGCGGCGTGGAAGGGACTGCGCCGCAGTCGCGGCGCCCGCTCAGCCGAGCGCGAGCCCGGCCAGCCGCAGCCGCGCGAGGTGGTGCCGCCAGATGTTCAGGTCGTTGAACGATGAGCCCAGGTCCGGCAGCTCGGCGACGTCCTCCGGCGTGAGGTCACGGGCGCGGTCCCCGAGCCGGGCCCGTTCCACACTGACCTTCGCGAGCGCGTCCAGTGTCAATGCGCGGGCCACCGCCTGCTCGACGGCGTGCGGGCCGGACCCGACCGTGGCGATCCCGTGGCCCTTCATGAGGCACACGGTCGAGGAACCCATCGCCTCGACCAGCTCGCGACCGAGCTCCGGGCGGCGGACCAGTACGGCCCGCGGGTAGACCGGGACGCCGTCGAGGGCCAGACGGGCCGCGGGGATGTGATAGGCGCCGAAGACTGGGCGCAGCGGGATCTCCTCGACGCCGGCTACGAGGACCGCCAGCGGATGGCAGTGCACGACGGCGTCCACCTCGGGGCGCGCCCGCAGCAGCTCTCCATGGATCGGCAGTTCGTTCGGCACGGTCCAGCCAGGCGGGAGGTCAGCCCGGCCGTCAAGGTCGACGCGGTGCACGTCCTGGTCGCGCGTGAACAGCAGCCCCTCCTCCTCGGGGCCACGGCATCGTACGAGCATTTGGTCGGGCCCGAGCCGCAAGCTCACGTGACCGAGGATGTCATCCGCGAGGCCGGCGTTGGCGAGCACCCGGCAGGCGAGCGCGATGGTCCGTCGTGCGCCACTATGAGGCGAGGGTGGGCCCGGCACACCGCCCACGATAGGGGTCCATTTCGACGAGATGAAGCCTGTTGGTCTTAAGGTCTAACGATTATCATGCCACACATGACCGAGCTCAGGACCGTGACGGGCACCTGGTCCACCCATGACCTGACGGCCTGAGGACCTGACATGCGAATCGCGATCGCCGCCGATCACAACGGCCTCCCGATGAAGGCCACGCTCGTCGAGTGGCTGACCGCCGAGGGACATCAGGTCGACGACCGCGGCACGCACGGCACCGAGATCGTCGACTACCCACCCCTATGCGCTGACGTCGCCCGGCAGGTCACGGACGGGCACGCCGCGCGAGGCATCATCATCGGTGGTACGGGTGGCGGCGAGGCAATCGCCAGCAACAAGATTCGCGGCATCCGCGCCGGCCTCTGTCACTCGACGTTCCTCGCGGAGATCTCCAGCGCCCACAACAACACCAACGTGCTGGTCCTCGGCGCGAAGGTGATCGGGCCGGCGGAGGCCGTGGCCATAACCTCCACCTGGCTGTCCACGCCTTTCAAGGGCGAGCGGCACCAGCGCCGGCTCGACCAGATCGCCGCCCTCGAACGAGGCGAGCCGCTCCGATGAGTGACTCAATGATTCGGCCGGCACCGATCAGATCGCGTACTCATCGATCAACGACCGTGCGAACAGCTCATCCGGTCGCCAGTCGCGGCGGGCCAGGCCCTGCTCCCGACGTGGTCGGAGCCGCGCGTTCCACCACGACGCGCTGTACCACGGCGGCGATGGGTTGAAGATCAAGCTGTGGCTTATCCGGCGCGGCGGACGCGGTCCGCGGTCCGCTTCAGGTGTTTGGTCATGATCGCGATGGCCCGGTCGGCGTCGCGGGCGGCGATCGCGCGGATGAACTCGGCATGCTCCTGTGTGCCCTTGTGGCCCATCAGCGGCGCGGTCACCTTCGCCTCGACCAACGACATCAACAACGGACCATGGAACGACTGCACGAGCATCTCGATAGCCGGGTTATGCGTACACGCAGCCACCCGAACATGGAAATCAGCCGACATCGACATGTCATATTCGCCACGATCGAGCGCCGCCTTATGAACCCCGACCAACTCACGCAACCCAGCGATGTCCTCATCAGTCGCCCGCTCCACCAACAACGGGATAATCCCCAACTCGAACACCAGACGCGCCTCAGTCACGTCAGCGGCAGTCAAC